>NZ_JBDZDK010000002.1:0-369601 GCF_040049155.1 Sphingomonas silueang
CAGCCGCACATGCGCGACCTTCACGCGCATCGGCTTGCCCGAGATCTCCACGTCCTCGTGGCTCCAGTCGAACTGATACGCCTCGCCCGGTCGGAACAGCAGCGGGATGAACGCCGGCGCATTCATCACGTCGCGACGCCGCGCCTGCCGCCAGCGGGCGGCATAGCGGCGCACCGCGTCGTATGAGCCGTCGAACCCCTCGCGCAGCAGCAGATCGTGGATACGCGTGAGGCGCAGCTTCTCGCGCCGCGGCCGTGCCTCGTCTTCCTCCAGCAACGCATCCAGTCGCGTCTGAAACGGCCCCAGCTTCGGCAGCGGCTGCACCTCCCGCCGGTAGCCCATGTCCGCCTCCGGCGCTCGGATCGCCTTGCGCACCACCTTGCGCGACAGGTGCAGGTCCCGCGCTATCGCCTTGATGGCCTTCCCCGACGCGTGCTCGCGCCGGATCCTCAACACCGTCTCCAATACCAGCATCCCGATCTCGCCGCCTGACACACCGCCAAGCGAACAGCCTAGACCACCGGGATGAGGGGTCCTTTTTCGACGCCGATCACCCCGCTACCGGGGTCCCTTTTCCACGCCGATCCACAGCTTCATCTTCATGCGCTCGGCCGGCACGCGCCAGACCTTTTCGGCGAAGTCGATCTCGCTCCACTTCGCCTGCCGCAACTCTCCCGGGCGCAGGAAGACATGCGGCGCGATCCTGAGTGCATGCAGGGTCTCGGGCCGGCCCGTGTACCCGTCGATTGCGCGCAGCAGGTCGCCGACCTTCTTAGGCTCGACGATCGCGGCATGATGCTTGACCCTGGGAACAGTAAGGGCGCCGCGCAGGATGTCGGCTGGATTGCGCTCGGTGCGCAGGGTCGCGAAACCATAGCGGAAGACACGGCCGGCGAAGGAGCGGAGCCGAAGCGCCGTCTCATGATGCCCGCGACGCTCGACCCGCTTCAGCACGTCGAGAAGCTCATGCGGGGTGATCGCCGCGATCGGGCGCTTGGCGATGCCATCGAGGAGTTCGAGGAACCAGCGCGCTTTCTTGATGGTAGCGGGGGAACGGCCCTCGCGCTCCATCTTCTCGATATATTCCCCGGCGACGAGCGCGAACGTCGTCTGCGCCGCCAGTTCGGCCTTCAGCCGCCGCTGGCGCTTTTCCTCGACGGGATCGATCCCGTCATCGAGTTCGGCCTTGGCCTCGTCGCGCTTCCTGCGCGCCTGCACCAAGGTGACATCGGGGAAACTGCCCAGCGAAAGTTTCCGCTCGATGCCGCAGCACCGGTAGCGAAAGCGCCAGAGCAGGGCGCCGGATGGCTGCACCAGTAGATACAGGCCGTCCGAATCGGCCACCTTGTAGGGACGCTCTGCCGGTTTCAGCGCCCGGATCTGCACAACCGTAAGCATGGGGCCACGCCTCCTGCAACGTTCGTGGCCCCATGATTCGTGGCCCCTTTTGAGTGGGCCACGGCGGAACATAATGAGATTTCACGGGACCGCCGAGAGGCATTTTACCGCAGATTTCTGCGGTTTTCCAGCTTTGTTCCGGGGACGTGATGGTGCCGCTTACAGGACTCGAACCTGTGACCCCCGCATTACGAATGCGATGCTCTACCAACTGAGCTAAAGCGGCGTGGGGCGTCGTGCGTCCCAGGCGGCGGCGCTTATCAGCGGGTCGCGGGCGTGGCAAGAGTGTTGTCCCAAGTTTTTGGGTGTGCAGCGGCTTTACGGGTCGTTTACTGCACCACGGGCAATAGGGTGCGAGGATCGGGCGGCGGCGTCGCCCATGGGGACCGATGATGGACATGGCACGCGGACCGGGCGAACAGGGCGGCGAGGACGATCGCGACGGGATCGGCGGCGAAGCCGTGGCGATCGGCACCGACGAACGCCGGATGCAGGTGCGCGCCTACAACCACTGGATCGCGCTGCTGCGCGGGCGCAACTGCCCGTCGATCGACGATCTCGATCCGGCGGGCATCGCCGATTTCGGGCCGAACAGCGTGCTGCTCGACTTTACGCAAGGGCGCGACGATCCCGCGATCCGCTTCCTGGGGCATGCGCTGCGGGCCGAAAGCGGGGCGGATTCGTCGATCAGCCGGCTGTCGCAGGTTCCGGCGCGTTCGCTGTTGTCGCGGCTGACCGATCATTATCTCCAGATCATCGCCAATCGCGCGCCGATCGGGTTCGAGGCGGAATTCGTCGGCACGCGCGGCCATCCGATGATGTATCGCGGCATATTGATGCCCTTTTCGTCGGACGGCGAGACGATCGATTACCTCTATGGCGTCATCAACTGGAAGGAGGTGGTCGATCCGACCACCCAGTCGCAGTTGCACGCCGAACTGGCCGCATCGCGCCGTGCCGCACCGCGCCCGGTGTCGACCGCCGCGGCCTGGGCCGATGGTCCGAGCGCACCGCTGCCCGACGCGCCGGGCGAGGCGGCGGAGGGCCCCGCCCCCTCCCCGATCGAGCGCGCGCGACGCCTGCCGGGGATCGGCGGCGTGGCGGTCTCGGCGGGGGCGGACGAGTTCGTGCTGCTGCTGGCGCGCGCCGACGATCCGGGGACGGTGGCGGTGCTGGGCCGGGTCGATGCCGATCCCGAACAGATCGAGCGTGCGATCGGCCAGATCGCGGGCTGAACCCACGGGATTCGGCACATCGGGACCGCGACTTCAGCCACTTGCGGCCATCGGGGGCGGCGCGATCGCCCGGCGCTTGCCGCAGGCCGGACGATGCCCGTCGTCCCGCGGTGTACGATAATTACCGCAACGCGACATTTTGTTCGCAAGTGCCACAAGGGTTGAGCCTGTCATTTTCCGCGCGCATAGCGCGGCCATGACACCAAAAGCCAAGCTCGCCCGCCCGCTGGAAACGCTGCTGGTCGACAGCGCCCTTCCCGGCGAAATCGAAGGTCTGGACGCCGCCGCGCGCGCCGATGCCGCACAGTTCGTGGCCGCCGCCGCCGCGCACCGCTCCCCCGGCACGGTCAGCGTCGCGCTGGAGACGCTGAACCGGGGCGATGCGCGGCGGATGCGCCTTGCGGTCGTCAACGACGACATGCCGTTCCTGGTCGATTCGATCGCGGGCACGATCGTCGCCCACGACATCGCGATCGACCGCATCCTCCACCCGGTGGTCGCGGTGGAACGCGATGCGGCGGGTACGCTGACCGGCATCGACGGCGCGGGTCGTCGCGAATCGATGATCTATATCGAGATGGAGCGCGCCGACGCCCGCGTCCGCCATGCGCTGGTCGCCGAGATCGAGCGCAATCTCGACCATGTCCGCTTCGCCGTGGCCGACTGGCGGGCGATGCAGGCGGCGATGCGCGCCGATGCGGCCAGCCTGAGCGCCGACGCGGCCACCGCCGAGGATGCGGCGCTGCTCGACTGGTTCGTCGGCGGCAGCCTGACGCTGCTGGCGCACGAACGCTGGTCGCGCGACGGCACCGTGTCGCAGCGGCTCGGCCTGTCGCGCGCGAAGCTGGAGGTGCCGCTGCTGGCCGATGCGTCGCGGCGGCGGGCGATCGAATGGTTCGACGCGGGCAATGTCCAGCCGCTGCTGCTCAAGTCCAACTGCATCTCGACCGTGCATCGCCGCGCGCCGATCGATCTGGTGCTGGTGCCGATCCGCGAAGGCGGCGCGGTGACGGGCCTGTCGATCCATGGCGGGCTGTGGACCAGCGCGGCGTTGCAGGCCGATCCGGCGGAGGTGCCGGTGCTGCGTCGCAATCTGGCGGCATTGCGCGCCAAGTTCGGCTTCGATCCGCACGGCCATGCGGGCAAGGCGCTGTCCCACGCCATCTCGGCACTGCCGCACGACCTGACGACCGCGCTCAACCCCGACTCGCTGGAGCAACTGGCGCTGACCGCCATGTCGGTCGCCGATCGCCCGCGCTCGCGGCTCGTGCTGATCCGCTCGGCGCTGGGACGGCATCTGTTCGCCTTCGTCTGGCTGGGGCGCGACGACGTGACGACGCAGCGCCGCCTCGCGATCGGCGAGATGCTGGCGCAGGCCGCCAATGCCGCGATCCTCAACTGGTCGATCGCGATGGAGGACGGCGAGGCGGCGCTGCTGCGCTTCGTGCTCGACCTGCGGCAGGACGGACGGATGCCCGACACCGCCGAACTCGACCGGCGGATCGAGCGGATGGTGCGCGGCTGGCGCCCCGCCGTCGAGGCGGCGCTGGCCGAGCGGGTGCCCGACGGCGCGACCCGGCTGGCGCTGCGCTTCGCCAACGCCTTTCCCGCCAACTACCGCAATTCCAACCTGCCCGACGAGGCGGCGCGCGACATCGTGCGCGTGGCGGGCCTGACCGATGCCGATGCACGGTCGGTGCGGATCATCGGCGGCGACGCCACCGGCCTGCGGATCAAGGTCTATCGCCGGGGTGGCGCGCTGCCGCTGTCGGATGCGGTGCCGGTGTTCGAGAATTTCGGCTTCCGCGTGATCGAGGAACTGCCGACCCGGCTGGAGGACGACGAGAAGAGCTACATCCACGACTTCGAGGTCGCGCTGGCATCGGGCGGCCCCGTGCGGTTCGACTATACCACGGTCGAACATGCGATTCAGGCGGTGCTCGAGACCCGTGCCGAGAACGACGCCTTCAACCGCCTGACCGTCGAGGCGGGGATCGCGCCCGCCGCCGTGGTGCTGCTGCGCGCGTGGTTCCGCTATCTGCGCCAGACCGGGGTCAGCTACAGCCTTGCCACCGTGGTCGATGCGCTGCGCCGCGCGCCCAGGGTCGCGACCGCGCTGATCGAGCGGTTCAACGCCGCGCACGATCCGTCGCGGAGCGACCGCGACGCCGCGATCGCCGCTGCCGATGCCGCGATCGAGGCGGGCCTCGATGCCGTCTCCGCGATCGACGACGACCGTATCCTGCGCAGCTATCGCGGGGTCGTCGCGGCGACGCTGCGCACCAACGCCTTCGCCCCCGCCGCGAACGAGGCACTGGCGTTCAAGCTGGACAGCGCGCAGGTGCCCGGTCTCCCCAAGCCGCTGCCGTGGCGCGAGGTGTTCGTGTACAGCCCCCGCGTGGAGGGCATCCACCTGCGTGCCGGCCCGGTCGCACGCGGCGGCCTGCGCTGGTCCGACCGGCGCGACGATTTCCGCACCGAAATCCTCGGGCTGATGAAGGCGCAGCGGGTCAAGAACGCGGTGATCGTGCCGACCGGGGCCAAGGGCGGCTTCTATCCCAAGCAGCTCCCCAGCCCCGCCAACCGCGACGCATGGACGGCGGAGGGGACCGAGAGCTACCGCATCTTCATCCGCTCGCTGCTGTCGATCACCGATAACATCGTCGAGGGCAAGGTCGTCCATCCGGATCAGGTGACGGTGTGGGACGGCGAAGACCCCTATTTCGTCGTCGCCGCCGACAAGGGCACCGCGACGTTCAGCGACGTGGCCAATGCACTGGCGCTGGAGCGCGGCTTCTGGCTCGGCGATGCCTTCGCGTCGGGCGGCAGCGTCGGCTATGACCACAAGGCGATGGGCATCACCGCCAAGGGTGCGTGGATTTCGGTCCAGCGGCACTTCCTCGAACTGGGCGTCGATGTGCAGACCCAGCCGATCGATGTCGTCGGCTGCGGCGACATGTCGGGCGACGTGTTCGGCAACGGCATGCTGCTGTCGAAGGCGATCCGGCTGAAGGCGGCGTTCGACCATCGCCACATCTTCCTCGACCCCGCGCCCGATGCGGCGGCGAGCTGGGCCGAGCGCGACCGGCTGTTCGCCCTGCCCCGCTCGAGCTGGGCCGACTACGACCCGTCGCTGATCTCGGAGGGCGGCGGCGTGTTCCCGCGCACCGCCAAGACGATCCCGCTGACTGATGCGGTGCGCGCCATGCTGGGGGTGAGCGAGCGCGAGATGGAGCCGTCCGCGCTGATCTCGGCGATTCTACGCAGCCCGGTCGACCTGATCTGGTTCGGCGGCATCGGCACCTATGTGAAGGACCGCGCCGAAAGCCACCTCGACGTGGGCGACCCGGCGAACGACCGCATCCGCGTCGATGCGCAGAGCCTGCGCGCCAAGGCGATCGGCGAGGGCGCGAACCTGGGCGTCACCCAGGCGGCGCGCATTTCGTTCAGCATGCTCGGCGGGCGGATCAACACCGACTTCATCGACAATTCGGCGGGCGTCGATTGTTCGGACAATGAGGTGAACATCAAGATCGCGCTGAACCGCGAGGTGATCGAGGGGCGGCTGGTGCAGGACGACCGCAACGCGCTGCTGGCGCGGATGACCGACGATGTCGCCCACCTCGTGCTGGAGGACAACCGTCTCCAGACGCTGGCGCTGTCGGTCATGGAGAATGACGGTCCGGTCGCGGTGCCGAGCTATGTCCGCGTGATCGAGATGCTGGAGGCGGCGGGCAAGCTCGACCGCGCGGTCGAGGGGCTGGGCGGCAACGACGACTATCTGCGCCGCGCGCAGGACGGGCGCGGGCTGACCCGGCCCGAACTCGCGGTGCTGCTGGCAAGCGTGAAACTGGCGTTGCAGGAAGCGATCGAGGCCGCGCCGCTCGCGACCGACGACGATATGGCGGGCGACCTGCTCGCCGCCTTCCCAAGGGAAATGCAGGAGACGCAGAAGAAGGCGATCCTGTCGCACCGGCTGCGCGGCGAGATCGTCGCGACCAAGCTGGCCAACCGCATCGTCAACCGGCTGGGCGTGCTCCACGTATTCGAGCTGGCGGAAGAGGAAGGCGAGGCGCTGGCCGATATCGCGGCGATGTTCGTCGCCGCCGAGCGGCTGTTCGACGTCGATGCGCTCTACGACCGGATCGAATCGGCGGACATTCCCGAGCGCGCGCGCATCGCGCTGCTCGACGAGGTGGCGGTGGGCGTGCGCTCGCAGATCGCCGACCTGCTGCGCGCCTTCCCGGCGGGCACCACCCCGGCGCATGCCGTCGCGCATCTGTCCAAGGGGGTGGCGACGCTGGCGACCCAGGCCAAGGCGCTGCTCCGCGCCGAAGCCGCGCAGCAGCGCGACCGGATCGCGGGCGTGTTGCAGGATGCGGGCGCGCCGGGCGAACTGGCGGGTCAGGTCGTGCGGCTGTTCGAGCTGGACGGCGCGGTCGGCCTCGCCGACCTCGGCAAGCGGCTCAAGCTCGACGAGACGAAGCTGACGCAGGCGTTCACCCACCTCGGCTTCGCGCTGGGGCTGGACTGGGCGCAGGCGGTGGCGGCGCGCATCCAGACCGGCGATCCGTGGGAACGGCTGCTGATCGCGGGGCTGGCGCGCGATTTCCAGCAGCTGCGCTTCGACTTCCTGAACCGCAAGGCGGGCAAGGACCCGCAGGCGGCGGTCGAGGCATGGCTGGAGGCGAATCGCGCCCGCGTCGCGCAGTTCGCCGCACTGGTCCACCGCGCGCGGCAGGCGCCGGTACCGGGCGCGGCGATGCTGGCGCAGATCGCCGGACAGGCACGGGTGCTGCTGGGGCGGTAGCCGCCTGATCCTCCCCGGCACGGGGAGGGGGACCATCCGCAGGATGGTGGAGGGGGGTGTCCGCGAACGCCGGTGTTGCGTGCGGGGAGTGCCCCCTCCACCACCGCTGCGCGGCGGTCCCCCTCCCCATGCCGGGGAGGATCGTTGCAGGGCGATCGCGCGCACCCCACATCCGATCCTCGGAAAAGGATCGCCCATGCCGCTCGCCCGTCGTCGCCTGCTCGAACTCACCGGCCTGACCGGCCTTGCCGCGCTGATCGGCTGCGCGCCGGAAAGCGAGGCCGCGCCGAACTTTCCGTTCAAGCTGACCGACGCCCAGTGGAAGGCGCGCCTCACCCCCGCGCAATATGCCATCCTGCGGCAGGAGGGGACCGAACGCCCCTACAGCAGCGCGCTCAACCGGGAGAAGCGGCGCGGCATCTTCGCCTGCGCGGGCTGCACCCGGCCGCTGTTCGCCTCGACGACCAAGTTCGAGAGCGGGACCGGCTGGCCGAGCTTCTACGCGCCGCTCAAGGGGGCCGTGGCGACCCGCACCGACCGCTCGCTGATGATGACGCGGACCGAGGTGCTGTGCAGCCGCTGCGGCGGGCATCTCGGCCATGTGTTCGACGACGGCCCGCCGCCGACCGGCAAGCGCTATTGCATGAACGGCGATGCGATGACCTTCCGCCCCGCCAGCGCCTGAAACGACACCGGCCCGGCGCTCCTGGGGAAGCGCCGGGCCGGATAAACGTCGTGACGGGGACGGTCAGTTGGTCGGCGCGGCGTGCGCGACCTGCGCCGGGGCGATCGAGGCAACCACCACCGGGACCGGCGACGGGGCCTTGGCGATCACCAGCGGCGCGTCGAACGGGGTGACGTGCGGGGCACGGCCCGAATAGATGAAACCGTTGGTCGGATAGGTCGAGGTGCCGAGCCCGCCGACCGGCCCGAACCACACCCGCACTTCGCTCCAGTCGCCGTTCGCCGAAACGTCGATCGCGCGCACATCGCGCTCGATACCGCCGCGACGCGACCAGTTGGCATGGGTCAGCAGCACTTCGCGCTCGCTCACCACCTTCGACACCATCGCGACATGGCCGAGCCGCATCCGCGAGGTGGCGGCAAAGGACAGGACCGCGCCTTCCTTCGGAGCGTGGCCGCGCTCGTACTTGCCCGCCGCCTGGTTCCACCAGGTATGGGCATTGCCGAAGATCTCGACACCCGAAATCTCGCGGGCATAGGGCGCGCACTGCCAGAAGCGTGCCTGCGCCGGTGCCACCATCGTCAGGGCGCACGAAACCACCAGCGCAAAACGCGCTGCCAAACCACCGAACTTCATCTGACCCCCAGGCCCCGTGAAACGTTGTGAGCGTCTTCAAGCAGGGTTCATCGCCCACGGAAACCCCGCTGACAGGTCGTCGGGAACCTTTTCCGATGAAGCGTGTTGCCCCGGCGATGACCCGCGAAACCGCCCTTCGAGCGCGGTCGTTCGGCAGCGGTCGTTACGCCCGCGATCGCCCCCTGACGCCGCTTCCCCTGATTCGGTGCGCTGCGGCCTGCACCCGTATGAATGCGACGAACCGCATGACGAGAATGTTGCAACGCAACAGGCGTTATGTTCGGATGTGTCGTCGACGGGTGCCCGGATGCTGCCGTTCAGCAAGCTGTTAACCAGCTTCGGGCAATCTCCCGTCGGTTGTACTCGGGCGGGGAGAAAGACGATGGCGAAAGCAGGCAGGCCGGCGGAAGGGGCGATGACCCTTGCCGAGATGAAGGAATTCGCGAGCTTCACCGCAGCGACGCAGCGCTACATCCGCCGCTCGCTCGACATCGGGCTGGACCGCGACGACGCGATGCAGCGCTGGTCGCGCGACATGGTGGAGGCGGCGAGCATCCGTGCACAGGTTCGCGTCTACGACCGGTTGCCCGATATCCGCGCCTGCATCCCCGACGACAGCGGGCTGGACGCGGTGGAACCGTTCATGACGCCGCTGCTGCTCGTCACCGCCTTTGATCTGGGACAGGGGCGGCTGACCACCTTCGGCGCCTATCGCTTCCTCTACGAACGGCTGGTGGGTGCCGAGGCGCGCCCGTGGCTGCCCGCCGCCTTCTGCGCGTCGGCGGCGCTGCCGCACCTCCATCCCGACCTGCGGCGCAAGCTGCTCCAGTCGCTGAGCGAGGCGGCGGCGACCGCTTCGGGCTGGTCGCTGCGGCAACCGGCCTTCTATCCGGCGTGGGTGGAGAAGGTGGAGACCGGCGCGGCGATGCACTGACGCGCCCGGACCGGCGGATCAGCCGCAGGCCCCGCCCATGCCGCGATCCGCCTGGTCGAGATGGAAATGGTCGCGGTGCGCCGCATTGTAATCGGGCGACAACACGGTCGAGAACACGCCGCACGCCCCGTCGCGCACCTCGCGCAGGAACGCCGCCTTGTCGGCATCGCCCCTGCCCTGCCCCGCCGTCCAGTCGCCGACCACGCTGATCCGGCGACCGTCATCCAGTACGAAGGCGGCGATATCGATCGCGTTGGCCGTGGCGTGCTGGCTGAACGCGCCCGAATCGCGGCCATAGAGGCGGCGGCAGTTGTAGCTGCCGAAATGCTCGATCCGGGCGACGCCGGTGCCGAAGCGGGCCTGCGCGGCGGGCTGCACCACCTGCCACTCCCATAGAGCGAGGCCGGTCGCGACGCGGCACGACACGCCGACATCGGCGGGGGCATAGGCGGTGGTGCGCGCCCCGCCGGTGCGCAGCCGGACGGCATCGGCATAGCCGCACTGTTCGCCGCCCTCGCGCGGCGGCAGCGCGCTGTAGCGGACCCCGGCCTTGTCGAGCAGCGCGCGGCATCCGGCGAAGTCGTCGCGCAACGCGCCGATCTTGCCGCGGGTGAACATGCCGATCGGCTGCGAGAGGTCGAGCGGGGTCCATGGCACGTCCTGCGGCCGACTGCGGACGAAGACGTAGAGCGCGAAGCCGATCGCCGCGATCACCGCCAGCCATAGCAGCGCGCGCAGGCCGCTCGTCAGCGCGCGGACCGGCGGCGGCTTCATCCGCGCGTCGCCCGGTCGCGACGCTCCGCCGTCACCGGATAGCCGAGATCGTCCGGAATGCAGATCCAGTCGCCGTCCGTGCGCGACTCGATCCACGGCACGATCGTGCGCACCGGCCACGCCCGCGCGGCGGCGAAGGCGACGGCACTGTCGCCATGCGTCGCGAGGCGTTCGAGCACCCGGCGCGTCGGGAACAGCAACATCGCCTCCCCCCGGTCGTTCGCCGCCAGCACCTCGGCGGCGGTGGTCCAGAAGGCGCGGACATTCTCGGTGCCGTCGACCTGCGGATCGGGCGCGTCGTCCGGCGCCGTGGCGAGATAGAAATGCGTGTCGAACACCCGCACCGGCACATGATCGGGTCGCCAGCGGGCATAGGGCACCAGCCCCGACACGTCGACCGGCCCGACCGCGCCGATCGTCGCGCCCGCCGCGAGGCTGGCCCGGATCGCCACAGCATCGCCCGACAGGCCGACGGCGATGCCCGCCTCCTCCACCGTCTCGCGGATCGCCGCCAGTCGCGGTGCCAGGTCGTCGTCGCCCATCGCCGCTGCCAACGCCCGGTCGCCGGGGTCGATCCGCCCGCCCGGAAACACCAGCGCCCCGGCGGCGAAGGCGAGTGTCGGCGCGCGCTCGACCATCAGCACCTGCGGCAGGCCGTCCGGTCGGTCGCGCAGCAGGATCAGCGTCGCGGCGGGGATCGCGGCGGTCATGGTGCAGTCACCAGCCGCCAGCCCCCGGGCAGATAGTCGAGCGACATATAGTAATAGAAGCCGCACGACCGGTCGCCGCGATAGCTGCTGCCCTTGAGCAGCCCGATCGCGGTCGAGCCGATGAAGACCGGCCCGCCGCTGTCGCCGCCCTTGCAGCCGGGCCCGGCGACCGCGACCCATTGCGGCAGGCACGCCCCGCCGCACAGGTCGCCCGAGGGCGCGAAATCGACCATCAGCACCCGCGCGCAGCTATAGCCCGATCGTTCGCCCCGGTGGCACACGATATCGCCGACGCGGGTCGCCGCCCGGCTGCGCTGCGCGGTGACGGTGCGCACCTCGCTGCGTGCCGCATCGGCATAGAATAGCGGGCGGATGGCAGCGGGCGTCTCGCCCAGCTGCACGTCCTGATATCCCCAGCCCCATTGGCCGAGGAACGCCAGCGGCGTCGCGCGACCGTCGGTGCCGATATGGTCGAGCTGGTCGGGACAATGGGCGGCGGTGACGATCCCGCGCCGCACGCCGTCGGTGACGACGAAACCGGTCGTACAGATGAAGCGTACGCCGCTGACCGGATCGGGGCCGATCACCCGCGATCCGCCGACGACCTCACCGGGCGCGACCGGCGGCACCGGCGACACGTCGGGAGCCTGCAATTCGCTGTCGGGCCGGTCGGCGGCGGCGAGGCGGACGGGCACCCCCGTCAGCCGCTCCAGCCGTTGCCGCAGCGCGGCCCGATCGCCCGCCGCATCGGCGAGGCCGATCATGACCACCAGTTCGCCGCGTCGCGGGTCGATTCCCATGGCGGGCGGACGCGCCAGCATCGCCCGGATCGCCGCCTGATGCTGCCGCAGTGCGGTCAGCAGTTCGGCATGGGTCGCCCTGGCCCCGGTGCGGAAGCGGCCGACGACCACGCTTTCGCCGACACGCACCGCGACGTCGGCGACCGGCCTGCGCCCGGTCAGCAGCACGTCGATGTCGCCGCCCGGATCGAGCGCCAGCCCGGCCAGCCGGTCGCGATACCGGCCTTCCAGCCATAGGGTCAGTGCGACACTCGCCGCCTGCCTGCGCAGTTCGGCGAGCGATTCGACCGGATCGCGACCCTCGACCCGCGCGATGTCGGCGGCGTCGCGGGCGAGCGCGGCGTCGGGCGCGATCGGCTGTGCCGCGGCGACCGGCGCCGCCAGCGCCGCCAGCAGCAGCGCGACCGCCATCCCCTTAGTCGAGACGACGCGCCAGTTCCTTGTTCAGCACCAGCGCCGCCAGCGTGCCGACCGCACCCGACAGCAGGTAGAGGCCCGAAGCGATCAGCCCCAGCTTGCCCGCCAGCGCCAGCGCGACCAGCGGCGCGAAGCCCGCCCCGAACAGCCATGCGAGATCCGAGGTCAGCGCGGCGCCGGTATAGCGCGAATCCTTGGCGAAGTTCGATGCCACCGTCCCCGACGACTGGCCGAACGACAGGCCCAGCAGGATGAAGCCGGTGATCATGAACGCGATCTCACCCGCGTCGCCGCCGTTCAGCAGCAGCGGCGCAAGGCCGGAGAACAGCGCGATGGCGATCGCGCCGAAGCCGAGCAGCGTCCGCCGCCCGACGTGATCGGCCAGCACGCCCGAAATCACGATCGCGAAGATGAAGAAGATCGCGCAGGCCGTCTCGATCCACAGGAAACGCGCGATTTCCTGGCTGGTGAACAGGAAGATCCACGACAGCGGGAACACGGTGACCATGTGGAACAGCGCGAAGCTGGCGAGCGGCACCAGCGCGCCGATCGCGATCGTCTTCCACTCGCGGCCCACGGTCGGCAGCACCGGCGACGCCTTCAGCTCGCGGTTCTCGAACAGCGCGGTATATTCGGGCGTCACCACGATGCGCAGCCGCGCGAACAGCGCGACGACGTTCAGCGCGAACGCCACGAAGAACGGATAGCGCCAGCCCCAGCTGATGAAGTCCTCGGCGCTCATATAGGCGGTGAAGAAGGCGAACAGCGCGCTCGCCACCATCAGCCCCAGCGGCGCGCCCAGCTGCGGGATCATCGCATACCAGCCGCGCCGGTCCTGCGGCACGTTCAGCGCCAGCAGCGAGGCGAGCCCGTCCCATGCGCCGCCGAGCGCGATCCCCTGCAGGATGCGCAGCGTCGCCAGCAGGATCGCCGATCCCGCGCCGATCGCGGCATAGCCGGGCAGGAAGCCCATCGCCACCGTCGCGGTGCCGAGCAGGAACAGCGCGATCGTCAGCTTGGTCCCGCGCCCGTGCCGCCGGTCGATCCACATGAACAGCAGCGTGCCGAGCGGTCGCGCGAAGAACGCCAGCGGGAACAGCGCAAAGGAATAGAGCGTGCCGGTCAGCCGGTCGACGTACGGGAAGACCAGCTGCGGGAACACGATCACCGACGCGATCGCATAGACGAAGAAGTCGAAGAATTCGGACGTGCGCCCGATGATGACGCCGATGGCGATCTCTTCGGACTGGACGCTGATCTCCGCCTCGCCGTTGGCGGACGTGTTGACCGCCCGGGCATCGGCCTCGAGATCGCGGGAATGGACGAAGGCCTCGGCCATGGGGACTCCAGAGCAAGCGCGCACGCGCGCATCGGAAACAGACTATGCGCCCGTTATCGCAATGCACCAAACGCGGGGATAGGACAAAATGTCCTATCGCAGTGCAGCATGGATCGGCATAGGTCGCGCGCATGAACCTGCCCCGCTCGCTCCCGTGGCATCGGCCACTGCGTTCGCTCCTGCCGCTTGGTGCCCTGTCCCTGCTGGCGGGCTGCAATACGGTCGTGCTCAACCCCGCCGGCGACGTCGCGCGGCAACAGGCCGACGTGCTGATGATCTCGGTCGGCCTGATGCTGCTCATCATCGTGCCCGTCATGGCGCTGACCGTCTGGTTCGCGTGGAAATATCGCGCCGCCAACGAGAAGGCGACCTACAAGCCCGACTGGGACCATTCGACCGCGCTGGAACTGGTGATCTGGTCGGGGCCGCTGCTGATCGTCATCGCGCTCGGCGCGCTGACGTGGATCAGCACCCATCTGCTCGATCCCTATCGCCCGATCGGCCGCATCTCGGCGGAGAAGCCCGCCACGCCGCGGGATGCCCCGCTGGAGATCCAGGTCGTCTCGCTCGACTGGAAATGGCTGTTCATCTATCCCGAACAGGGGATCGCGACGGTCAACCGCCTCGTCCTTCCGGTCGATCGGCAGGTGCGGTTCCGCCTGTCGTCGTCGTCGGTGATGAACACCTTCTATGTCCCCGCGATGGCGGGCATGATCTACACCATGCCCGGCATGGAGACGAAGCTGCACGCGGTGCTCAACAAGCCCGGCAATTTCGAGGGCATGTCGGCGCACTATAGCGGCGCGGGCTTCTCCTACATGAACTTCCGCACGATCAGCACCGATCAGGCCGGGTTCGACCGCTTCGTCGCGGGGGTGAAGGCGATGCCGAACCGGCTCGACACCGCGCGCTACCTCGAACTCGAAAAGCCGAGCGAGAAGGTGCCGCCGATGGGCTTCTCCGGCGTGGAACAGGGGCTGTTCACCCGCATCGTCCAGATGTGCGTGAAGCCGAACACGCCGTGCATGACCGAGAGCATGCACCACGGCATGGGCCATGGCGCGCCGACCAACAGCCGCATCCCGCCCGAGGGCGAGCGGACCAAGGGCGCGCTGGAGAAATCGCCCTCCGAATATGGCGTGAGCCCGCACAGCAGCGGCGACGCTCCCGAAGGATCGAAGGCCGCCCCCGGCGCCGCCGATCCCGGCAGCGGCGCCAACCGTAACATGACCCGCCTCGCGCCCGTCGCGATCCCGGGCCGCCCCGCTCCGGCGCAAGGCTGAGACACATCATGTCCGACACCCTCACCAAGATGATCTTCGGGCGCCTCACGCTCGAAAGCTTCCCGATCCACGAGCCGATCATCGTCATGACCTTCATCGCGGTCGCCATCGGCGGCGCGGCGGTGCTGGCGGCGCTGACCTATTTCAGGCTCTGGGGCTATCTGTGGAAGGAATGGTTCACCACCGTGGACCACAAGCGCATCGGGATCATGTACATGATCCTCGGCATCGTCATGCTGCTGCGCGGCTTCGCCGACGCGATCATGATGCGCGCGCAGCAGTCGATCGCCTTCGGCCAGAACGAAGGGTTCCTGAACGCGCACCACTATGACCAGGTGTTCACCGCGCACGGCGTCATCATGATCTTCTTCGTGGCGATGCCGCTGGTGACCGGGCTGATGAACTATATCGTCCCGCTCCAGATCGGTGCGCGCGACGTGTCCTTCCCGTTCCTGAACAACTTCAGCTTCTGGATGACCGCCTCGGGCGTGGTCATCGTGATGGCCAGCCTGTTCGTCGGCGAATTCGCGCGCACCGGCTGGCTCGCGTTCGCGCCGCTGTCGGGGCTGGACTATTCGCCCGACGTGGGGGTCGACTATTATATCTGGGCGTTGCAGCTCGCGGGCGTCGGGACGCTGTTGTCCGGCGTCAACCTGATCGCCACCATCGTCAAGATGCGCGCCCCGGGCATGGGCCTGATGAAGATGCCGATCTTCACCTGGTCTGCGCTGGTCACCAACATCCTGATCGTCGCCGCCTTCCCGGTGCTGACCGCGGTGCTAGCGCTGCTGTCGCTCGACCGCTATGTCGGCACGAACTTCTTCACGAACACGCTGGGCGGCAACCCGATGATGTACGTGAACATGATCTGGATCTGGGGCCACCCGGAGGTGTACATCCTGATCCTGCCCGCGTTCGGCGTGTTCTCCGAGATCGTCTCGACCTTCTCGGGCAAGCGGCTGTTCGGCTATACGTCGATGGTCTACGCGCTGCTGGTCATCACCATCCTGTCGTATCTGGTGTGGCTGCACCATTTCTTCACCATGGGGTCGGGGGCGAGCGTCAACTCGTTCTTCGGCATCACCACGATGATCATCTCGATCCCGACGGGCGCGAAGATCTTCAACTGGCTGTTCACCATGTACCGCGGTCGCATCCGCTACGAACTGCCGATGATGTGGGCGATCGCGTTCATGCTGACGTTCACAATCGGCGGCATGACCGGCGTGCTGCTCGCCGTGCCGCCCGCCGACTTCGTGCTGCACAACTCGCTGTTCCTCATCGCCCACTTCCACAACGTCATCATCGGCGGCGTGGTGTTCGGGATGTTCGCGGGGATCAACTACTGGTTCCCCAAGGCGTTCGGCTTCAAGCTGGACCGCAAATGGGGTCTGGTCAGCTTCTGGTGCTGGTTCGTCGGCTTCTGGGTCGCGTTCACCCCGCTGTATGTGCTGGGGCTGATGGGCGTCACCCGTCGCCTGCGTCACTTCGACGATCCGTCGTTGCAGATCTGGTTCATCATCGCCGCGGTCGGCGCCGCGATCATCGCGGTCGGCATCGCCGCCTTCCTGATCCAGATCGCCGTCAGCATCATGAACCGCGACAAGCTGCGCGACGTGACCGGCGATCCGTGGGGCGGGCGCAGCCTCGAGTGGGCCACCTCGTCGCCGCCGCCGGACTATAACTTCGCGTTCACGCCGGTCGTCCACGACATGGATGCGTGGTACGACATGAAGAGCCACAAGTACGCGCGGCCGACGGAGGGCTTCGCCGCCATCCACATGCCGAGCAACACATGGGCGGGCATCGTGCTGGCGGGGCTGTCGACCGTGTTCGGTCTGGCGATGGTCTGGTACATCTGGTGGCTGGCGGCGCTGTCGTTCGTCGCCGTCATCGGCACCGCGATCTTCCACACCTTCAACTACAAGCGCGACTTTCACATTCCGGTGGAGGAAGTCGTCGCGACGGAGCGGCAGCGCACTGCCGACCTCCAGGCCGCGGGGGCATAACAATGGGTTCGTCGGTACAAGTCCCCGCAGGCGCGGCGGAACGCGCCTACCACCTCGCGGAGGAGCATGAGCATGCGGCGGGGTCGAGCACCATGCTCGGCTTCTGGCTCTATCTGATGAGCGACTGCCTGATCTTCGCCATGCTGTTCGCAGCGTACGGCGTCTATTCGGGCAGCACCGCGGGCGGGCCGGACGCCAAGGAACTGTTCGACCTGCCGCTGGTCGCGCTGAACACGGCGATGCTGCTGTTCTCGTCGATCACCTACGGCTTTGCGATGCTGTCGGCCGAGGAAGGCAAGAAGGGCGCGACGCTGCGCTGGCTCGCCGTCACCGGCGTGTTCGGCCTGTGCTTCCTCGGCATCGAACTCTACGAATTCAGCCACCTGATCCATGAGGGCGCGGGGCCGCAGCGCAGCGCGTTCCTCTCCAGCTTCTTCACGCTGGTCGGCACGCACGGGCTGCACGTCACCTTCGGCATCGTCTGGCTGGTGACGCTGATGGTACAGGTCGCCAGGCACGGGCTGGGCGCGGCCAACATGCGCCGCCTGATGTGCCTGTCGCTGTTCTGGCACTTCCTCGACGTCATCTGGATCGGCGTCTTCACCTTCGTCTATCTGCTGGGAGTCCTCTGATGGCGGGCCACGCTCACCACGACGCGCATGGTCACGGGGGCCATGGCGACGCGCCTGCGCACGGGTCGCGCAAGGAGTATGTCATCGGCTTCCTGCTGTCGGTACTGCTGACCGCGATTCCCTTCGGGCTGGTGATGTCCGGCGTGATCGCCGATGCGCGCATCACCGCCGGGATTGTGATGGTCTGCGCGGTCGTGCAGATCGTCGTCCACATGATCTACTTCCTGCACATGAACACCAAGTCGGAGAACGGCTGGACGCTGATGGCGCTGATCTTCACGGTCGTGCTGGTCGGCATCACCATCGCCGGGTCGCTGTGGGTCATGTATCACATGAACATCAACATGATGCCGCAGATGAGCGGAGACATGAGCGCGATGTGAGCGTGCGGCGCGTACTGCCGGGGGGCATGATCGCCCTCGTCATCACCGCCCTGATCGGGCTGGGCGTGTGGCAGTTGCAGCGCCGGGCGTGGAAGCTCGACCTGATCGCGCGGACCGGGGCGATGGTGAAGTCGCCCCCGGTTCCTGCCCCGCCGCCGGGCGCGACGGTCGGGCGCGAGGACGAATATCGCCCGGTCATCGCCACCGGGCGATACCGCGCCGGGGCCGACACCTATGTGCAGGCGGTGACGGTGCTGGGCGGCGGCTTCTGGGTCGTCACGCCGCTCGATACCGGGCGCTTCACCGTGCTGGTCAACCGCGGGTTCGTGCCGTCCGACGAGCGCGGCAAGGTGCCGCCACCGATCGAACCAGTCACCGTGCGCGGCCTGTTGCGGATCACCGAGCCGGGCGGTGCCTTTCTGCGATCGAACGACCCCACCGCCGACCGCTGGTATTCGCGCGACGTGGCGGCGATCGCCGCGGCGCGCCGGGTCGGGCCGGTCGCGCCCTATTTCATCGATGCCGCCGCGACGCCGGGGCAGAAGTGGCCGCGCGGCGGGCTGACCGTCGTGGCGTTCCGCAACAACCACCTCGTCTATGCGCTGACCTGGTTCGGCCTCGCCGCGCTGCTGGGCGGCATGACGTGGTGGGCGGTGCGGCGGCGCGCTGCCGACTGACCGGCACGCCTTACCGGCACGCCTTCTTCGTCCTACATGGCGATGATGCAGCCTGCCGCCCCCGCCGCGCTACCGCGCCCGTCCGCCCCGGCCGAAGGGGTCGGGCGCAACATGCTGCTGCTGGTGCAGTTGCGCTGGCTGGCGGTGGGCGGGCAACTGGCGACGATCCTCGTCGTCGACGGACTGCTCGGCATCCGCCTGCCGCTGGTGCCGATGGCAAGCGTGCTGGCCGCGCTGGTGCTGCTCAACCTCGTCACCCTCGCCCGCCGGTCGCGCTGGAGCGATACCAACCTGCCGCTGTTCGCCGCACTGGTGCTCGATGTCGCGGCGCTCAGCGCGCAACTCTATCTGGCCGGGGGGGCGCGCAACCCGTTCGTGTCGCTGTTCCTGCTGCAGGTGGTTATCGGCGCGATCCTGCTGGAATTCTGGTGGAGCTGGGCGCTGGTCGCGATCACCGGGGGGGCGTTCGCGCTGCTGGGTGCGTTCTACCGTCCGCTGGCATTGCCGCCGGGCTATGCCAGCAGCCTGTCGGCGCCGTATCTGATCGCCAACTGGGTGAATTTCGTGCTGGCGGCAGTGCTGCTGGTCGCCTTCGTCACGCGCATCGCCGCGAACCTGCGCAACCGCGATGCCAAGGTCGCGCAACTCCACAATCGCGCGGTGGAGGAGGAGCATATCGTGCGCATGGGCCTGCTCGCCAGCGGGGCCGCGCATGAACTGGGCACGCCGCTCGCCTCGATCTCGGTACTGCTGGGCGACTGGAAGACCGAACCGGCGATCCGCCGCTCCCCGCGCCTCGCCGCCGAGGTCGAGGACATGCGCGCCGAGGTCGCGCGGTGCAAGGACATCGTGTCGGGCATCCTGTTCGCGGCGGGCGAAGTGACCGGCGAGGCGCCGACCCGCACGACGCTGCGCACCTTCCTGACCGATACGCTCGATCGCTGGTGCGGCAGCGATCCGACGCGCGCGCGGTTCGAGGACCGGCTCGGCCCCGACATCCCGATCGTCGCCGACCGTGCGCTGGCGCAGGCGCTGACCAACCTGCTCGACAATGCGGTCGAGGCGGGCGGGCGCGAGATCGCGCTGCTGGCGCTGCGCGACGGGGCGATGCTGCGCCTGACCGTGCGCGACGACGGCAACGGCTTTTCCGCGCCGGTGCTGTCGCGGCTGGGCAAGCCGTACAATACCAGCAAGGACCGGCAGGGCGCGGGCCTCGGCCTCTATCTCGCCACCAACGTGCTGCGCCCGCTGGGCGGCACGATCGAGGCGATGAACCGCGACGGCGGCGGCGCGGAGACGACGCTGGTCCTGCCGATCGAATCGCTGGCCTTGGAGAAGACGCGATGACCACCCCCCGCCTGCTGATCGTCGAGGACGACGCCACCTTCGCCCGCACCCTCGCCCGCTCGTTCGAGCGGCGCGGCTATCAGGTGGAGGCGATCGGCGGTCCCGACCGGCTCGACGAACTGGCGCGCGACTTCCGCCCCGGTTTCGCGGTGGTCGATCTCAGGCTCGGCGGTGCGTCGGGGCTGGCGTGCGTGTCGGCGCTGTCGGCGATCGACCCCATGATGCGGATCGTGGTGCTGACCGGTTTCGCCAGCATCGCGACTGCGGTGGAGGCGATCAAGCTGGGGGCGACCAACTACCTCACCAAACCCGCCAACACCGACGAGATCGAGGCCGCCTTCGCCAAGGTGGAGGGCAACCCGCAAGTCGACCTGACCGCTGCTCCCACCTCGATCAAGACGCTGGAGTGGGAACATATCCACCAGACGCTGGCCGATACCGGATTCAACATTTCGGAAGCGGCGCGACGGCTGGGGATGCATCGCCGCACGCTCGCGAGAAAGCTGGACAAACGGCATCTTTCCTGAACGCAGGGGGTGCGAATACCCCCCTGCCCTGTGCTAGGAAGCGCATAAGGGGAACGGTTCATCGTGCGGCAGGTTCGGTCGGGTATAGACTCCACCGCACGCGAAGAGTGTTGAAGGATGAAAGCGATTTTCGATCACCGCCACCGCCTTGCCGCCCCGCTCCGCCGCCTGATGCTGGGCGGCGCGGCGCTCGGGGTTGCCGGTACCGCCGGCGCGCAGGTGCTGCCCCCGCCGGTCGTGCCGACACTGCCGCAGACGACGGGCGTCGCCCAGTCGATGCCGGTGCTGACCCCGGCGCAGGAGAGCGAACTCGCCCGGCTGATCGCGCGCGACGAAGTGGCGCAGGGGCTGAAGGACCGCGAGCCGCAACTGGCGGCGCTGAGCGGCCCGGCGCTGGTGCAGGCGGCGCTCGACCATGCGCGCGCGGTGCGTTCGGGGCGGCTCGACACCGCCGATTTCCAGAAGGACTGGGCGATGCGCCCGCAACCCTTCGATCCGCTGCCGTCGTTCCGCGCCGCGGTGGCGCAGAACCGGCTGGCGTCGTGGGTCGCATCGCTGCCGCCGCCCTATGCCGGATATGACACGCTGGTCGCGGGGCTGGCGCGCTATCGCAAGATCCAGGCGGCGGGCGGCTGGGGCACGATCGGGGCCGGGTCCGAACTGAAGCTCGGCGGACGCGGGCCGCAGGTCGCGGCGCTGCGCAAGCGGCTGGCGGCCGAAGACCCGGAGGTTTCGGCGACCGGCGACGTATTCGACCAGTCGCTGCTGGATGCGGTGCGCCGCTCCCAACGCCGCTACGGCCTGAACCCGCAGGGGCAGGTCGGCGCGCAGACCGTCGCCTCGCTCAACGTGCCGGTGTCGGAACGGATCAAGCAGATCAAGGCGAATATGGAACGGTGGCGCTGGCTGCCGACCCAGCTCGAGAAGGACCGCATTCAGGTCAATATCGCCGCCGCCGTGCTGACGGTGTTCGACGGCGACCAGCCGGTCACGTCGATGAAGGCGGTGACGGGCCGTCCGGGCGACGAGACGCCGATGCTGACCTCGACGATCCATTCGATCGTGCTCAATCCGCCGTGGAACGTGCCCTCCTCGATCGCCGAGAAGGAGCTGTGGCCGAAGGAGCGGGCGAACCCCGGCTATCTGAAGCGCAACGGCTTTCGCGTGATCGATACCGGCGGCGGCGGCAAGCGGCTGCAACAGGCGTCGGAGCGTAGCGCGCTCGGCCGGTTCAAGTTCGATTTCGACAATCCGTTCGCGGTGTATCTCCACGACACGCCGGTGCAGTCGGGGTTCGACAAGTTCGACCGGCTGGCCAGCCACGGTTGCGTGCGCCTCGAAAAGCCCGAGGATCTGGCGCGGATGCTGTTGCGCACCACGCCCGAATGGAGCGACACGCAGATCGACGCGACGCTGGCATCGGGCAAGACCGTGCGGGCGCAGGTCGCCAATCCGGTAAAGGTGTATCTGCTGTACTGGACCGCCTTCGCCACGCCGAACGGTACGATGAGCTTCCGCGAAGACCCGTATAAATGGGACGGCGTGCTGGCGAACAAGATCGCCGCGCGCTCGGAAAAGATGCAGGTGGCCGCGCGATGAAAGGGACCGGAATGCAGCAGGGATGGCGTGGGTGGATGCTGGCGGGCGGCGCGTTGCTGCTGGGCACCGGGCTGGCGGCATGTTCCAACGAGAACGTGCCCGACGCGCCGATCGAGAACAACGCGTTCGACGAGGAGGCCCCGCCGCCCGCCGAACCCAATGCCGAGGCGAGCTACGAATCCGCGCCGGTGATCGTCGAGAACACCGCCGCGGTCGCACCTGCCGAGGAACTGCCGCCCCCGCCGCCGGTCGCGCCGGACCAGCAGGTGCTGGACGACGCCTCCGCCACCGGCATGACCTCACGCACCACCCGCGACCAGCCGCCGCAGGACGATACCGCGCCGGTCGACGATGCGATGTCGAACCAGCAGGGGCAGTAGGAGCGACGGCGATCGGTTGACGGGGGGCGTCGAATCGCCCGACCTGCGTTCGTCCCTAGCGCAGTCGAGGGAGGTGCCGCGAACGGTGCGCGGGGTGTCTCGACTGCGCTCGACACGAACGGTCAGGGGAATCGATCACGCGGGCTGTCGTCGCGCAAACGATCTGCGGCGTCGTGGCAATAGCCCCCTTCGCCCATGCTACGGCGCTGTAGCGTGATGACGTCACGCGGACCCGTTCGTGCTTCGATACGAGGCTTCGACAGGCTCGGCCCTTACTCAGCACGAACGGAGCCAACTGACATCATCACGCTCCAAGCGAACGGAATGTCGATCCGACCGGATGTCCTGCGGCTCCGGCGCCCGTTACGCCGCCTCGGGCACGACCGCGCTCACCGGCGGCGCTTCATCGGCATAGGCGATATCGAGATAGAGGTTCGCGAGTTCGTAATGGGCATGGACGACCTGTTCATGCTCGGCACGCTGGGCCAGTTCCAGTTGCTGTTCGGCGCGGCGCACGAAGTAGGACATTTCGTCCGGACCAATCAAAGACACGTCAACCTCTCGCGGGCGTTTGCCGCCCTTGTCTGATACACACCCGGTTCAACCGGATGCCGTATCAACGCCCGATCGCCGCTGCGGATGCCTCTCGCCGATAATTCTGACGCGGGGATGACACCGACCGGCGCAGGCGCGTCAGAGTCGCCGGTGCTTGCCGCCATAGCGTCCGCCGATATAGGCGCCCAGCCGGTCCATCTCCGATGCCGCCGCGACCACCGCGTCGCTTTGGCACGGCAGCGGATCGTGATCGCGGTCGGCGGCGCGGCGCGCGACCTTGGCGGCGAGTTCCTCGATATCGGCGCGGGACAGCAGGTTCTTCTCGCGCAGCAGGCAGAGCAGGCTTTGCAGGATCACCATGCTCTGTTCGCCCACGGGATCGCGGGGTTCGATAACGGCCATCGGTCCTCTCCTATCGTTATAGCGGGAGGATATGCCGATCGCAGCCGGACGCAAGGGGCGTGCCGGGCGGGGCTGTCCCGCCCGGCACCGCGCGTCAGTTCAGTCCGCCGCCGAGCGTACGGTACAGGGTGACGAGGTTGGTCGCCCGCGCGAGGCGGGTCTGCACCAGCGTCTGCCGCGCGGCATAGCTGGTGCGCTGCGCGTCCAGCGTGGTCAGGAACGAATCGATTCCGGCCCGGTAGCGCGCGTCGGACAGGCGCGCGGCCGTGATAGCGGCCGTGGCGCGGGCATTCTGCGCCGACAGCCGCTCGCCGATCGTCCCGCGCGTCGCCAGCGCATCGGCGACCTCGCGGAACGCGGTCTGGAGCGTATCCTCATAGGTCGCGACCGCCGCCAGCTGCTGCGCGCGCGCGACCTCGACGTTCGCACGCCGCCGCCCGCCGTCGAACAGCGGCAGCGCGGCGGTGGGCGAGATCGAGAAATTCTCGCTGCCCGTCCCGAACAGTCCGCCAAGGGCAGTGCTGATCGTCCCCAGCGTCGCGGTGAGCGAGATGGTGGGGAACAGCGCCGCGCGCGCCGCGCCGATATTGGCATTGGCGGCATAGAGCTGCCGTTCGGCCTGAAGCACGTCGGGACGGCGCAGCAGCACCTGCGACGACACGCCTGCGGGCAGATCGGCCAGCGTCAGATCCTGCGTACCCAGCCCGGCGGGCAGCTGTTCGGCGGGGATGGTCGTTCCGGCAAGCAGGTTGATCGCATTCTGGTCCTGCGCGATCTGCGCGGTCAGCGTGGCGATGTCGCTGCGCGCCTGCTGATAGTTGGTTTCCGCCTGCTGCACCTCCAGTTCGGAGATGACGCCGACGCGGAACTGCGCCCGCGTCAGCTCCAGCGAGCGCCCGAAGCTCGCAAGCGTCTCGCGCGAGAGTTGCAGCAGTTCCTGGTCCGACGCCATCGTCAGCCATGCGGTCGCGATCTCGCCGATCAGCGCGATGCGGGCGGCGCGCTGTGCCTCCTCGGTCGCGAAATATTGCTGGAGCGCGGCCTGGCTCAGGTTGCGCACCCGCCCGAACAGGTCCAGCTCGAACGCCGAAAAGCCGACCGACGCCTGATAGATTTCGAGGTTGCCGGACGATTGCGCGGGCACGCCACCCGCACCCCCACCGCCCGCACCTGCGCCTGCACCCGCGCCGCCTGCGCCGCCCAGCGCGCCGAACGGGTTGTTGGTATAGGTGACGCCGCCGTTGACGCCGGTGCCGGGCACCCGGTCGGCACGGGTGACGCGATATTGCGCGCGCGCCTGCAGCACGTTCGCCGCCGTGACGCGCAGGTCGCGGTTGTTCTCCAGCGCGGTCGCGATCACCCCCTGCAACCGGGGATCGATGAAGAACTGCCGCCAGCCGATCTGCGTCACGTCCGCCTGCTCGGGGCCGAGCGGGGGATAGGCACCGCCCTGCGGCAGCGTCAGCGGAATGGCCCCGTCGGGCCGCACGTTCCTGGGTGCGAGGTTGCAGGCGGTCAGCACGCTCGTCGCGCACAGCATCGCCACGATACGCAGCTTCATTGCGGGAAGTCCCATGGTCATGCCCCCTGCCGGGCGGGTTCGCCGCCGTCGGAGGATTGGTTGCCGCCGTCCGGCTCGATGTCGCGATTGGCCGAGTGCGCGTTCTTGCCGCCATGGCCGAACAGCCGGAGGACGACGACGAAGAACATCGGCACGAAGAAGATCGCGAGCACCGTGGCCGACAGCATGCCGCCGACGACCGCGCGGCCGATCGCGTTCTGCCCGCCCGCGCCCGCACCGGTGGACAATGCCAGCGGCAGCACGCCGAAGATGAACGCCAGCGACGTCATCAGGATCGGGCGGAGGCGGAGTTTCGCCGCCTCGATCGCCGCTTCCAGCGGACTCTTGCCCTCGCCCATCTGCTCCTCGGCGAATTCGACGATCAGGATCGCGTTCTTCGCCGACACGCCGATCGTGGTGATCAGGCCGACCTGCAGATAGATGTCGTTGTTGAGGCCCGTCAGCATCGCCGCCGCCAGCGCACCGACGATGCCGAGCGGCACGACCAGCATCACCGAGATCGGCACCGACCAGCTTTCGTACAGCGCCGCGAGGCACAGGAACACGATCAGCAGCGACAGCGCATAGAGCGCCGGGGCCTGCCCGCCCGACAGCCGTTCCTCATAGCTGAGGCCGGTCCATTCGAGCGAGGTGCCCGGCGGCAGCTTGGCGTGGATTTCCTCCATCGCCGCCATCGCTGCCCCCGTGCTGGTGCCGGGCGCGGGCGCACCTTGCAGCTGCATCGCGGGCTGGCCGTTGTAGCGGGTGAGCTGCACCGGGGCCTGCGTCCAGTTGAGCGTCGAGAAGGCGGTATAGGGTGCCATCTGCCCGTTGTCGCCGCGCACGAAGAAGGAGGCGAGATCCTCGGGGCGCTGGCGATAGGGTTCGTCGGCCTGGACATACACCCGCTTCACCCGACCGCGGTCGATGAAGTCGTTGACATAGGCCCCGCCCCACGCGGTCGCGATGGTGCTGTTGACCTGCCCCAGGTCCAGCCCCAGCGCGCGCGCCTTGTCCTGATCGACGTCGACGCGCAGCTGCGGCGCATCGTCGAGGCTGAGCGGACGCACCTGCGCCACCGCCTTGTTCTGCATCGCCATGCCCAGCATCATGTTGCGTGCCGCGACCAGCCGTTCGTGGCCGATCCCGCCGGTATCGACGAGTTGCAGGTCGAAGCCGGTGGCATTGCCCAGTTCCTGCACCGCAGGCGGGACCACCGCGAACATCAGCGCGTCCTTGTAGCCCATGAACGGACCCATGGCGCGCCCGGCGATCGCCTGCGCCTTGTTCTCCGGCCCTTCGCGCACCGACCAGTCCTTGAGCCGCACGAAGGCGAGGCCCGCGTTCTGGCCCTGTCCGGCGAAGGAGAAGCCGTTGATGGTGAACACGCCCTCGACGTTCGCCGCCTCGTTCCTGAGGAAGTGATCGCGCACGACCGCCAGCGCCTTGTCGGTACGCGCGGTGGTGGCGCCCGACGGCCCCTGCGCCAGCACGATCACCGACCCCTGATCCTCGTCGGGCAGGAAGCCCGAGGGGAGCCGGACGAACAGCAGCACCATGACCGCGACGATGCCGAGGTAGATCAGCATCGACCATTTCCAGCCGCGCGCGGTACGCCCGACGCCGCGCTCATACTTGCGCGTGCCCCTGTCGAAGGTGTCGTTGAACCAGTCGAAGAAGCGGTTGAAGAACCGGACGACCGGGTTGCGGCCGGGCTTGTGATGCCTGTCCGGATCGTGCGGCTTCAGGATCGTGGCGCACAGCGCGGGCGTCAGGATCAGCGCGACCAGCACCGAAAGCACCATCGCCGAGACGATCGTGATCGAGAACTGGCGATAGATCACGCCGGTCGATCCGCCGAAGAACGCCATCGGCAGGAACACCGCCGACAGGACGAGGCCGATGCCCACCAGCGCGCCGGTGATCTCGTCCATCGACTTGCGCGCGGCTTCCTTCGGGGAAAGCCCCTCGGTCTGGATCAGGCGTTCGACGTTCTCGACCACGACGATCGCGTCGTCGACCAGCAGGCCGATCGCCAGCACCATGCCGAACAGCGTCAGCGTGTTGATGGTGAACCCCGCCAGCGCCATCACGCCGAACGTGCCGAGCAGCACCACCGGCACCGCGATCGTCGGGATCAGCGTGGCGCGCCAGTTCTGGAGGAACAGGAACATCACGAGGAAGACGAGGACCACCGCTTCGACCAGCGTGTGGATCACCTGTTTGATCGACAGCCGCACGAACGGCGTCGAATCGAGCGGGTAGATGACCTTGACGCCCGCCGGGAACCCCTTGGCGATTTCGGCCATGCGTTCCTTGACGAGATCGACGGTCGTCAGCGCATTGGCCCCCGGCGCGGCGCGGATCGCGAAGCCCGATGCGGGCTTGCCGTTCCAGCGGGTGTCGAACCCGTAATTCTCCGCGCCCAGTTCCACCCGCGCCACGTCCGACAGGCGCACGACCGCGCCGTCGGCATTGGTCTTCAGCCGGATCGCGGCGAATTGCTCGGGCGTCTGAAGCCGCGACTGGACCGATACGGTCGCGTTCAGCATCTGCTCCTTGGGCGCCGGCTGCGACCCCAGCTGACCGGCGGAGACCTGCGCATTCTGCGCCTGCACCGCCTGCGTCACGTCGGTCATCGTCAGCGCGTAGCTGTTGAGCTTGAGCGGATCGACCCAGATGCGCATCGCATATTGCGCGCCGAACACCTGCGTATCGCCGACGCCGGTGACGCGGCTGAGCGGGTCCTGCACGCGCGACGCGATCAGGTCGGACAGGTCGGATGCCGACTGCTTGCCGTCTTCGGACACGAGGCCGATGATGAGCAGGAAGCTGGCCGACGACTTGGCGACGCGGATGCCCTGCTGCTGCACTTCCTGCGGCAACAGGGGGGTCGCGGCCTGCAGCTTGTTCTGCACCTGCACCTGCGCGATGTCCGGATCGGTGCCCTGTTCAAACGTCAGCGTGATCGTCACGCTGCCCGCCGAGGACGACGACGCCGAGAAATAGCGCAGGTTGTCGATGCCCTTGAGCTGCTGCTCGATGATCTGGGTGGTGGTGTTCTCCAGCGTCGTCGCGTCGGCGCCGGGATAGGTCGCGTTGATCGTGACCGCGGGCGGCGCGATCTCCGGGAACTGGGCGATGGGCAGCGAGCGGATGGCGAGGATGCCGAACAGCATCAGCCCGACCGCGATGACCCATGCGAAGATGGGTCGATCGATGAAATAACGGGACATGGGGCCTTACTTCGCCTGTGCCTGAGGAGCGCCGCCACCTGCGGGGGCGGCACCCTGCGGTGCCTGGGCCCCGGTCTGCGGGTTCCATGGATAGCCCTTGACCGGGGTGCCGGGCTGGAGGTTCATCGCGCCTTCGATCACGACCTTGTCGCCGGTCTTGAGGCCGCCGGTGACGAGCCATGCGTCGCCGACGGTGCGGCTGGTGGTCAGCGGCCTCGGCGCGAGCTTGCCGTCCTGTCCGATCACCATCACGGTCGCATTGCCCTTGGGATCGCGCGTCACTGCCCGCTGCGGCACGAGGATGCCGTCGCTCTCGGTCCCCTCGACCAGTTCGGCGCGAACGTACATGCCCGGCAGCAGCAGCCCGCGCGGGTTGCTGAACACGGCGCGGATCGCCTGCGTCCCCGTGGCCGGATCGACGGTCACGTCGGTGAAGCGCAGCGTGCCCTCGATCGGGTAGGTGCTGCCGTCCTCCAGCTTCAGCCGGACGCGCGAGGCACCCGCCCCGCGCGACAGGTCGCCGCCCATGATCTGCTGCCGCAGCTTGAGCAGGTCCGCGCTCGACTGCTGGATATCGACATAGACGGGATCGAGCCGCTGGATCGTGGTCAGCGCATTGGTCTGCGCCGCCGACACCAGCGCGCCGGTGGTCGATACCGACCGCCCGATCCGGCCCGAGATCGGCGCGGTGATCGTCGTGCGCGACAGGTCGATCTGCGCCTGGCGCAGCGCGGCGCGCTGGGCGGCGATGTCCGCCTCCGCCTGGCGGGCGGTCGTCACCGCATTCTCATATTCCTGGCGCGAGATCGCGTTGATCTTGACCAGTTCGCCATAGCGCCGCGCGAGGTTGCGGGTGGACGCGATCGCCGCCTCCGCGCGGGACAACGCCGCCCGCGCGCTGGCGACCGCCGCCTGATAGGGCGCGGGATCGATGCGATAGAGCGGCTGCCCGCGGCGGACGTAATCGCCCTCCTGGAACAGCCGGGCGAGGATCAGCCCGTTGACCTGCGGCCGGACTTCCGACGTCTCGAACGCGGCGGTGCGGCCCGGCAGCTGCGTGGTCAGCGTCACCGGTTCCTGCCGCACGGTGATGAAGCCCACCTGCGGCGGCCCCTGCGGCGCCTGCTGCTGCTGCTCCGCGCCCCCTCCCCCGCCGCCACAGGCCGAAAGGATGATCGCCAGTGCCAGTGGGGCCGTGCTTTTTTTCATGAACGTCCTCGACGGATGTGCTAACAGTGAGTGATCGATCACTCACACATGGGCGGCGGGTACGCCGTCCCGACGGATGTGGCAAGAGGTTGCAGGTGAATCTGACGTGAATTTGTTGCAGTGCGGTGATGCGTGTCGTGCCACCAAGGCAGCGGCCCGGCGCCAAAAACTGGTCGGCGTGGCGCGGCGGCTGTTCGCGGAACAGGGGTTCCACAGCACCGGCGTGGCCCAGCTTGCCGCCGAGTCGGGCATCCGCGTCGGCCAGATCTACCGCGACTTCGCCGACAAGGAAGCGATCGTCGCCGAGATCGTCGAGAGCGACCTTGCGACCTTCCTGAACGAGGCGGATCTCGACCGCGCGATCGCCGCGCAGGATCCGTGCGCGATCCGCCACTGGCTGCGCGTCTTCTCCCGCTGCGAGGGGGCGACCGACTCGCGCGCGCTGGTGCCGGAGATCATCGCCGAGGCGGCGCGCAACGATCGCATCGCGGGCATCGCCCATGCGATCAACCGGCGGGTCCGTGCCGCGCTGGGCCGGGCGATCCTTGCGCTGGCCCCCGAACCCGAACAGGCGGCGGAGCGGGCGCGGCTGGCCGACCTGATCCTCACGATCGGTGCCGGATTGATGCATCGCCGCATCGCCGACGCCGATTTCGACGAGGATGCGACCCGTCGTCGGCTGCTGGAATTCATCGACGAGGCGGTGGAGCGGTTGATCCGAACCGGACCATACCCGATCCTCCAAAAGAAGGATTGCAGTCCCGCCGTATGCGATTAGAACAGGGGTACGCACTCCCTTGCGTATCGATGCCGGGGCCCGTCCGACCCACCGTCGGGCGGGCCCCGTGCTATTCACCAAGCGATCGCTCCAGCACCTCGAAATAGAGCGTGCGCGTGTAAGGCAGGCCGAAGCGGGCGTCGTCGAGCGGAAAGGCGCGCCGCTCGCCGGTCCGGCGATAGCCGCGGCGTTCATACCATGCGATCAGATCGCCGCGCTGGCCGATGACGGTCATCTCCATCGCTCCTGCGCCCTCGTCCCACGCATGGTCCTCCGCCGCCGCGACCAGCGCCCGTCCGAGGCCGCCCGCCTGCCGATCGGGCCGGACCGCCAGCATGCCCAGCGCCGAACGGCGCGCCGCGACCCGCGTGACGGCGACGCAGCCGAGGAAGACCCCGCCCTCCTCCGCCAGCAGCAGCGCGCACCGCGGATCGGCGAGCATCGCCGCCAGCATGTCGGGATCGGTGCGCTGCCCGCCCAGCAGGTCCGCCTCGTGCGTCCAGCCTGCCCGCGCGCTGTCGCCGCGAAACGCCGCCTCGACCAGCGCGTGCAGCGCCGGGATGTCCGCAGGGATCGCGCGGCGGATCACGGCTGCGCGCTCCAGCCGCCGCCCAGCGCCTGATACAGCGCGACCAGCGCCGCCAGCCGGTCCGCCCGCACCTGTTCCAGCGACAGTTCGGCGCTGAACAGCGCGCGCTGCGCATCGAGCTGTTCGAGATAGGGGCTGTATCCGGCGCGATAGCGGTTGGTCGCATGGCGCAGCGCCTCGGCCAGCGCCGTGCGCTGCGTCTCCAGCGCACGTGCCTGCGCGCCCAGCCGGTCGACCGCCGCCAGCGCATCCTCGACCTCGCGGAACGCGGTGAGCGCGGCGCGCTGATAGGCGAAGGCGGCCTGATCGCGGCGGGCGGCGGCGGTGTCCAGCCCGGCGCGCAACTGTCCGCCGCGGAACAGCGGCGCGAGGATGCTGGCCCCGATCGACCAGATGCCGACCGGATTGGGCAGCGCGCTGGACAGCACCTCGCCGGTCGATCCGGTCAGGCGCAGGCTGGGCAGGAACTGCGCCCGTGCCGCCGCCAGCGTCGCGTCGCTCGCCGCCAGCGTCGCCTCGGCCTGCGCGATGTCGGGGCGGCGGCGCAGCAGCGCGGACGGCAGCCCGGCGGGGATCGGCGGGGACCGCAGCGTCGCGAGCGTCGTCCCGCGCGCGATGGCGCGCGGCGGCGTACCGGTAAGCAGCGCCAGCGCATCCTCCTGTCGCCGGGCGAGCAGTTCCAGTTGCGGCAGCGTCTGGGTGACGCCCGCATATTCCGCCTCCGCCTGCCGCAGTTCGAGCCGCGAGGTATAGCCCGCCTCCGCGCGCGAGCGGGCGATGCGCAGCGCCTCCCCGCGCGAGGCGATGGTGGCGCGCACCGTCGCGATCCGCGCGTCGAGCCCCAGCAACGTGACATAGCCGCTGGCCGTCGCCGCCGCGACCGACAGGCGCGCGGCATCCGCGGCGGCGAGCGCGGCGACGCCCGACAGCCGCGCCGCCTCGATCTGGTTCCCGATGCGGCCGAACAGGTCGACCTCGTAGGACGACTGGAACACCGGCTGGGCCGAGGTGCCGGTACTGGCCCGGCCCAGCGCGTTCAGCGCGCGCTGTTCGGTGATGCCCACCCCGGCGTCGAGCGTGGGGAAGCGCGCGGCGCGCGCCAGCCCTTCCTGCGCGCGCGCCTCCGCCACCCGCGCGGCGGCGATGGCGATATCGGGGTTGTTGGCGAGCGCCGCCTCGACCAGCCGCGACAGTTCGGGGTCGCCGAACCCCTGCCACCAGCGGGCGTCGACCGGAGCGGTGCCGGGCAGTGCGGTGCGCCAGCCGCCGGGCGGCGTGACCGATGCGGCGGCGGGGCGCGGGCGATCGGGCGGGGTGCAGGCTCCCGCCGCCAGCAGCACCGCAAGGATCGCGAGCCGCCTCATCGGTCGGCGGGCGAACGCCGCCCGCGGGTATCGACCCGCGCCTCGACCGACATGCCGGGGCGCAGCCGGGCGAACAGCGGGTCGTTCCGGTCGATCGCGATGCGCACCGGAATCCGCTGCGCCACCTTCACGAAATTGCCGGTGGCATTGTCGGGGCGGATCACGGCGAACTCGTTGGCGGCGGCGGGTGCGATCCGCTCGACCCGGCCGTGCAGTTCGGCGCGGTCGAGCGCATCGACGCGGATCGTCGCCGCCTGTCCCGGCGCCATGCGTGCGGTCTGCGCCTCCTTGAAATTGGCCGTGACCCACACGGTCGGCGGCACGAGGAACATCAGCTGGGTTCCCGCCGTGACATACTGGCCGAGCCGCACGCCGACCTCGCCCAGCCGCCCGTCCTGCGGCGCGCGGATGACGGTGTTGGCGAGATCGATCTGCGCGAGGCGTACGGCGGCGCGGGCGTTCTCGACCGCCGCCTGCAACCCGCCGCGACCGACCTCGACGGTGCGGACCTGTTCCTGCGCGACGCTGCGCTGCGCCTGCGCCTGTGCCACCGCCGCCTGTGCCGCACGCAGGCCGGCGAGCGTCTGGTCGCGTTCACGCAGCGATACCGATCCTTCCCGCACCAGATCGTTCACCCGCGCCATGTCCGCCTGCGCCCGCACCAGTTGCGCGCGGGCATTCTCGACCGCCGCCGCCTGTCCGCCCAGACTCGCCTCGCTCGAACGTTCGCTCTGGCGGGAATTGGCGAGATTGGCCTGTTGCGCCGCCAGCTGCGCCTGCGCCTGATCGACGCGCTGGCGATAGATGCGGTCGTCGATCCGGGCGAGAATCTGTCCCGCCCGCACCGTCTCGAAATCGCGGACCAGCACCTGCGTGACATAGCCGTTGACCTGCGGCGCGATCACCGTCGTCTGGCCGCGGACATAGGCGTTGTCGGTCGCCTGGATCGCGCTGCCGAACGGCCACAGCCCCCATGCATAGAGCGCCAGCGCCACGCCGCCGAGCAGCAGCGCGACGAAGCCGAGGGTGGACTTCAGCCCGCCGCGCGGCGGCGCCCAGCCGCGTGCGCGCGCCGGTTCGGCGGGAACCTCGACCGGATCGGCGAGGCGTTGGGCTTCGGGGGGAGTCTCGGTCATCAGTTTTGCGCTTGTCGCATGCGTTGGACCGCGGCGAGATCGGCCGCGAGGGGGTTTTCGCCCCGCAGCCGGAAACGCAGCCACAGCGCCCCCAGCCACAAGACGACGAGCGCGGCGACGATCGCCACGGCGAGGAACACGTCGTTGAACGCGAGGATATTGGCCTCCCGCGTGACCTGGCTCGCGAGCAGGCTGGTGCCGGTGCCCTGCCGCAGCACCGGATCGCCCTGTACGCGGGCATAGGCACCGCCCAGTTGCTGGATGCGCTGCACCACCAGCGGGTCGGTGGCGGTCAGGGACTGGACCAGCTCGAACGAATGATATTTCTCGCGCACGATCTGGAAGCTGCCGAGCAGCGCGGTGCCCGCCAGACCGCCCAGCGTCTGGGTGATGCCGAACACCGCCGAGAAGCTGACGATATGGCTCGGCCCGCGCGCCAGCGCCCGGAAGATGCCGATCATCAGCATCGGCCCCAGGAAGTACAGCGCGGCGAAGGCGATGATCCCCTGGCTGACGTACAGGCTGGACGGGCGGGTCAGGTTGGTCGAATCCGAATCCAGCCACGCACCGATCCCGATCAGCGCGACCGCGATGACCACCGGCTTGTAGAGATCGGCCATGTTCAGCGTGAGCAGGCTGACCGCCAGCCCGGCGATCGAGGCGAGCACCATGACGAGGCTCAACGTCACCAGCTGGTCGTTGCCCACGCCGACGACGGTCAGCAGGCCCACCGTGCCATAGGTCTGTTCGGACAACAGGACGCGCAGCGAGGCGGCGACCACGGCGAAGCGGATGATGTTGCGCCCGAGCATCCAGCGGGTGTTGAGCAGCGGGTTGGCGCGGTTGTGCTCGATCAGCAGCGCCGCGCCGATCAGGGGGATCGCGGCGGCGGTGGCGTATCCCAGCCACGGCGTCGACCACCACTGGATGCGCCCCTGCACCAGCACCGCGCACAACAGCGCCACGCCCGGCGCGAACAGCGCGAAGGTGAGGAAATCGATCCGCTCGAACGCCGGGGTACGCTCCGAGGGCGGCAGGCGGAGCAGCGCGACGCTGCCGAGGCACATCAGCGTCAGGCCCAGCTCGAACCAGAACAGCGCCTCGATCCGCCCGTCGGCCAGCAGCAGCGGCGACAGCATGCGCGCCAGCGGCAGTGCGATCTGCGACGCGGCGAAACCGATGATCATCCCCGACAGCCGCCTGGCCGGGGACAGCGACTGCATGATGTAGAGGAAGCACAGCGTCGTCAGCGCGCTGGCGACGATGCCCGCCGCGCCGCGCACCAGCAACTGCACCCCGAAGCTGTGCACGACGAGTTGCAGGACGTTGAGCACGAGGAAGGCGGCGAGGAAGATGCGGGTGAAGCGCTGCATCCCGAACTGCTGGCGGAACTTGATGAGCAGCATCGACATGCACACGCTGGTCATCGACGAGATCGCGGTCAGCCACCCGCCCTCGACCGGGGTCAGTCCCAGCGACCCCTGAATCTGCGGCAGGTTGGCGAGCAGCAGCGCGTTGCTGAACCCGCCGGTCACGCCCAGCAGGATGCCGATCGCGAAATAGCCGACACGCCGCCCGAACGGATGATCGGGCGTCGCGGGCGATCCGGGCAGGAACGGCCGTTCGTGCGGCTTGAACTGATAGGCCGTGGCGATCGCCGTGGCTCCATGTGGGAATAGTGCCCGGCAATAACTTGTTACAAAGGATTTCGTTCCGGGGCGGCAACGGCTTTGGTGGCGCGCGTCACCGTCGCAGGCGGGGCGCAGCTACTGTGCGTCACTCCCGCTCGGGCGGGAATTCCGAAGGCAGGGCGATGCGGGTGGATCATTCGAGGATGCTGGCAATGCCCACGCCATCCGCTACCATCCCCCGCATGCGCTCACCGATCCTCGCCGCCGCCCTCTTCGCCACCACCGCGACCGCCCAGACCCCGCCCGAAGCGCCGCTGCCCCCGGTGCGGCCATGGCACGGGGCCAGCGAACGGCTGGTCGCGAAGCCCGCCGACCCGTGGATCACCCCCGCCGAGGCGGCGAACTTCGCCACCACCCCCGATTATGCCGCGACGCGCGCGTGGATCGACCGGCTGGTCGCCGCATCGCCGCTGCTGTCGGTCGAGACGTTCGGCAAGAGCCCCGAGGGCCGCGACCTGTATTTCGTGCGTGCGCACAAGGGCGACGGTCCGGCCAAGCCGGTCGTGCTGGTGCAGGCGGGCATCCACGCGGGCGAGATCGAGGGCAAGGACGCCGGGCTGATGCTGCTGCGCGACATCGCGCTGCGCGGCAAGGACCGGCTGCTCGACAAGGTCGATCTGGTGTTCGTGCCGATCTACAACGTCGACGGCCACGAACGCTCCGGCCCGTACAACCGCCCGAACCAGCGGGGGCCGCGCGACATGGGCTGGCGCACCACCGCGCAGAACCTGAACCTCAATCGCGATTATCTGAAAGCCGACGCGCCCGAGACGCAGGCGATGATCGGCCTGATCCGGCGGCTCGATCCGGTGCTGTACCTCGACCTGCACGTCACCGACGGGATCGACCACCGCTATGACGTGACCTATGCCTTTTCCGGCTGGCGCGGATACTATGCGCGTTCGGCGGCGATCGGACGGTTCCTCGACACCGACCTGCGCCCGGCGATGGACCGCGCGCTGACGAAGGCAGGGCATACGCCGGGCTATTACGTCAGCACCATCGACAATCGCGAACCCGAAAAGGGCATGTCGCAGGACGTGGACACCCCGCGCTTCTCGACCGGCTATGGCGATGTCGCGCATATCCCGACCGTGCTGGTCGAGACGCATTCGCTCAAACCCTATCGCCAGCGGGTGCTCGGCACCTATGTGTTCGTCGAGGAGGCGCTTCGGATCGCGGGCGAACGCGGCGATGCGCTGCGCGGTGCGATCGCCGCGGATCGTGCGGCGCGCCCGACCACGCTGACCGCGACATGGAAGCCGAACCCGACCCCGCTCTACACCGTCGATTTCCTCGGCCTCGCGCATGACAGCTATGTCTCGCCCGCATCGGGCCGGGCGGAACTGCGCTGGCTGCCGAAGCCGGTGACGTTCCGGATGCCGGTGTACGGCAGCCTGCCCGACAAGGTCGTCGCCCTGCCCCGCGCATGGTGGGTGCCGCCCACGCTGCCGCATGTCATCGATCTGCTGAAGCTGCACGGCGTGACGGTCGAACCGATCGGAGAGGCCCGCACCGTCGACCTCGACATGGCGCGGGCGACCAGTCCCGAACTGGGCGCGGCGAGCGAGGGGCACGTCCCGCTCGACGCGACGGTCGTCCACGAACGCCGCCGCGAGACGATGCCGCCCGGATCGGTCCGCGTGCCCGCCGACCAGCCGCTGGGGCTGCTCGCCGCCTATCTGCTCGAACCCGAGAGCGAGGACGGGGTGCTGGCATGGAACATGGCGCCGGGCATGCTCCAGCGCACCGAATATATCGAGGGCTATGCCATCGCCCCGCTGGCCGACCGGATGCTGGCGGGCGATCCCGCGCTCAAGGCCGCGTTCGAGGCGAAGCTGGCCGGCGACCCGACGTTCGCCGCCGACCCCGCCGCGCGGCTGCAATGGTTCTATGCCCGCACGCCCTATTACGACCAGCGCTACCTGCTCTATCCGGTCGGGCGGGAGGTGAATTGACGAAAGGCGGCGACATGTCCCACATGCTCCCCTCCCTGGAAGGAAGGGGATCGCCTGTTTCCGAAACCCGCACGAAGAGACCGCCTGCATGACCGCCCCGTCCATCATCGTCGTCGAGGACGATCCCGCGCTGCGCACCCTCACCGCGCGGGCGCTTCAGGAAAACGGCTATTTCGTCCGCACCTGTTCGGCGGCGCCCGAGATGTGGCTGGCGCTGGAACAGGGGCCGGTCGACCTGATCCTGCTCGACATCATGCTGCCGGGCACCAGCGGCATCGACCTGTGCCGCCAGATTCGCCAGAACAGCGCGGTGCCGATCATCTTCGTCTCCGCCAAGGGGAGCGAGGTCGACCGTGTCATCGGGCTGGAACTGGGCGCGGACGATTACCTGCCCAAGCCGTTCGGCACGCGCGAACTGATCGCCCGCGTGCGCGCGGTGCTGCGCCGGGGTGAACTGAATGCGCAGGCGACGCAGCGCGAGGAAGGCATCTACAGCTTCGAGGGCTGGACCGCGAACCTGCCGCGGCGTGAGCTGACCTCCCCCACCGGCGCGTCGGTCGACCTGACCGGCGCGGAGTTCGACCTGCTGGTCGTGCTGCTCGACCATGCGCAGCGGGTGATCGCGCGCGAACGGCTGATCGAGCTGTCGCGCACGCGCCTCGGCGACTCGTCCGACCGCAGCATCGACGTGCTCATCAGCCGGTTGCGCCGCAAGCTGTCGACGGCGGGCGGCACCCCGCCGATCGTGACGGTGCGCGGCGTCGGCTATATGCTGAACGTGCCGGTCGAGCGCCGGTGATCCGCCGCCCGCCGCTCGGGCTGATCGGGCGGATCGTCGCGATCCTGCTGCTGACGATCGTGATCGAGTTCGGCGTATCGGTGCTGCTGTACGAGCGCGCCAGCCAGTTCTCGGTCCGCGACGACGAGGCGCGGCGGCTGGCAGAGCATCTGGTGATCGCGCGGCGGATCGTCGAGGAACGTCCGCTCGCCGAACGGGCGGGCATGGCGGCGGAGCTGACCACCGATCGCTATGCGGTGCAATGGCGCCCCACCCCGCCCGCGCTGCCCGCCAAGGGGGCCGAGCTGCGCGAGATGGAGCAGCAGGTGCTGGCGTGGGAGCCGACGCTGGCCGACACCGGGCTGCACCTGACGCTGGCGTCGCCGGGGGGACGATCGGTGGTGACCGGTGCCCTGACGCTCGGCGACGGGAGCTGGTTGTATTTCCGCACGCTGGAGCCGCTGCGCGCGTTCGATCTGGCGATCGGGCGCATCCTGCTGGCGCTGATCCCGGCGATCGCGCTGATGGTGGTCGGCGGGCTGCTGATCCGCCGGACGCTCAGGCCGATGCGGCAACTGGCCGATGCGGTCGATCGCTTCGGCCCCGGCGGACTGTCCGCGCTGCCGCCGGTCGAGGAGACGGGGCCGGGCGAGGTCCGCCGCCTCGTCGCCGCGTTCAACGGGTTGCAGGCGCGCATCCACCGGCTGATCGAGGATCGCACCCGCGCGCTGGCGGCGGTCGGCCACGACCTGCGCACCCCGCTCGCCCGCCTCCGGCTGCGCACCGATGCGATCCGCGACGCACAGGTGCGCGACACGGTGCAGAACGACCTTGCCGAAATGGAGGCGATGGTCACGTCGCTGCTCGCCTTCCTCGGCGGCGAGGGCGATCCGGAAAAGCCGATGCTGGTCGATATCGCGGTGCTGTGCGCCAGCATCGTCGACGATGCCGCCGACCACGGCCATGACGCGACCTATGCCGGGCCGGATCATCTCGAACGCATCGTCCGGCGCTCCAACTTCCGCCGCGCGGTCGTGAACCTTGTCGAGAATGCGGTGCATTACGGCGGATGCGCGCGCGTCACGGTGGCGATCGAGGCAGGCGACACCGTGATCCGGGTGGAGGACGACGGCCCCGGCATCCCCGCGGAATCGCTGGCGCTGGTGCTCGAACCCTTCGTCCGGCTCGACAGCGCGCGCAAGCGCGACACCGTGGGGTTCGGCCTCGGCCTCTCGATCGTCGCGCGTGCGGTGGAGACGGAGGGCGGCAGGCTCGACCTGCGCAACCGCACCGGCGGCGGGCTGTGCGCCGCGATCGTGCTGCCCGCCGCCGCGCAATGATTTGTTACAGGACCGCCGAACGCAGCAACTATCGCCCCGCTATACGCTGATCCGATCGGGCGCATGCCGCCCCAACGATAATGGAGAAGCAGGATGAACGACGTCATCGGCCGGGTGTTCGGATTCGAGAAGGACGTGTTCGGCAACGACGCGGACCTGTACTCCAAGCTCGCGACCGACGGTCAGAGCCCGAAGGTCCTGATGATCTCCTGCTCCGATTCCCGCGTGGTGCCCGAACACATCCTGCAGGCGAAGCCGGGCGACGTGTTCGTCATCCGCAACGCGGGCAACATCGTGCCCCCCTTCACCCAGCAGAACGGCGGCACGACCTCCACGGTCGAATATGCCGTCGCGGTGCTCGGCGTCACCGACATCATCGTGTCGGGCCATTCGGGCTGCGGCGCGATGGGCGCGCTGATGAAGCCGGAGACGCTCGACGGCCTGCCCAGCGTCGCGGCATGGCTGCGCCATTCGCATGCCGCCCATTCGGTCGTCGCGCACAGCTATCCCGACCTCGACGATCAGGCGGCGGTGCGCGCCGCCAGCCTCGAGAATGTCGTGGTGCAGATCTCGCACCTGCGCACCCATCCGGCGGTCGCATCGCGCATCGCCAAGGGCGACCTGACGCTCCACGGCTGGTTCGTCGACATCCATGCGGGCACCATCCTCGCGCTCGACGGGCGGACCGGACGGTTCGCGCCGATCAAGCAGGATGTGCCGCTGCCGGTGGCATTGCCCGCCGCCAAGCGGCTCGCCGCCGATTTCGTGACGGCCGAAGCCGCCGAATAGCCGTTCCCGCAATCCGGCGGGGCGAATCTTCCCTCCCCCGTCCCGCCGGTTTAGTGGGTTCCGCGCCGGCCATGCTTCCCCCGAAGCATGGCCGGCGCACCCCGTTCAACCGCAAGGCTGGCCCCCGCCCATGTCGCAACCATCGCTACTCGCCAATATCCGGCAGGACCTGCCCGCATCGATCGTGGTGGCGCTGGTCGCGCTGCCGCTGTGCCTCGGCGTCGCGCTCGCATCGGGTGCGCCGCTGTTCTCCGGGCTGATCGCCGGGATCGTCGGCGGCATCGTCGTCGGCGCACTGTCCAAGTCGCCGCTGTCGGTCAGCGGCCCGGCGGCGGGCCTGACCGTCATCGTGCTCGACGCGATCACCCGCCTGCCCTCGTTCGAGGCGTTCCTGCTGGCGGTGATGCTGGCGGGGGTGATGCAGGTGCTGCTGTCCTTCTCGCGATCAGGCGTGCTGGGCGAGTTCGTGCCCTCGTCGGTCATCACCGGCATGCTGGCGGCGATCGGGCTGATCCTGATCCTGAAGCAGGTGCCGCACGCGATCGGCTATGACGGCGATCCGGGCGGCGACTTCGCCTTTTCGCAGGGCGACGGGCGCAACACCTTCAACACCATCGTCTATGTGCTGAAGGAACAGGTGGTGTGGGGCGCCGCGATCATCGCCGCCATCAGCCTCGTCTTCCTGTTCTGGTGGGAAAAGGCGAAGCCGAGCGACGGCTTCCTGAAGTTCGTGCCCGGCCCGCTGGTCGTGGTGGTCGGATCGGTCGTGATCAACGCGCTGTTCGGGGTATTCGCGCCCGCGATCCAGGTGAAGCCGACCCATCTGGTCAGCGTGCCGGTGGCCGACAGCGTGACCGGCTTCGTCAAGCTGTTCAGCTTCCCCGACTTCGGCCAGATCGGCAATGCGACGGTGTGGACCGTGGCGGTGACGCTGGCGATCGTCGCCAGCCTCGAATCGCTGCTGTCGGTGAAGGCGGTCGACGAACTCGATCCCAAGCGCCGCGTGACCGACAAGAACCGCGAGCTGTTCGCGCAAGGGGGCGGCAACATCCTGTCGGGCCTGATCGGCGGGCTGCCCGTCACCTCGGTCATCGTGCGGTCGTCGGCGAACGTCGGCGCGAACGCCGCGTCCAAGGCATCGACCATCCTGCACGGCGCGTGGCTGCTGCTGTCGGTGCTGCTGATCCCGGCGCTGCTCAACCTCATCCCGCTGTCGGCGCTGGCGGCGGTGCTGATCCAGACCGGCTACAAGCTGACCAAGCCCGACCTGTTCGTGAAGCGGTGGAAGCAGGGCTATACCCAGTTCGTGCCGTTCGTCGCGACGGTGGTGGCGATCCTGTTCACCGATCTGCTCAAGGGCATCGTCATCGGGCTGGTCATCGGCTTCATCTTCGTGATCGCGCGCAACTTCCGCCCCGCCGTCACCTTCGTGCAGGACGGCGAGGGTCCGGGGGCGAGTTGCATGATCCGCGCCAAGCGCAACCTGTACTTCATCCACAAGGTCGAGCTGACCAGGGAACTGGACAAGGTGCCCGACGACTGCACGGTGGTGATCGACCTGTCGGCGACCAGCTATGTCGATCTCGACAACATCGACATCATCAACAGCTTCATCAAGAATGCGGGCTATCGCAACATCAAGGTGCTGGTGCGCGGCGACATCGGCGAAAAGACCGCGCCGCAGATCAAGGCGCCGCGCAAGGAGGTCGCCTACGCATGAGGGAATACAAGCACCTGCTGCTCGCCAACAAGGCATGGGCCGCCGAGAAGCTGGAGGAGAACCCGCAATATTTCGCGCGGCAGACCGTCGGCCAGCAGCCCGATTTCCTGTGGATCGGCCCGTCCGACAGCCGCGTGGCGCCCGATCAGCTGACCAACGCCCAGCCGGGCGAGATGCTGATGCACCGCAACATCGCCAATCTGATCGATCCGAACGACCAGAACCTGATGTCGGTGGTGCAATATGCGCTCGAGATCGTCGGCGTGCGGCACATCATCATCTGCGGCCATTACGGCTGCGGCGGCGTCGAGGCGGTGCTCTCGGGCAAGGTCGACGGGCATATCGACGACTGGCTCAACATCCTGCGCGACGTGATCCGCGACCATGCCGACGAACTGGACGCGCTGCCCGCGGGCGAGGCGCGGAGCAACCGGCTGGTCGAACTGAACGTCCGCGACCAGCTGGTGAAGCTGGCGCGTACCGATGTCGTGCAGACGGCGTTCGCTGCGGGCAAGCCGCTGGAACTCCACGGCTGGGTCTATGACCTGCGCGACGGGCTGCTGAAACCGCTGATGGAGATCGATGCCGCGACCCCGCTGACGGCGGTGCCGAAGCCGGAGCCGGTGCTGGTGTGACCCACCGTACCTTCGCGCAGGCGGGGGTCCAGGGCCAAGGGAACCATCGGTAGCCCGCGGAACCCTGGATCCCCGCCTGCGCGGGGATACGGTGCGTCGGTCGCCCTACCCCGCCATCGTCATCACCGATCCCGAATCCACGCGCAGGTTCGCGCCGTTCACGAAGCTCGCCGGGCCGGAGCACAGGAACAGGATCGCCGCGGCGACCTCCTCCGCCTTGCCGCGACGCTTCAGCACCATGCCGGGGCGTTCTTCCCTCAGGAAGCTGGCGATCGCCTCGTCGACGCTGGTGCCCTGTTCCCTGGCGCGCTTTTCCATCATCGCGTCGGTCATCGGCGTCTCGATGAAGGCGGGCGACACGCTGTTCACCAGCACGTTGTCGCAGCCGTACGCCTTGGACAGCCCCTTGGCGAGGTTGAGGATGCCCGCCTTCGACGCGCAATAGGGCAGTTCGTCGACATAGGGCTGCACCGCGTCCTCGGATGCGATCAGCACGATCCGACCCGCGCCCTTCGCCCGCATCGCCGGGATGACCGCGCGCGTCACGCGCACTGCGCCCATCAGATTGGTATCGAGCGTCGACCACCAGCCGTCGTCGTCGGTTTCGAGGAAATCGCCGGTCGCGCCGGTCACGCCCGCGGCATGGACCAGGATATCGGGATTGCCCAGCGCATCGCGGACCTTGGCGACCATCGCGTCGACATCGGCCGCGTCGGTCACGTCGGCGGCGAAGCCCACCGCTTCGTCATGGCGGCGCAGTTCCTCCAGCGTCTCCTCGAGCTTGTCCGCATCCCGGTCGCTGATCGCCACCCGCGCCCCCTCCGCCAGCAACAGCCGTGCCGTTTCGCGTCCCATGCCGCTGTCCGCGCCGGTGACCAGCGCGACCTTGCCCTTCAGTCCGAAATCCATCGTCAGTTCTCCGTCTTACAATTCCGCGCCGCCGAGCGTGGCGATCGCCTGGATGAGTGCGAGGTGGCTGAGGCCCTGCGGCAGGTTGCCGAGATACGCGCCGGTCGTGGGATCGATCATTTCGGGCAGCACGCCGGTGCCGTGCGCCAGCCCCGCCATCGCCGCATCGAAGGCGGCACGGGCGCGGGCGTGCTGGCCGAGGATCGCGCGCGCCTCGACCATCCAGAAGGTGCAGGCGAGGAAACAGCCCTCCTCCTTCTCCATCCCCGAATAGCGATAGTGGAACGCGCCCGCGCCCAGCTCGCGGTCGATCGCGTCGAGCGTGCGCGCCAGCCGGTCCTGCCCGTCGAAGCGGAAGCGCACCGCCAGCGCGAGCGAGGCATCCAGCCCGTCGGCACCCGGATAGCAGAGATAGGCGCCGCGCGCCTCCGACCAGCAATGCTCGGAAATCCAGTCCATGATCCGGTCGCGCTCGCGCGCCCAGCGATCGCGGCAGGTGGTCGGGATCTGGCCCGCATCGGCCAGTTCGACCGCGCGCTGCAATGCCTGCCAGCAGCTGATCTTGGACATGGTATAGTGCTGTGCCTCGGGCAGTTCCCAGATGCCCGCGTCCTTCTGTCGCCAGTGGTCGGCGCACCGGTCGGCGAGGTGCGACAGTGTTTCGGCGCTCTTCGCATCGAGGATATTGCCGCACGCGACGAAGCGCTCGGCGGTCTCGAAGATGTCGCCGTAGATGCCGTGCTGGTGCTGGCCGGTGGCAAGATTGCCGACGACCACCGGCTGCGATCCGCGATAGCCCGGCAGGTCGATGTGCCGTTCGTCGGGCACCGGATCGCCGCCCAGCGTATAGCATACGCGCGGCACGTCCTCGCCCAGTCGCTGGAGCAGCCAGGTGAAGCCCGCCTTCGCCTCGCCGAGCGCGCCGATGCGCAGGAACGCCTTGATCGTATAGCCCGCGTCGCGAATCCAGGCGTAGCGATAGTCCCAGTTCTTGTTGCCGCCGATGCGTTCGGGCAGCGAGCTGGTCGCCGCCGCGACGATCGCACCCGACGGCGAATAGAGCAGCAGCTTCAACGCCAGCGCGCTGCGGATCGTCAGGTCGCGGTCCGCATCGGCGACGGTCAGCCGCCCGGTCCAGTCGCGCCATTCCTTGTCGGACAGTTCGATCCGCTCGTCGATCGCCTCTATCGTCGGCACTACCAGCGGCTCGTCGGCCCCGGCGACGATGCCGATCGTCGCGCGCTCTCCGGGCGTGACGGCGAGGCGGGCGTCGATGCCGTCGTCCCCGCACCGGTCGATCGTCACCCGGTCGCAATGGCGGAACAGCCCCAGCACCGCGCCGATGTGGAATACGTCATGCCCCCCGGCGCGCGCCCAGTACGGACTGACCGTATCCGCCCGCCGCCCGAAGCGCAGCGTGACGGTAAAGGCGACACGCCCGTCCAGCCCCTCCACCCGCCGCGCCAGTTCGGCCCAGGGCAGCCGCCCGGCGGTGCCGCTGTTGAGGCTCTCGACCAGCTTGGCCCGGCCGGTGGCGGTGGTGAAGATCGTCTCCAGCACGTTGCTGTTGTCGCGGTAGCGCTGCTCGCTGGTGAAGGCTTCGGTCGGCGTGATCGCGAAATAGCCGCCCTTCGTCCCGTCGAGCAGCCGGTCGAACAGCGGCGGCGAATCCATGTTGGGCACGCACCACCAGTCGATCGATCCGTCCGCGCCCGACAGCACCACCGCCCGCCCGTCGCCCAGTGCGCCGTAGCGGGCGAGCGGCAGATAGCCCGCCGCATCGCGCGAGGGAGCGGGGGCGGCGGAACGGTCGGTTCGGAACAGCATGGGCGCGATAACCCATGATAACGCGCAAATGTCCGTAATCGCAGGGAGACAGCGGCGGCGGCGTGCGTTGCGGACCCAACACCCACCCGTTTGGAGAATCCCGCATGAGCCTCGCATCCGCCTTCGGCTTCGGCAAGAAGGTCCGCTACGCCGTCATCGGCGCAGGGGACATCACCCAGCGATCGATGCTGCCGGGCATCAGGAACACCGGCAATTCCAGGCTCGTCACCGTCGTCACCGGCGACCGGGAAAAGGCGGCGGCGCTGGCCGAGATGTACGGCCTCGAGCGCACCTATGCCTATGACGAATATCACGAATTGCTGGCGTCGGGCACGATCGATGCGGTCTATATCGGCACGCCCAACTGGCGGCATGCCGAATTCGCCATCCCCGCGCTGGCCGCGGGCATCCATGTGCTGTGCGAGAAACCGCTCGAAATCTCGACCGACCAGGCCCGCGCGATCCTCGCCGCGCAACAGGCATCGTCGGCGAAGCTGATGACCGCCTATCGCCTGCACTTTGAACCCGGCACGCTCTCGGCGATCGACAAGGTGCGCGACGGGAAGCTCGGCGATCTCGTCACCTTCACCGCGACCTTCAGCCAGTCGCTCGATCCCGACAACCACCGCGCCAGGCACGGGATCGAGGCAGGGCCGCTGTTCGACATGGGGCCATATCCGATCAACGCCATCCGCTATCTGTTCGGCGAGGAGCCGGTGGCGGTGGAATCGGCGGTGGCGACGCGACAGGCGCGCGCGGGCTTCGGCGATCTGGACGATAGCTTCGCGGTGGTGTTGCGGATGCCGGGCGACCGGCTGGCGAGCTTCACCGTCAGCTATTACGCCGGGAACGTCGATCACCTGACGATCTGCGGGACGAAGGGCAGCATCCATATCGACCCCGCCTTCGGCTATGGCGATACCCAGTATCAGACGATCACCACCGGCACCGACAAGGCCGAGGAGAAGTTCAGGCCGACCGACCAGTTCGGCGGCGAGATGAAATATTTCTCCGACTGCATCCTGAGCGGCGACGATCCCGAGCCGGATGCCGAGGAAGGCCTCGCCGACCTGCGGGTGATCGAGGGGATCGTCGAGGCGCTCAGGACCGGTCGCCGGGTCGAGCTGCCGCCGTTCGAGCGTCGTCGCCGGATCAACACCGCGACGCAGAAACAGACGCTCTCGCCGGTCACGCCGCCCGAGACGGTGAAGGCGAAGACGCCGAGCGGCAACTGATCCGCCGCCCCCCTCTTCCCCGGCGGTAGAGGGGGGCCTTGCCGCTATGCCGCCGCGTCCGCCTGTACGATCGCATCGGTCATGCCGTGCGCCGACAGGATCTCGATCCAGTAGCCGTCGGGGTCGGTGATGAAGGCGATGCCCTTCATCCGGCCGTCGTCGGGGCGCTTGCGGAACGGCACGCCCATCGCCTCGAACCGTGCGCAGGCGGCGGCGACGTCGGGCACCGAGATGCCGATATGACCGAAGCCGCGCGGCTCGTCGTTGCCGCTGTGATAGCCGGGGAAATCGGCGTCGTCCTCGGTGCCCCAGTTATGGGTGAGTTCCAGCGTCGTCTCGCGGTTGAACAGGAACCGGGCGCGCTCGGCAGGGTCGGTCGGGATGGTTTCGCCGTCCCGGAGATAGCCGAGGAAATAGAGCGAGAAGGCCATTTCCTCGAAATCCAGTTTCTGGAGCAGCGTCATGCCCAGCACGTCCTGATAGAAGGCGAGGCTGGCACTGGGATCGCGGACGCGCAGCATCGTCTGGTTGAGCGCGAAACCTTGGGTGTCGTGGGGCATGCGATACTCCGGCTGAACGGTTCGCATCGCGCAACGTCCGGCCGTGCGATCCGGTTCAGTTGCCCAGCGCGGCGATCGCCCGGGCGAGTTCGTCCTCGCGAAACGGCTTGGTCAGGCGCGGCAGATCGGCGGGAAGGCCGTCGACCTCGGCATAGCCCGACACGATCAGCACCGGCACGCCGGGAAAGCGGGTCCGGACGACTCCCGCCAGCCATGCCCCCGACGCGCCCGGCATCAGATGGTCGGTGACGACCAGGTCGAACCGGCGGCTGCCCAGCAGGCGTTCGGCCTCAAGCGCGCCGTCCACCTCGACCGTGTCATAACCGATGCTCTGGAGCATGTCGGCGGTGGTCATGCGCACCAGCACCTCGTCGTCCACCACCAGCGCGCGACCGCGGAAGCGGGGCAGGTCGACCGCCTCGCCGGGTACCGCGCGCTCGGCGGCGACGGCGCTGACCGGCAGCCACAGGTCGATGCGGGTGCCGAAGCCTGGCGCGCTGACGATCCGCATCGTACCGCCGAGCTGCGAGGCGAGGCCATGGACCATCGACAGGCCCAGCCCGGTGCCCTTGCCGATGCCCTTGGTCGAGAAGAACGGCTCGATCGCACGCTCGGCGATGTCGGGGGCCATGCCGGTGCCGGTGTCGATCACCGACAGGCGGACATAGCGGCCCGGCGCGACGCCTGCCTCGCGCGTCTCCTCGGTCGCGGGCTCGTCGGCGGCGATGGTGATCCGCCCGCCGCCCGGCATCGCATCGCGCGCGTTGACGCACAGGTTCAGCACCGCCAGTTCGAGCTGGTTGGCATCGGCGGTCGCATGCGGCAGATCGGCAGGCATCATGATCGACAGCGCGACCTGCGGCCCGGTCGTGCTGTCGATCAGCTCGGCCATGTCGTTCACCAATCGCGCCAGATCGACCGGCCCCGCCTGCAACGGTTGCCGCCGGGCAAAGGCCAGCAGCCGGTGGACGAGGGTACGGGCGCGTTCCGCCGACTGCAGCGCGCCGTCGATCAGCCGTGCCTCGCGCGCGGACAACTGCCCGCGCCGCTGCAACAGGTCGAGGCTGCCGAGAATGGGGGTGAGCAGGTTGTTGAAATCATGGGCGACGCCGCCGGTAAGCTGGCCCATCGCCTCCATCTTCTGCGCCTGGCGCAGCGCATCCTCGGCATCGCGCAGCTTCGTCTCGGCGGCGATGCGGTCGGTCACGTCGGTCACGAACTGGAACGCGCCGATCCGCTGCCCCCGGTCGTCGTAGAGGCTGTTGAACTTCATCTCGTACAGGCGCCGCGCCCGTCCCTGCGCCGGGTCGCCGAAGCCGTGGATCGCGGTGAACTCCTCGCCCGCCAGCGCGCGGTCCCAGATCGCGCATACCGCGCGGAGCTGCTCGGGCTGGTCGGCGAGCAGCGTCTTCATACAGTCGCCCACGGCGGGCCGGATGCCGAACACCCGCTCGAACTCGGCGATCCCGGCGCGGTTGATCGCCAGCCAGCGATAGTCGAGGTCGAGCACGTTGACCGTCGCGTCGGTCGTCTCGAGGATCGTCGCCAGCACGTTGCGCTCGGCGGTGCGCTCGGCGACGCGCTGTTCCAGCGTGCGGTTGAGTTGACGCAAATCCTCGAGCGCGGTGGTCAGCTCGGCCTGGCTGCGCTTGAGCGCCGCATCGGACAGGACGCGCGCCGTCGTTTCGTTGGTGAAGATGAACAGCCCGGCGATCGCGCCGTCCCGGTCGAGGATGCGCGAGTAGGAAAAGCTCCACCATGTATCCGCCGCCCCGCGATCGGTATCGAGCTTCCACGGCAGGTCGACGTAACGCGGGCTGTTCCCGGCATAGGCGGCATGGATGATCGGCATCGCCTGTTCGAGGCCGTCGGCCCATACCCGGTCGAACCGCTCTCCCATCGCCCATGGCAGGCGCGGCCCCAGCAGCGGGAAATACGCCTCGTTGAAGAAGAACCAGAGTTCCGGCCCCCAGCACAGGATCATCGATTCGGGCGAATTGACGACGAGACTGAGCGCGGCGCACAGCGCGTCCGGCCACGCATCGGGCGGTCCCAGCGGATGGCCGGACCAGTCGCGCGCGCGGATCATCTCCGTCGCGCGGCCGCCGCCGTTCAGGAAGGGGGCGACCGTCATCGCCTCAGGCGCCCGTCACCGGCCCCGCCGCCAGTCCCTTCGCCAGGGCGCGGGGCACGCGGACCAGCGATCCGTGGCGTGCGCCCTTCGGCATCGCCAGCCGCTCGCCGACGTCGCGCCACGTCCGGAAATCGCGCGTCGCCGCCGCCCCCCAGCGCCCGTCGCGATACACGTCCCAGTAGCAGATCGTCTCGTCGTCCACCCGCGCGGTCATCGGCCCTTCGACCCATGACGGGGTGAACGGCGGCGACAGCGGGGCGAACGGGCCGGTGGCGGATCGGGCGCGGGCGACCTGGAGGTATTTGCGCGGCGGCTGCACCGTCTCGTCCTTCACGATCAGGTGCAGCGCGCCGCCGGGACCGGTGGCGAAGGTGCCGTCGATCACGCTGAACCCCGGATCATAGAGCACGCGCGGCGCGTCGAACGTCACGAAGTCGCGGGTGGTGACATACCACAGCCGATGGTTGTAGCCGGATTCGGAGGTGCCGTCGGTTTCGGGAAAACGCCCCTTGACCGTGCTCGACCAGAAGACGATCCAGCGCCGCGTCCGCGCGTCCCACACCGCCTCGGGCGCCCAGCAGTTGCGCGTGCCCGCCACCGAAGCCATCACGGGAATCGCGCGCTGCGGCGACCAGTGGCGCAGGTCGCGGCTGGTGGCATGGCCGATCGTCACCCCGTCCCATGCCGTGGTCCACAACAGGTGCCAGCGGTCGCCCGGCCCGTGGAACAGGAACGGATCGCGCAGCAGCTTCGCCTCGCCGACCGTCGGCTTCAGAAAGCTCGCCCCGCCTGCCACCTCGCGAAAGGCGAAGCCGTCGTCGCTGATGGCCAGTTTCAGGCCCGCCGCCTCGCCGCGCCCGGTGCCGAAATAGGCGAAGACCAGCGGTTCGGCGCGTGCCGGGCGGGCCAGCACCCCCGCTCCCGGCAACGCCAGCGCCAGTCCGGCCATCGCCGTCCGCCGGTTCACCCCTGACGCCACACTCGGTCCCCTGCACTACCGGCCCCACGCTTGCCGCATGACGGGCGATATCGCAACCATCCGTGTGGGTTAGAGCGTTGCCGGACCGCCCGCCACCGGCAGGGTGACGCGCGCGAGCAGCCCGCCCCCCGCCGCCGCGTCGAGCGTCAGCGCCCCGCCGTAGAGCGCCGCCAGATCGTGCACGATCGCCAGGCCGAAGCCGTGGCCGTCGCCGCGCTCGTCCAGCCGCACGCCGGGGTCGGTCGCGCGGGCGCGGTCGGCGGCGGGGATGCCGGGGCCATCGTCGGCCACCGCGATCGTCACCATGGCACCGTCGCGGACCGCGCTGACGAGGACGGTGGAACGGGCATGCCGCGCGGCATTGTCGATCAGGTTGCCTGCCAGTTCGTCGAGGTCGGCGGCATCGACCGCGACGTACAGGTCGGGCACGTCGGCGACGATCGTCACCCCCCGCCCCCGGTGCAGCGCCCGCACCGCCCCTGCCAGCGCCGCGATCGCCGGGGCGAGTGCGGCGGCGGCGCGGCGATCGACCGCGCCGTCGCGCGCGCGCGCCAGATGGTGGCGGATCGTCGCATCGATCCGCGCTACCTGCCGCCCGCGCGGATCGCCTGCGAGGTCGAGCGCCAGCGTCGCCACCGGCGTCTTGAGCGCATGGGCGAGATTGGCCGCGCTCGCCCGCGCGCTGGCCAGCGCGACGCCGTTGTCGTGGAGCAGCGCGTTCAACTCCGTCGCCAGCGGACGCAGTTCGTCGGGCTGGTCCTCGTCCACGCGCACGGCATTCCCCGCGCGCACCGCCGCCACGCCGTCGCGCAGCGCGCGCAGCGGTCGCAGGCCATAGCGGAGCTGGACCAATGTCGCCGCCGCCAGCAGCAGCGCGACGATCGCCAGCGTTACCAGCAGCGGCAGCATGGCGAGGCGCAATGGCTGGTCGATCTGCCAATGCGGCACCGCGACCGCGATCCGCACCGGCCCGGCGGTGGTCGGCAGCGTCGCCTGAAGCCCATGGATGCGGGTACCGTCCGCCAGCCGTCCCTCGAACGGTCGCGCGCGCTCGTCCCGTTCGAGGGGCGGTAGCGGCGGCGGCGGCCCCGGTGGACCGGGCGGCGGCGGACCGGCCAGGCCTATGTCGCCGATCGCGCCGCCCGGCGTCTCGATCCGCCAGACGCCGTCGTCGCCGATCGCCTGCCCGATCGCGGCACGGCGCAGCAGCGCGCGGTCGATCGTGCCGTCGTCGCGCACCATCGCCCCCGCCAGCCGCAATCGGTCGCCCAGCCGTGCATCGATGTTGCGCGTGACGAAATGTTCCAGCACCTGCCCGATCGCGAACCCCGCGACCGGCAGCGCGACCAATGTCGTCGCCGCCGACAGCGCCAGCATCCGCCCGTGGATCGATCGCGGCAGCCTCATGGCCGATCCGCCGTCAGGCGGTAGCCGCGCCCGCGCACCGTCTCGATCAGCGATGCGCCGATCTTCTTGCGCAGCCGCCCGACGATGACCTCGAGGCTGTTGGAATCGACATCGGCATCGCCTTCATAGACCCGCTCCATCAGGTCGAGCCGTTCGATCACCGCTTCCTTGGCCAGCATCAGCTGCGCCAGCACGCGATGTTCGAGCGCGGTGAGGCGCAGCGGCAGTCCGTCCAGCTCGAACACCCCGGTCTGGCTTTCATAGGCGAGCGGACCGCAGGTGATGCGCGTCGCGCCATGCCCCGCCGCGCGGCGAACCAGCGCGCGCAGCCGCATCATCAGTTCCTCGATCCGGAACGGCTTGGTCAGGAAATCGTCGGCCCCGGCCTTGAACCCGGCGACCTTGTCCGACCAGCCGTCGCGCGCGGTCAGGATCAGCACCGGCAGGGTCCGCCCGCCCTCGCGCCAGCCGCGCAGCACCGCCGTCCCCTCGCGATCGGGCAGGCCGAGATCGAGCACCGCCGCGTCATAGCGTTCGGTATCGCCCAGATGCTGCGCGTCGATGCCGCTCGGCACCAGGTCGACCGCGCATTGCTCCGCGCGCAGCGCCCGCGCGATGGCGGGGCCAAGATCGGGATCGTCCTCGACAAGCAGGATACGCATGGGCCGGCTCGCTATCTCGCATGGCTAAACCGAAACTGAACCGCGGGGTTCAGCGGGGCGCGGGGACGAATCGCCTACACCGGCTTCACCAACGAAGCAGGAGTGAAGATGATGGCAAGATTTGCAGTGACCGGCACGGCCAAGGTGGCGCTGGGCGTCGCGATCGGGCTGGGGCTGGGTGCCGCAGGCGGCGCGGGCGCGGTGTCGCTGACCCGCCCGTCGGTGGAGATGGCACCGACCGTCGCGACCCCGGTGGCGAAGCTCGGCGACAGCAGCGGCGTGGTGACGGTCAAGGGCCGCGTAGCGGAGGTCTATGGCGACCGCTTCGTGGTGCAGGACGCGACGGGGCGGACGATGGTCGATGCCGGGCGCGATGCGGCACCGACGCGCGGCGCGCCGGTGCAGGTGCAGGGCCGCTATGACGACGGTCAGCTGCGCGCCTCCTATCTGGTCGACGGCGCGGGCAAGGTGACGCCGGTCGGCCCGCCGCCACCCCGCCCCGGTCGCCACGGGCCGGGACATGACGGCCCGGCCGCCGGTCCCGGCGCGCCCTGTGCACCGGGTGCCGTCCCGCCGCCGCCCCCCGCCGGTGCGGTACCGCCGCCCCCGCCCGGCGCAGGCGTGACGCCGCCCGCCGCGCCCGGGGCCGTCCCACCGCCGCCGCCGCCGCCCGCACGCTGAAGTCCGGCCGGGGGTGCGATCCCCACCCCCGGCCGTTCGTGTCGGGCGACGTCGAGACACCGTACGCAACACCTGCGGCACGTGCCTCGACCCCGCTCGGGACGAACGGGGGATGGAGCGGCAGCCGAGTCCGCAGCTACGCGCGGCGCCCGATTCCCGCTCCACCCCGCCGCCGGGCGGCGTGAATCGCCTGCGCCACCCGCTTGCCGTGAAAGACAGGCGGGAGCCCGAGCAACGCGACCGGCAGCAGCAACCCTGCCCGCCCCCTTCCGCCATGCCGCGCCGCATCAGGGTTCGAGCGCGATTCCGGCCAAGGCGCATCGCGACGGCATGGCGTGGACCCGCCGCGCGCCACCGGCTAGGCGGGGGCCATGACCGGAATCAAGATCTGCGGCCTTTCGACTCCCGATACACTGGCCGCCGCGCTGTCGGCGGGGGCGAGCCATGTCGGCTTCGTGTTCTTCCCGCCCTCGCCCCGGCACCTGGCGTTCGATCGGGCGGCGGGGCTGGCGGCGATGGTGCCGCCGCAGGTCGCGCGGGTCGGCGTGTTCGTCGATCCCGACGACGCGCTGCTCGAACAGGCGCTCGCCGCCGGCCGGCTGGACGCGATCCAGCTGCACAAGACCGCGCCCGCCCGCATCGCCGCGATCCGCGCCCGGTTCGGGCGCGAGACCTGGGGCGCGGTGGCGGTCAAGACCCGCGCCGATCTCGACGGCGCGCGGGCGCTGGCGGGTGCTGCCGATCGCGTGCTCTATGATGCCAAGACACCCGAAGGCGCGGCGCTGCCCGGCGGGATGGGGCTGCGCTTCGACTGGGGGCTGCTCGACGGGTTCGCGCATCCGCTGCCCTGGGCGCTGTCGGGCGGGCTGGACCCTGCCAATGTCGGGGAGGCGATCCGGCGGACGCGCGCGCCGCTGGTCGACGTGTCCTCGGGCGTCGAAAGCGCGCCGGGCGTCAAGGACGCCGCGCGCATCGCCGCCTTTGCCCGTGCGGTACACGCCGCCTGATCCCTCGACAGGCGCGGCGGCGGGGCGTAACGGACTGCCCCATGAACGCCCCCAATTCCTATCGCGCCCAGCCCGACGAGCGTGGGCATTTCGGTGCATTCGGCGGCCGCTACGTCGCCGAGACGCTGATGCCGCTGATCCTCGACCTCGACCGCGAGTACAAGGCGGCGAAGGCCGACCCCGCCTTCGCGGCGCAGTTCGACGACCTGATGACGCATTATGTCGGTCGCCCCAGCCCGCTCTATCATGCCGAACGGCTGTCGGAGACGCTGCGCGCATCCGCCGAGCCGGGCATGGGCGCGCAGGTATGGTTCAAGCGCGACGAGTTGAACCATACCGGCGCGCACAAGATCAACAACTGCATCGGCCAGATCCTGCTGGCGATCCGCATGGGCAAGACGCGGATCATCGCCGAGACGGGGGCGGGGCAGCACGGCGTGGCCACCGCCGCGGTGTGCGCGCGCTTCGGCCTGCCCTGCGTGATCTACATGGGGGCCAAGGACGTCGAGCGGCAGCAGCCCAACGTCTTCCGCATGAAGCTGCTGGGCGCGGAGGTCCGCCCGGTGACGAGCGGTGCCGCTACCCTGTCCGACGCGATGAACGAGGGCCTGCGCGACTGGGTCGCGAACGTCCACGACACCTTCTACATCATCGGCACTGCGGCGGGGCCGCATCCGTACCCGGAACTGGTGCGCGATTTCCAGAGCATCATCGGGCGCGAGGCGCGCGCGCAGCTGCTGGAGCGCACCGGACGCCTGCCCGACCTGCTGGTCGCGGCGATCGGCGGCGGATCGAACGCGATCGGGCTGTTCCATCCCTTCCTCGACGATCCCGACGTCGCGATGCTGGGCGTCGAGGCGGCTGGGCACGGCCTGGACAAGGACCATGCCGCGTCGCTCGCGGGCGGCTTCCCCGGCATCCTGCACGGCAACAAGACCTATCTGTTGCAGGACGAGGACGGGCAGATCGCCGAGGGGCATTCGATCTCGGCGGGGCTCGACTATCCCGGCATCGGGCCGGAACATGCGTGGCTGCGCGACATCGGCCGGGTCGAGTACGACAGCGCGACCGACACGCAGGCGCTCGACGCCTTCCAGCTGCTGTGCCGGACCGAGGGGATCATTCCTGCGCTGGAACCCGCCCACGCCATCGCCGCCGTTGCGCGCCGCGCGAAGACGATGCGGTCGGACCAGATCATCCTCGCCAACCTGTGCGGGCGCGGCGACAAGGATATCTTTACGGTGGCCAGCGCGCTGGGGGTAAACATCTAAAGCCCTCTCCCCTTCAGGGGAGAGGGTTGGGAGAGGGGGAATGCGAGACGTCGGTTTGACCGAACGGGCCAAGGCCGCGCGCAAAGCCCCCACCCCAGCCGAGCAAAAACTATGGTTCGCCCTCCGCGCCGAACGCTTCGCAGGCGTCAAGTTCCGCCGCCAGAAGGTCATCGATCCCTACATCGCCGACTTCGCATCGAACGTACCGAAGCTGGTGGTAGAGCTCGACGGCCACCTGCATGGAACCACCGCCGCCTATGACGCCGAACGCACCGCCTATTTGACGCAGGCAGGCTATCGGGTAGTGCGCTTCACCAATGCCGATGTGATGCACCATCTCGACGGCGTGCTCAGACAGTTGGAAGACGTTGTGAACAACCCCCTCTCCCAACCCTCTCCCCTGAAGGAGAGAGGGCTTTGACCGCCCGCCTCGCCGCCGCTTTCGCGCAAGGCCGCCCCGCGCTCGTGTGTTTCGTGACCGCGGGCGATCCTTCGCCCGACGCCACCCCCGCCATCCTCGACGCGCTGGTCGCCGGGGGAGCGGACGTGATCGAACTGGGCATGCCGTTCACCGATCCGATGGCCGATGGTCCCGCGATCCAGTCGGCCAATATCCGGGCGCTGGCGGCGGGCACCCGCACCGCCGACGTGCTGCGCATCGCGACGGATTTCCGCGAGCGTCATCCGGACGTGCCGCTGGTGCTGATGGGCTATGCCAATCCGATGGTCCGGCGCGGGCCGGACTGGTTCGCGCAAGGCTGCGCCACCGCCGGGGTCGACGGCGTGATCTGCGTCGATATCCCGCCGGAGGAGGACGACAGCCTCGGCACGACCCTGCGCGATCACGGCATCGCCGCGATCCGCCTCGCCACGCCGACGACCGACGACGCCCGGCTGCCCGCCGTGCTGGCGGGTGCGGGCGGGTTCCTCTATTATGTCTCGGTCGCCGGGATCACCGGCAAGCAGCAGGCGCAGCAGACCTCGATCGACAGCGCCGTCGCGCGACTGAAGGCACAGACCGACCTGCCGATCGCGGTCGGCTTCGGCGTGCGCACGCCCGAGCAGGCCGCCGCCATCGCGACGGTGGCGGACGGCGTCGTGGTCGGCTCGGCGATCGTCGAGATCGTGGCGCAGCACGGCGCGTACGCCGCCGAACCGGTGCGCGCCTATATCGAAACGCTTGCCTCCGCGGTGCGTGGCGCGGCAAAGGACCCCGCATGAGCTGGCTGAACCGCGTCCGCAACGCGCTCCCCTTCGTCGCGCGCAAGGAAACCCCCGATCACCTGTGGCACAAGTGCCGGGGATGCGGGCAGATGATCTTCACCAGGGAATGGGAGGAAAATCTCCACGTCTGCCCGCAATGCGACCATCACGGCCGCATCGGCCCCAAGGAGCGGTTCGCCCAGCTGTTCGACGCCGGGAGCGTCGAGGTGCTGCCCAACCCGCGCGTCGCCGAAGACCCGCTGAAGTTCCGCGACAGCAAGCGCTATGTCGACCGGCTGAAGACCGCGCGCACCGACACCGGCGAACAGGACGCCTTCCAGAACGCCTATGGCACCATCCGGGGCCACGGCGCGGTGATCGGGGTCCAGAACTTCGCCTTCATGGGCGGGTCGATGGGCCAGTTCGTCGGCGAGGCGTTCATCGCGGGGGTCGAGGCGGCGATCGCGCGCGGCGTGCCCTATATCGTCTTCACCGCCAGCGGTGGTGCGCGGATGCAGGAGGGCATTCTCAGCCTGATGCAGATGCCGCGCACGACCGTGGCGATCGAGATGCTGCACGATGCGGGCCTGCCCTATCTGGTGGTGCTGACCGATCCGACCTCGGGCGGGGTGATGGCGGCCTATGCGATGCTCGGCGACGTGCAGATCGCCGAACCCAAGGCGACGCTGGCCTTCACCGGCAGGCGCGTGATCGAGAGCACGATCCGCGAGAAGCTGCCCGACGATTTCCAGACGTCGGAATATTACCGCGACCACGGCCTGATCGACCGCGTGACCCATCGCCGCGACCTGCCCGCCGAACTGGCGCAGCTGATCGAGTTTCTGGGACAGAAGGCGGCGGCGTAACCTGTTGATCCTCCCCGGCACGGGGAGGGGGACCAGCCGCAGGCTGGTGGAGGGGGGCTTCCGCAAGCGCAGCGTTTCGGGGCGATCCCCCGCCACCACCGCTGCGCGGCGGTCCCCCTCCCCGTGCCGGGGAGGATTGAGACATGCCCGATTTCGCGATTTCCACGAACCCGGCGGTACAGGCGCAGCTCGACCGGCTGACGCTGCTGTCGCCGGGTGCCGACATCCTCGGGCTGGAGCGGATCACCCGCCTGCTGGCCCGGCTGGGCGATCCGCACCTTGCACTGCCCCCGGTGTTCCATGTCGCGGGCACCAACGGCAAGGGTTCGACCTGCGCCTATCTCCGCGCCGCGCTGGAGGCGGCGGGATACCGCGTCCATGTCTATGCCAGCCCGCATCTCGTCCGCTTCAACGAACGCATCCGGCTGGCGGGCACGCTGATCGACGATGCCGCGCTCGCCGCGCTGCTCGGCGAAGTGCTCGACGTCGCCGACGGGATCGGGGCGAGCTTCTTCGAGATCACCACCGCCGCCGCCTTCCTCGCTTTCGCCCGCACCCCCGCCGATGCGTGCGTGATCGAGGTGGGGCTGGGCGGACGGCTCGACGCGACCAATATCCTCCCCGCCCCCGCCGTCTGCGGGATCGCCGCGCTGGGGATGGACCATGAGGCGTTCCTCGGCACGTCGCTGCCCGGCATCGCGGCGGAGAAGGCCGGGATCGCCAAGCCCGGCGTGCCGCTGGTGACGCAGGGCTATGCGCCCGACCTCGCAGCAAGGGTGGCGGCGGCTGCCACCGCCGCACGTGCCCCGATCTACCCGCGCGGCGATGCATGGCGTGTCACCGGCACGACCTATCGCGACCGTGACGGCGAACTGACCCTGCCCGTACCGGCGCTGGCCGGGCCGCATCAACTCGACAATCTCGCGCTCGCGACCGCGATGCTGCGACACCAGTCTGCCCTGGATGTCCCCGACGCGGCGATCGTCGCCGCTGCCGCCAACGCCCGCTGGCCCGCACGGATGCAGCGCCTGCGTGCGCGTGGCCCGCTTACCGGGCGGGTCGATCCGCGCCACGGCGTCTGGCTCGACGGCGCGCACAACGAATCGGCCGCGCGGGAAGTCGCCGCCGCATGGCCGGGCATCGCCCGCGGCGAGCCGTCGGCGCTGGTGCTGGGCATGCTCGCCAACAAGGACGCGCGCGCGGTCCTGACCCATCTGGCGGAGGTGGTCGACCATCTGGTCGCGCTGCCGGTGCCGGGTCATGCCCATCATGCGCCGACCGATCTGGCGGCGCTGGCACGGAGCCTCGGCATCACCGCCGAAGTCGCCGCCGACCCGGCGGACGCGCTCGACCGGCTGGTCCCGCGCGCACCCGAATCGATCCTGATCGCAGGATCGCTCTATCTGGCGGGTACCGTGCTGTCCGCGAACGACGAACTACCCGATTGAGGGCGCCCGCCGCGTCTCGCGCTTCCACCGGACCCATTCGAGCAGCACGAACACTACCGCCACCAGCCCCAGCGCGGCGGTGAAGCGGAACACCGGCGCATAGCCCATCTGCTCCACCGCCTCGCCCAGCCCCGCGCGGCCCAGCGAGCCGACCAGCAGCGTCAGCGACGACAGCAGCGCATATTGCACCGCGCTATGCTCCTTGCTCGCGATCGAGGAGAGATAAGCGACATAGGCCGCCCCCGCCAGGCCGCCTGCGATATTCTCGCCAGAGATCGCGACCAGCAGCCGCACCATCCGCGCATCGGCGCCGAGGTTCAGCAGGCCGGTCGCCCCCGCCACCGCATCGATTACCGGCGCACCCGCCGCCAGATCGGCGTAGAGCAGGTTGCTCGCCGCCGCGACGATCGCACCGAGCAGCAACGTCGGCATCCGCCCCAGTGTCGCGAACAGCACGCCGCCGAGCGAGATGCCGAGGATCGTCATGCCGATGCCGAAGATCTTGGACGCGAACGCCACCTCGTCGTTGGTGTAGCGCAGTTCCTCCAGATAGAAGGGATAGGCGAACGGCCCCCAGATCGAATCGCACAGCCGGTAGCTGAGGATCAGCCCCAGCACGATCACCGCGCCGACCCCCAGCCGACCGACCAGTTCGCCGAGCGGCAGGATGAGCGCGCGATAGCCGTGCTCCACCAGCCGGTTGGCAGGTGCCGCTTCCTGCGTCCGTCCGTGCAGCCATGCCGCGACGATCGCGGGCACGACGATCGTCGCGACGATGATCCATGGTCCGGTCAGCCGGGTGAAGTCGCCCGCGCTCGGCGGCGGGGTGCCCGCCGGGACGGCCAGCGCGCGGATCATGAACGCGGCAATGGTGAGGATCGCCCAGCCCCAGCACAGGCCGACGACGGCGAGGCCGATCCGCTTGTCGCGGGACGACGGGCCGACGACCGCCGTCGCCGCTTCCTGTTCGACCGGGCGCGGCGTATCGGGGGCGAACAGGGTAAGGACCAGCAGCACCGCCATCAGCGCGCCCATGATCGCATAGACCATCGGCCAGTCGATCCGCGCCGCCAGCACCAGCGCCAGCGCCCCGCCGACCAGCGCGGCGGACCGGTGGCCCAGCTGGTACGTGGACGACAGGATTCCCAGCGTCGCGTGCTCGTCCGCCACGTCGATCCGCCATGCGTCGATCACCACGTCCTGCGTCGCGGCGGCGAAGGCGCCGATCACCGCGATCAGCGCGAAACTGCCGATCCCCGCCACCGGATCGGTCGCGGCCAGCAGCAGAAAGGTGGCGGTCATCACCGCCTGGCACAGCAATATCCACGACTTGCGCCGCCCGAACCGTTCGAGCAGCGGCAGCCGCAGCCGATCGACCAGCGGCGACCACAGGAACTTGAACGCATAGACGAGGCCGATCCACGACAGCAGCCCGATGGTGGCGAGGCTGACCCCCACCGCGCCCAGCCATGCGTTGAGCGTCCCGATCAGCAGCGTGAACGGCAGCCCGGCGGCAAAGCCGAACGCCAGCATCATGCCCGTCTTGCGATTGGTGAGCCCCATGCGGAGCAGCGCCAGCCCCTTGGGCGCGGTATCGGTCATCCCAGTCCCCTTAACAGGGCGCGACCCTATCGATGGGTGCCGCGCCCGCCAAGCCCATTGAGCCGACCCGCCCTTTGGCCTAACCCGCGTCCATGGCGATGGAGCTGATGCAATGACCGCGACGATCGCGCTGGTCGACGATGACCGCAACATCCTGACCTCGGTCTCGATCGCGCTCCAGGCGGAGGGGTTCGTCACCCGCGTCTATTCGGACGGCGAAGTGGCGCTGAAGGCGTTCGCCGAGAATCCGCCCGATCTGGCGGTGCTCGACATCAAGATGCCGCGGATGGACGGGCTGGAGCTGCTCCGCCGCCTGCGCGAAAAGAGCAACCTGCCGGTCATCTTCCTGACCAGCAAGGACGACGAGCTGGACGAGGCGCTGGGCCTCGCGATGGGCGCGGACGACTATATCGCCAAGCCCTTTTCGCAGCGGCTGCTGATCGCCCGCATCCGCGCGATCCTGCGCCGCACCGAACCGCCGCAGGAGCCGGGCGATGCGGGCACCGAAGCCCCGCAGCCGGTGCTGGAGCGCGGGCGGCTGGCGATGGACCCGGCGCGGCACCGCGTGACGTGGAACGGCGACAACGTCACCCTGACCGTCACCGAATTCCTGATCCTCGAAACGCTTGCCGTCCGGCCCGGCATCGTCAAGACGCGCAACCAGTTGATGGACGCCGCCTATCACGACGACATCTATGTCGACGACCGCACGATCGACAGCCACATCAAGCGCCTGCGCCGCAAGTTCCGCCAGGTCGATCCCGATTTCGACGCGATCGAGACGCTCTATGGTGCCGGCTATCGCTTCGCCGACGATTAGGCCGCCTTCGCGGCCCCTCCCTGACAGGGCGAGGTCGGGTTGGGTTGGGCCGCGGGGGAGCGCTGCGCCCGCCACATCCCTGCCACGATTTCCGTGCGAAAGCATAAGGCTGGCCCCGATCCTGCCGTACCCCCGCGCAGGCGGGGGTCCAGAGCCACGCAAAACAACCGTTTGCGCCCCCGGCCCCCGGCCCCCCGCCTGCGCTGGGGTACGTGGAAGCGACTTTTCCCGAGGATGCCGGTCCGCGACGGGAGACGGTTCCGATGGCCGCCGCTGACCCGATCGACACCCAGCCGCGCGACGAAGGCGCGTTGTCGCTGCGCTGGTCGGGGCGGGTGTCGCTCACCCCGCGCATCCTGTTCGTCAACATCTTCGCGCTCGCCCTGCTGGCGGGGGGGTTCTTCTATCTCGACAGCTATCGCGCGCGGATCGTCGACGGGCGGGTGGCGCAGGCCGAGCGCGAGGTGCGGCTGATCGCCGAAGCGCTGGCGTTGCTTCCGCCGGAGGAACGCACCGACGAGATGGTCTATTTCGCGCGCCAGTCCGGCGTGCGGCTGCGCATCTACGACCGGCGCGGGCGGCTGGTCGCCGACAGCCGGGCGCTGGGGGTGCGCAATTTCCAGCTGGTCGATCCCGACAAGGACGGCTGGCAACAGGATGCCGCGCGCGCGCTCGACGCCGGGATCGATACCGTGGTCGGCAACGAACGCGATCCGCTGTACCGCGAACGCGCGCCGGGGCGCGGCCTGCGCTGGCCCGACGTGGTGACGGTGCGCACCACCGGCGGCACCGCCGCCACCGTGTGGCGCGCGCCCGATCGCACGCCGGTCATCACCGCCGCCGCGCCGCTGCCCGAGGACCGGGTGCTGATGGCCACGGTCAACGCACGCGACATCACGCGCACGGTACGCTCGGAGCGGGTGCGGCTGGGCATCGTGCTGGGCGTTGCGGTGCTGCTGTCGGTGCTGCTGTCGCTGTTCCTCGCCCGCACCATCGTCCGGCCGATGCGGATGCTGGCGCGTGCCGCGATCCGGGTGCGGCTGGGCCGCGACCGCGAGGTCGTGGTCCCCCGCCTGCCCAGCCGCCGCGACGAGATCGGCATGCTCGCCCGCGCGCTGTCGGACATGAGCGGCGCGCTGCGCAGCCGGATCGACGCGACCGAGGCGTTCGCCGCCGACGTGACGCATGAGCTGAAGAACCCGCTCGCCTCGCTGCGATCGGCGGTCGACGGGCTGGGATCGGTGCGCGATCCGGCGCTGCAGGCGCAGCTGCTGGCGATCGTGCAGGACGATGTGCGCCGTCTCGACCGCCTCATCACCGACATATCCGATGCCTCGCGCCTTGACGCGCAGCTCGCCCGCGCCAAGTTCGAGCGCGTCGACCTGACCGCGCTGATCGGGTCGCTGGTCGCCTATCGCAGCGATCGCGGGATCGAACGCGACGTGACGCTGGCGTTCGAGGCGGACGGCCCGCTGGTGGTGCTGGGCGAGGGCGCGCGGCTGGAGCGGGTGTTCGCGAACCTGATCGAAAACGCCATCTCCTTCTCGCCGCCGGGCGGCACGGTGCGGATCGGCGGCGGCGACGACGGCGATCTGGTCGAGATCGACGTCGAGGACGAAGGACCGGGCGTGCCGGAGGCGGAGCGCGAGGCGATCTTCCGCCGATTTCATTCGGTGCGGCCGGGGGGCGAGGCGTTCGGGCAGCATTCGGGGCTCGGCCTTGCCATCGCCCGTACGATCGTGGAGGGGCATGGCGGCATGATCGCGGTCGAATCCCGCAAGCACGCCCAGGGGGGCGCACGCTTCGTCGTCCAGCTTCCCGCCGCGCCCGCGCCATGAGGGACGCTGCGCCGATCCATGCCTGTTGCGTGGCGATCGCGGGGCGCGGCGTGCTGATCGCCGGGCCGTCGGGGGCGGGCAAGTCCGACCTGAGCCTCCGCCTGATCGATCGCGGCGCGGTGCTGGTCAGCGACGACTACACCACCTTGGCGCGCGACGGCGACCGGCTGCTCGCCGAACCGCCCGCGACGATCGCCGGGCGGATCGAGGTGCGCGGCGTCGGCATCGTCGCGCTGCCACATGTCGCGCCGGTGCCGGTCGTACTGTACATCGCCGCCGCCGATGCGCCGCCGCGGCTGCCGACGGCGGACACGATCGACCTGCACGGCGTTTCCGTGGCATATGCCGCACTTGCGCTGCGCGAGGCGTCGGCGCCGCTCAAGGTGGAGCTGTTGATGGCAAGGATAGCGTCATGACCCGTTCCCCGATCCTGCTCGTCACCGGCATGTCGGGCGCGGGCAAGTCCACCGCGCTGCGCACGCTGGAGGATCTCGGCTGGGAAGTGGTCGACAACCTGCCGCTGCGCCTGCTCGAGGGGTTGCTGGCGATCGGCACGCGCGACACCGAACGCCCGCTCGCGGTCGGGCTGGGGCCGCAGACGCGCGGGTTCGACGCGAAACAGATCGTGCAGGCGATCACCGACCGGCCCGACATGGGGCTGAGCATCCTGTTCCTCGACTGCACGTCGGTCGAACTGGAGCGCCGCTACAACGAAACCCGCCGCCGCCACCCGCTGGCGCAGGATCGCCCGGCGATGGACGGTATCGCGCAGGAACGCGCGCTGCTGGGGCCGCTGCGCGACTTCGCCAACCGGCTGGTCGATACCACCGCCTTCTCCGCCAGCGACCTTGCCCACTGGGTCCGCGACACCTTCACCCCCGACGGCGGGGGCGAGCCGGTACTCAGCGTCATGTCGTTCGGCTTCTCGCGCGGGGTGCCGCGCGATGCCGATATCGTGCTCGACATGCGGTTCCTGCGCAATCCGCACTGGGACCCCGAACTGAAGCCCGGCACCGGGCGCGATCCCGCCGTCGCCGCCTATGTCATGGCAGACCCGGCCTATGACGCCGCCATGGCCGCGATCGAGACGATGCTGGCGACGCTCCTCCCGCGCTACCGGGCGGAGGGCAAATCCTATGTCACGGTCGCGTTCGGCTGTACCGGCGGGCGGCACCGCTCGGTCCATGTCGCCGAACGCATGGGGGCATGGTTGCGCGAACGCGGATTTTCGCCCACCATAGCACATCGCGACCTTGGCACCGCGCCGCAGGATTCGCTGGACGGCGCGGTACAGGCGCCATGAGGCATGTGGGAACGACGACGGACATGATCGGCCTGGTACTGGTGACGCACGGGCGCCTCGCCGAGGAGTTCGTGCGGGCGATGGAACATGTCGTGGGGCCGCAGGAGCGGATCGCCACGGTGTGCATCGGCCCCGAGGACGATATGGAGGAGCGCCGCGCCGACATCGCCGCCGCGATTCACCAGGTCGATACCGGGCGCGGGGTGATCGTGCTGACCGACCTGTTCGGCGGCACCCCCTCCAACCTCGCCATCTCGCTGATGGAAGCGGGCCGGATAGAGGTGATCGCAGGCATCAACCTGCCGATGCTGATCCGCCTCGGCGGCGCGCGCAAGGCGATGAAGGTCGTGGAAGCCGTCGCCGCCGCGCGCGAGGCGGGGCGAAAGTATATCTCGGTCGCATCCGAAGTGCTGGGCGAGGCGGCGGCATGAGCGTCAGCCGCACCGTGCAGATCACCAACCGCCGTGGCCTCCACGCCCGCGCCTCCGCCAAGTTCGTGACCTTGGCCGCCGCGCAGCCGATCGAGGTCAGCGTGGAAAAGGACGGATCGCGCGTCACCGGCACGTCGATCATGGGGCTGATGATGCTCGGTGCGGCCAAGGGCGACCACATCACGATCAGCGCGGCGGGCGACGGTGCGGACGCGGTGGTGGGGCAGCTGGTGCAGCTGGTCGAGGATCGCTTCGGCGAGGATTGAGCCTTGGCGCCCCTCCCCCAATTTTTTGGGGGTAGCGGCCGCTTGCGTCGAACCCTAGCGCCAACCGCCATGGCAAGCCACGCAACCGGCGGCGTCGAGGCGCTGACCGACAAGGAAAAGCAGACGCTGCGGCTGATCGTGCGCGGGCACGACGTGAAGTCGATCGCGACCACGCTCGGCCTGTCGGTGCACACGATCAACGAACGCCTGCGCGACGCGCGGCGCAAGCTGGCGGTATCGAGCAGCCGCGAGGCAGCCCGGCTGCTGCTGGCAGCGGAGGAAGCGGCCCCCGAAAAGTCTGCGGACAGACTAAGCGGGGATGACGTGTCGCCCGCCTCCGTCGATCCCGGTGCCGCGCCGATCGTCGGCGTCGGGACGGCACGACGCCGCTCCCGTTTCCTCATCGGAGCGATCGTCATGCCCCTGATGCTCGGCCTGCTGGCCCTGACCCTGTCCCCTGCAACGCAGCAAACGCCGCCGCCCCCGCCGGCAACCCTGCCGGCCACCCCAGCCCCCGAAGCTGCCAAACGTTTCCTGCTACTGGTCGACCAGGGACGCTGGGACGACAGCTACCGGCTGTTCGGCGTCGCCTTCCGCAAGCTGAACACGGCCGAGGTGTGGGCAAAGGTGTCGGAGAAGGTCCGCACCCCGCTCGGCCAAGTGCAGTCGCGCGAGCTGATCGGCGAGGAATATCTCCCCGCCCCGCCCTATGGCTATCAGGTGGTCAAGTTCCGCACCCGCTTCGCCGGGAAAGCCGAACCGCAGGTCGAGACGGTGACGCTGGATCAGGAACAGGACGACTGGCGCGTCGTCGGCGTCACGATCGGCTGAGCGTCACCCCCGCAACCGCCGCTCCTCCTCGACCATGTAATCCCGCGTCAGCGGGAGCGCCCAGCGGTTGCGGGTCAGTTGCACCTGGTAATTGACCATCCCGCCGTGGCGGAACGCCGCCGCCGCGCCCGCGAGGTAAAAGGTCCACATCCGGTAGAAGCGCTCGTCGTACAGCGCGACGATCGCGTCCTTCGCCGCCACGGTGCGGGCGTACCAGTGATCGATCGTCAGCGCGTAATGCACGCGCAGCACCTCGATATCGCTGGCGATCAGCTTGGTGCCCTCATAGCCGCGCACGATCTCCGACAGCGCGGGGTTGTAGCCGCCGGGGAAGATGTACTTGGTGGTGAAGGTGTCGGTGACGCCCGGCACCCCCATCCGCCCGATAGTATGGAGCAACATGACGCCGTCGTCGGTCAGCAGGTCGCGGCACTTGCGGAAGAAGGTACCGTATTGCGGCGGCCCGACATGCTCGAACATCCCGACCGAGACGATGCGGTCGAACCGCCCCGTCACCGCGCGATAGTCGATCAGCTCGAACTTCACCTTGTCGGCGACGCCCGCCTCCTCGGCGCGACGGCGGGCGACCTTGATCTGCTCTTCGGACAGGGTGACGCCCAGCACCTCCGCGCCGGTCTTCTGGTGCAGGTACAGCGCCATCCCGCCCCAGCCGCAGCCGATGTCGAGCACGCGCATGCCGGGCCGGACGCCCAACTTGGCGGCGATATGCGCCTTCTTGTCCGCCTGCGCCTGTTCAAGGCCGTTGTCGGCGTCGGTGAAATAGGCGCAGCTATATTGCAGGTCGCTGTCGAGGAAGAGCGCGTAGAGCCGGTCGGACAGGTCGTAGTGATGCGCGACGTTGCGCTTCGACCGACGCGCCATGTTCACCCGGTCCACCCGGTGGCGCACCGCGTCGAACAACCGGATCGGCAGCGAGGGCTTCAGCCCGCCGCCCCGGCCCCATGGCGTGTTCCCGGTCAGCAGCTCGATCAGGTCGCGGATATCGCCGCGGTCGATCACCAGCTCGCCGTCCATGAACGCCTCCGCCGCGCCCAGCGCGGGGTGGCGGACGATCCGTCCGGCGGCGCCGGGGGTGGTGAAGCGGATCGCGACGTCGGGAAATGCGGGGTCGGGGGCGCCGAAGGTGACGCTGCGTCCATCGGCATGGGTCAGGGCGAGCGTACCACGCCGGACGGTGCGGGCGAGGAAGGTATCGATCAATGCCATGGCCGCTTCGTTAGGAAGCGAATGTGGCGATGCGGGGGCGGAAATATCCGCCCCGCAAGGCAATCAGCCGATCTGGCCGAGGCACCAGCGCAGGATCGCCTTCTGCGCATGGAGGCGATTCTCCGCCTCCGGCCAGATCAGCGACTGCGGCCCGTCGATGACCTCGGGCGTCACTTCCTCGCCGCGATGCGCGGGCAGGCAGTGGAGGAACACCGCATCCGGCTTCGCATGCGCCATCAGCCCGGTCGTCACCTGGTACGGGGCCATCGCCGCCAGCTTGGCCTCGGCATGCGCCTGTCCCATCGATACCCAGGTGTCGGTGACGATCACGTCCGCATCCCGCACCGCCGCGACCGGATCGCGGGTGATGCGCGCGCGGGCACCTGCCGCCTCGATCACCTCCGGCGCGGGATCATAGCCCTCGGGACAGGCGGCGACGACGTCGAAGTGCATCAGCGCGCCCGCCTCGACGATCGAATGCAGCACGTTGTTGCCGTCGCCCAGCCACGCCCATTTCAGGCCGGGCAGCGCCTTGCCCGCCTCGATCACGGTCAGCAGGTCGGCGACGATCTGGCACGGGTGCGAATGGTCGGTCAGCCCGTTGATGACCGGCACGCTGGCATAGCGCGCCATCTCGTCCAGCTTGGCGGGATCGTCGGTGCGCACCATGATCGCGTCGCAATAGCCCGACAGGACGCGGGCGGTGTCCGCCACCGTCTCGCCGCGCCCGAGCTGGGTCGTGCCCGCATCGAGCACCAGCGCGCTGCCGCCCAACTGGCGCATCGCCATGTCGAACGACACGCGGGTACGGGTCGAGGATTTCTCGAACACGCATGCCAGGGTATGCCCGGCGAGCGGCGCATCGGCATCGGCACGCCCCTTGGGCCAGCCCTTGCGCGCCGCCTTGGCGGCCAGCGCATCGTTCAGGATCGCGGCGATGCCGTCGGCACCGGCCGAGGCGAGATCGAGGAAATGGCGCATCTTGGGTAAATCCTCCCCGGCACGGGGAGGGGGACCGTCCGCAGGACGGTGGAGGGGGACCTCCACCCACGCTGCGCTATGGGGCGATCCCCCTCCACCATGCTTCGCATGGTCCCCCTCCCCGCGAGCGGGGAGGAGCTTCATATCAATCGTCGGTCACCGGCACGTACACCCGCGCCGCCGCCGACAGCTTCTCCACCGCTTCCGCGATATGGCTTTCGTCGATCACCAGCGGCGGCAGGATGCGCACGACATTGTCGCCCGCGGCCACCGTCAGCAGCTGGTGCTGATCGCGCAGGTGCGCGACGAAGCGGCGGCTGTCCGACTTCAGCTTGACGCCGAGCATCAACCCCATGCCGCGGACCTCCTGGAACAGGTGATCGTGGTTCGGGATCATCTGTTCGAGGGCGCCGCGCAACCGGTCGCCCATCGCCTTCACATGCGCGAAGAAGCCGTCGTCCAGCATCAAGTCGAGCACCGCCTGCCCCGCCGCCATGGCGAGCGGGTTGCCGCCATAGGTCGAACCGTGGGTGCCGAACACCATGCCCTTGGCCGCTTCCTCGGTGGCAAGGCACGCGCCGAACGGGAAGCCGCCGCCGATGCCCTTCGCCGCCGAGACGATATCGGGCGTCACGCCATACTGCTCGTGCGCGAACAGCGTGCCGGTACGGCCGTAACCGCACTGCACCTCGTCCAGCACCAGCATCAGGCCGTGCTCGTCGCACGCCTTGCGCAGGCCGGTCAGGAACTCCGGCGTCGCGGTGCGCAGGCCGCCCTCGCCCTGCACCGGCTCGACGAGGAACCCGGCGGTGTGATCGTCGATCAGCGCCAGCGCGCCTTCGAGATCGTTGAACTCGGCATATTTGAAGCCAGGCAGCAGCGGCTCGAACCCGTCGCGCATCTTCGACTGGTTGGTCGCCGAGATGGTGCCGAGCGTGCGGCCGTGGAACGCCTGGTTGAAGCAGATCAACGTGTTGCGCTCGGGGTTGCCGTTGGCGAAGTGGAACCGCCGCGCGGTCTTGATCGCGCACTCGACCGCCTCCGCGCCCGAATTGGTGAAGAACACCGTGTCGGCGAAGCTGTTGTCGACGATCCGCTGCGCCAGCGCCTCGCCTTGGGGGCTGCCGTAGAGGTTGCTGACGTGCATCAGCGTCGCGGCCTGTTGCTGGATCGCCTTGGTCAGATGCGGGTGGCCGTGGCCCAGCGCGTTGACCGCGATCCCCGCGGCGAAATCCAGATACTGCGTGCCGTCCTCGCCGTACAGGTAGCAGCCCTCGCCTCGGACCGGACGCACGCCGCACCGTGGGTAGACGGGCATGAGCGCGGGGGTCGTCATCGAACTGCTCCTCCTTGAGAAATATCAGGCGCGGAAAAACGCAAAAGGGCGGCCAACCGGGCCGCCCGGAGGGGCGCTGTACTGCCCATTGGGGGTGGCCGTCAATTCTTGAGCTTCCACCCCGAACGCAGCAGCGCATAGGCGCCTACGCCCATTGCGATATCGACCAGCAGGATCACCGCCCCGCCGACCAGCACCGGCGAGTCGGCGCGTTCGAGGAATCCGTAGCGGAAGCCCGAGATGATGTAGAAGAACGGGTTCAGATGGCTGATCGAGCGGAACAGCGGGGTCAGCGCCTCGACCGAATAGAAGGTGCCCGACAGCAGCGTCAGCGGCCCGATCACGAAATTGGTGATCGCGGCGGCGTGGTCGAACTTCTCCGCCCAGATCGAGGTGAGCACCCCCGCAAGTGCCAGGAACACCGATCCGAACAGCCCGAACCACAGCACCGCGCCGGGATGACGCGGCATCACATGCACGCCGGGGTAGAGCAGCATCGCGAACCACAGCACGATCCCGACGAGGAACGCGCGCGTCACCGCACCGCCGACGAGCGCGGCCAGCAGCTCGCCGGTCGACAGCGGCGGCATCAGATAATCGACCACCGTTCCCTGGATCTTGCCGACCAGCAGCGCGAAGCTGGAATTGGCGAAGGCGTTGTTCAGCATCGCCATGGCGATCAGCCCGGGCGCCACGAAATCGGGGAAGGGCACGCCCAGCACGGTGCGCCCCGCCCCGCCCATCGCGACCGAAAAGATCACGAGGAACAGCAGCGTCGTGACGGCGGGTGCCCAGATCGTCTGCAACTGCACCTTGAAGAAGCGGCGCACCTCCTTGATATAGAGGGTGCGCAATCCGCCCCAGTTGACGTTCCGTATGACCGGCACGCCGGGGTCGGGCAGAGTGATTTTTGCGCGCAACGGGGATTGTTCCTGCATGGCTGCGTCGCCTAATCGCTGGCGGGCGCGGCGGCAAGGACGATGGCTTCCCCGAGGCGCAACGAACGAAGGACGAGTACGGGCATGAGCTGGACCGAAGAACGCATCGCGACGCTGGCCAAGATGTGGGAATCGGGAATGACCGCCAGCCAGATCGCCGAGGAACTGGGCGGGATCAGCCGCAATGCGGTGATCGGCAAGGCGCATCGCCTGGGCCTGCAATCGCGCCCGTCGCCGGTGCGCTCGGCGGACAAGACGGCGGCGGCTGCCGCCGCGCCCGCGCCTGCGCCGACCCCGGTTGCACCCGAACCTGCTCCTGCACCCGCACCGGTGGTGGCCGCGCCGCCCCCCCCGCCGCCCGCGCCCGAGCCGGTGGCGCCGCCGCCCCCCGCCCCGGTTGCGGAAGCGGTCGACGACGATCCCTTCACGCCGCTGCCGGTCGAGGCCGACGGCGACGACGAAGCGGAAGCGGACGAAGCACCCGTTGCGCCCGCGCCGCGCGCCGACGCGCCGGTGCTGCGCTCGGTGGGCCCCGGCGGCTTCCTGCGCCAGAATCCGGGCGAGCAGTCCGCCCCGCTCACCCCCGCGCCGCCCCGCCGCCTCGTGCCCGCGCGGCCCAGCGATGCGATCGCGGGCAAGACGACGCTGCTCGACCTGAACGACCGCATCTGCAAATGGCCGATCGGCCATCCGGGCGAGCCGGATTTCCACTTCTGCGGCGAAAAGGTGAATCCGGGCTTCCCGTACTGCGTGGCGCATTGCGGCCATGCCTATCAGGCGCAGCTCCCCCGCCGCGACCGTCGCCCGCCGCCGCCGCTGCCCTATGGCGGGCCTAGGGTTCGTTGATCGCGCAAGGTCGAGCGAAGCTCGATCGCGCTCCGGCGATCAACCGGCCGGCGCGGCCTAGGGCCGCGACCGACGGCACGGGCTTCGCCCGTGACGTCCCCACGCACCCCCTTCGTCACCCCGGACTTGTTCCGGGGTCCACCTCGCCTCTAGCGGCGCGGCCGGAGGCGCTGGAGGCATCGCATGCGGAACCGTGGACCCCGAAACAAGTCCGGGGTGACTAAGGAATAGGCGTGCGGCATCTCGCCCTCCCGACACCTTCCCCCATGGCCCCGTTTCGTTCTATACCGCCGCCATGGCCGACAATCTGTTCGACGCGAACTCCCCCACCCCGCCCGCCTATGACGCCTCCTCGATCGAGGTGCTCGAAGGGCTGGAGCCCGTCCGTCGCCGCCCCGGCATGTATATCGGCGGCACCGACGAGCGCGCGCTGCACCACCTTGCCGCCGAGGTGCTCGACAATGCGATGGACGAGGCGGTCGCGGGCCACGCCACCCGGATCGAGGTGCAGCTGGACGTCGGCAACCGCCTGACCATCATCGACAACGGGCGCGGCATCCCGGTCGATCCGCACCCGAAGTTCCCGGACAAGTCGGCGCTGGAGGTGATCCTCTCGACGCTGCACTCCGGCGGCAAGTTCGCGGGCAAGGCCTATGCCACCTCGGGCGGGCTGCACGGCGTCGGCATCTCGGTGGTGAACGCGCTGTCGGTCGATACGGTGGTCGAGGTCGCGCGCGACCGGCAGCTGTATCGCCAGCGCTTCTCGCAGGGGCAGACGCTCGGCCCGCTCGAACACGTCGGCGCGGCCCCCAACCGGCGCGGCACGCTGGTCGCCTTCACCCCCGACGCCGAAATCTTCGCCGACCTCCAGTTCAAGCCCGCACGGCTGCACAAGCTGGTGCGGTCCAAGGCCTATCTGTTCGCGGGCGTCGAAATCCGCTGGAAATGCGCGCCCGAGCTGGTCGCCGGGACCGACGTGCCTGCCGAAGCGGTGTTCCAGTTCCCCGGCGGCCTCGCCGATCACCTGCGCGAACAGGTCGGCGGGCGCGAATGCGCCACCGCCGATTTCTTCACCGGACGACAGGATTTCCCCGGCGAGGCGGGCCGGGTCGAATGGGCGGTCGCATGGCCGCTGTGGAGCGACGGCAGCTACAGCTATTACTGCAACACCATCCCCACCCCCGACGGCGGCACGCACGAACAGGGGCTGCGGCAGGCGCTGGTCCGCGGCCTGCGCACCTTCGCCGATCTGGTCGGCAACAAGCGCGCCAGGGATCTGACCGCCGACGATGTGACGACGGGCTGCGAGCTGATGCTGTCGGTCTTCATCCGCGATCCGCAGTTCCAGAGCCAGACCAAGGATCGCCTGACCAGCGTCGAGGCGGCGAGCCTCGTCGAAAAGGCGGTGCGCGACCATTTCGACCATTTCCTCAGCCACAATATGGAACGGGGCAAGGCGCTGCTGGGGCTGGTGCTCGACCGGATGGACGAGCGCCTGCGCCGCAAGGCGGAGCGCGAGGTCAAGCGCAAGACCGCCACCTCGTCGCGCAAGCTGCGGCTGCCGGGCAAGCTGACCGACTGCGCTTCCGACGATCCCAAGGGCACCGAGCTGTTCATCGTCGAGGGGGATTCGGCGGGCGGTTCGGCCAAGCAGGCGCGCGACCGCAAGACGCAGGCGATCCTGCCGATCCGCGGCAAGATCCTGAACGTCGCCTCCGCCACCAGCGCAAAGATACTGGCCAATCAGGAGATCGCCGACCTGATCCTCGCGATGGGCTGCGGCACGCGCAAGGATTGCCAGCCCGATGCGCTGCGCTACGAACGCATCGTCATCATGACCGACGCCGATGTCGACGGCGCGCATATCGCGACGCTGCTGATGACGTTCTTCTTTCAAGAGATGCCCGACATCGTGCGGCGCGGGCATGTGTATCTGGCGCAGCCGCCGCTCTACCGGCTGACGCACGGCGCGAAGTCGCTCTATGCCCGCGACGATGCGCACCGCGCCGAGCTGGAGCGGACCGCCTTTCGCGGCAAGAAGGTCGAGGTCGCCCGCTTCAAGGGGCTGGGCGAGATGAACCCCGGCCAGCTGCGCGAGACGACGATGGACCCGAAGAGCCGCAGCCTGATCCGCATCACCCTGCCAAAGGAATATGAGGAGCGTGCGGCGGTGAAGGATCTGGTCGACCGGCTGATGGGCACCAATCCCGCGCACCGTTTTGCCTTCATTCAGGAAAATGCGGCGCGGCTGGACGACGAGGTGATTGACGCCTGACATCGCGCGGCGCACCTTCGCGAATGGGGATGGGACCCGATGCAAAGGATCCGCAACGATGCAGCCGATACTCGCTTCGCTTCTGGCCTTCGCCGCGCCCGCCGCAGCGCAGGAAGCGCCGCCGCCGAAGGAACCCGAAATCGTCGTCACCGGCGTGCGGCTCAGCGATACGAAGCACGCGCTCGATGCCTGCCTCGCGCGGCGGTGCCCGCCGAAGGAAGACATCGCCGCCACGCTCGCCCATACCGAGAATCTGTTCGTCGCGGGCCAGTATGAGAATGCGCAGAACGTCGCGGCGGCGGGGATCCGGCGCAACCGCGGCCATGCGAAGGAACTGCCGCGCGAGGTAGCCGGGCTGTTCCGCGCCCATTCGCGCCTGTCGGCCAATCTGGGCGAGGTGCAGCAGGAACGGTCGAGCGCGACCGACATGGTGCAGGCGCTGCGCGCCGGGCTGGGCGACACCCAGGCCGATGTGCTGGTCGGGCGGATCGAACTGGCCGACGTCTATGCCAAGCAGGGCGCGTTCGAGATCGCCGAGGCGAACTATCGCGATATCGCCAGGGCGGCGCAGGCGGCGGGCTACAAGAAGGTGGAGGGCTATGCCCGGTTCCGCCATGGCATGGTGCTGTCGTCGCTGGCGCGCGCCGATTACCCCTATACCGTCCGTGCCCGCGCCGTGTTGCGCGACCTTGCCGCCAGCACCGCGCCCGAACTGGCGGTGTTCGCCGATGCCGCGCGCACCGGGCTGAAGCGGCTCGAACTGCGCAACGCCAAGCCGGAACAGCTGGCGCAGATGCTTGCCTCGCTCCAGGGGGGCACCCCCACCGCGCGGCCGACGCTGCTCTATGGCGAGGGCGTCGATCTCAACAACGCCCGTACCGGCCGGGACAGCGGATCGGTCACGACGCTCGCCTCCGCCGATCGGGTGGAGGACCAGTGGGTCGATGTCGCCTTCTATATCGATGCCAAGGGGTTGCCGCAGGACATCGAGGTCGTGCGTACCAGCGATGCGTTCAGCGGCGGCTGGGACGAAGCGGTGCTCAAGTCGATCCGTACCCGTCGCTATGCCCCGCTGACGCTGGTCGACGGCCAGCCCGGCGTGTTCCGCGTCGAACGCTACACCAAGACCGCGCCGCTGGTGGAGATCAGCGGATCGCGCTTCCTGCAGCGTTCGGCGGTATCGCGGGTCGAGATGACCGACCTGTCGGTAGAGCCGTCGGCATCGGCGGGTGCCGCCGCCCCGAAACCGACCAGCCCGACGGTCTGAACGATGCTCATCCTCGTTGCGCTCCAGGCCGCGGCCTCGGTACCCGTGCCACCGGCGGCGGTGACGGAGGCCGTTAGGACCGATCCGGCGTTCCGGGCGCGCGCCGAGGAGGCGGCACGGTTCCTGGGGGGCGAAGGCACATATGACACGCTCTTCGCCCCGGATTTTCGCGCCAGGGTTCCCAAGGCGCAGATCGATGCGATCAACGCGCAACTCGCCACATCGCTGGGCAAGCCGACCGGAGTCGAATCGATCGCGCCGACCGGCCCATGGTCGGCGCGCGTCCGCTTCGGGTTCGAGCGCGGTACGCTGAACGCCGATCTCACCGTCGATCCGGCCGCGCCGCATGCGATCACGGGGTTGTTGCTGAAGGGCGCGCAGCCACGCGGTGCTGCCGCGGCCTCGATCGACGCGGTGGTCGCGCAACTGGCGGCATTGCCCGGTGCGACCGGCTTCGCGTTCGCCCGGTTGGGCGACGGAGCGCCGGTCACGGCGCAGGCCCATGAAGCGGCCCGTCCGCTGGCGATCGGGTCGGCGTTCAAGCTGGTGATCCTCGCCGAACTCGCCCGATCGATCGCGGCGGGCGAGCGCAGGTGGAGCGATACGGTAACGCTCGACGGCGCGCCGCTGCCCGGTGGGGCCTATACCCGGCAGCCCAAGGGCACGCGGGTGTCGTACCGCGAACTGGCCGAGCGGATGATTTCGGTCAGCGACAACAGCGCGACCGACATCCTGCTGTTCGATCTGGGCCGCGACAAGGTGGAGGCGATGCTGCCGGTAGTGGGCATGACCGACGGCGGCGGGCGCAACCGGCCCTTCCTTGGCACGCTGGAGGCGTTCAAGCTGAAGGGCGTGGACGGCGCGGCGCTGGGGCGCGAATATGCCGCGCTCGACCCGGCGGGACGGCGGCGGATGCTGGCGGGCAAGGTCGCTGCCACGCCGGTATCGGCGATCGTGCGCGACCTGTTTCAGGACAAGAAGCCCGTCGCGATCGAGCAGATCGAGTGGTTCGCCAGCCCGAACGACCTGATCCGCACGTTCGACTGGCTGCGGCGGCACAGCGACGGGCCGGGCGGCGCCGATCTGCGCGCGGTGCTGTCGAAGAACCCCGGCCTGCCCGGTCCGGCAGCCGCATGGCGCTATGTCGGCTACAAGGGCGGGTCGGAACCCGGCGTCCTGTCGATGAACTTCCTGCTGCAAGGCAAGGACGGCGGCTGGTACGCGCTGTCGGCGACGTGGAACGATACCGCGAGGGACGTCGACCAGTTACGGTTCATGGGGCTGGTCGAAACCGCACTCACGCTCGCCGCGCCGAAATAGGATGGGTGGGAGCCGGACGACCCGCTGCGAAATCGTTGCGGCTGCTTCCTTCCGGACCTGACCGGGTTGGCGACGGCATCGTCCGCCCGACTCCCAGGCGCCATATGGGCGAAGCCCGCGGCGGACGCAAGTGGCCTCAGCCGCGCGGGCGGGGGCTGCGCGAATAGGGCACGAACTCGCTCAGCCCCACCGACCCGCGCGGAAACTGCGACGTGCGGTCGATCAGATTGACGATATCGATCGAGCACAATTGCGTGCCGATCGTCCGCGTGACGAGGATGTTGTCCCGATCCAGCATCCCCGCCCCGTTGGGCCGGTTCACCATCAGCGTGCCGTTGTGCATGCGATAGACGATGGCGGTGTCGGGCACGATCTCGCTCGAGCGGATATCGCGCAGGTTGATGCACGACACCGGCTTGCCGACCGTGCGATCGGCGGTGATCCGGGCGAGCGCCGCCTCGCCCGCGGCGGCGCGATCCTGTGCCATGGCGGGCGCGGCACCGCATGCGGCGGCGACGAGAAGGAGGGAACAGGCGGGGGGCAGGCGCATGATACGGGTTCCTGTGCTGGCGAACGACCACGCCATAGCATGGCGCCGCTGAACCGCGGCTTACCGCCGCTGCGGTCCGCCTGACATCCCAACGCCTTGCCGACCGCAAGGATGCGTGGCCCGGCGATGCGCGCTCAGCCGAGCCGGGCCGCGGCCTCGATGATCGGCACGAACTTCCCGGCGGTCAGGCTGGCCCCGCCGACCAGTGCGCCGTCGACATCCTCGATCGACAGGATCGCGGCGGCATTCGCCCCCGTCACCGACCCGCCGTAGAGGAGCCGGATACCGTCCGCCGCATCGCCGACCATCTGGCGCAGCTTGGCACGCGCGATCGCATGGACCTGTGCGATCTCCTCGGGCGACGGGGTGCGGCCGGTGCCGATCGCCCAGCGCGGTTCATAGGCGAGGGTGAACCAGTCGCCGCTTGCCCCTTCGGGCACCGACTTCTCGATCTGCGCCTGCACGACGCGCTCGGCGCGGCCCGCGTCGCGCTCCGCCTCGGTCTCGCCGCAGCACAGGATGACGTCCAGCCCGTGCCGCCGCGCCGCCGCCGCCTTGGCCCAGGCGTCGTGGCTCGTCTCGTTCTGGTCGGTACGGCGCTCGCTATGGCCGACGATCACGACGCTCGCCCCCGCCTCGCGCAGCATTTCCGCCGAGACGCAGCCGGTGTGCGCGCCGCGATCATTGGCGTGCACGTCCTGTCCGCCGATCTTCACCTTGCGCGCGACTTCCGCGGCGGGGTGGACCAGCGTGGCGGGCACGCACAGCGCCACATCGACCTGCGGCGCGGCGGCGGCGGCGGCATCGATCGCCGCGATCTCGCCCAGCGCACTGCGCAGGCCATGCATCTTCCAGTTACCCGCTACCAGCTTGCGACGAATCATCCCCATGCGCTCCCGCGGTGTTTTACGTGTTATACGCCCGATAGCGGCTTCCCGGCCGCGCGCAACCTTGAAGCGACGGCGCAGCGCTTCTAAAGCGACGCGGTTCACAGTCTTTCGATCGGTTGCACGGATGCTCGGTTTCTTCAGGCGCATGACCAAGTCGAAGGTCGGCATCTTCGTCGGCCTCGCGCTACTGGCGGTCATCGCCGTCGGCTTCGCCATGGCCGATCTCAACGGCTTGCGCCCGTCGGGCGGCGCAAACGGCGCGACCGTCGCGACCGTCGGCGATACGAAGATCACCGATGCGCAACTGATCGAACGGGTGCGCAACGACGTTCAGGTCGCGGCGCAGCGGCAGCCGGGCCTCGACGTCGCGCAGTATATGGCGGCAGGCGGGTTCGACGGATCGCTCGACCGCGCGATCAGCGACGCGGCGCTGATGCAGTTCGCGCGCGACCATGGGCTGGTCGTGTCCGACCGCTATGTCGACGGGCAGATCGCCAGCATCCCGGCGTTCCAGGGGCTGGACGGCAAGTTCGACAAGCGCACGTTCGAGCAGGCGCTGGCCCGCGCGCGGATCACCCAGGCGCAGCTGCGCGACGATATCCGCCGTGCCACGCTGACCAGGCTGATGCTCGCCCGCACGATCGAGAGCAGCTTCCTGCCCAACCAGATCGCGCTGCCCTATGCCTCGCTGTCGAAGGAGGCGCGTTCGGGCCAGGTCGCGTTCGTGCCCGTAGCCGCGCTGCCCGCGCCAGCCGCCCCCACCGACGAGCAGTTGCAGGCCTATTACACCGCCAATCGCGCGCGCTACACCATCCCCGAACGCCGGGTGGTCCGCTATGCGATCGTGACCCCGGCCAGCGTCGCGGCGCAGAGCCAGCCGACCGATGCGGAGGTGCAGGCGGCGTACCGCGCCAATGCCCAGCGCTTCGCCCCGTCGCAGACCCGCACCGTGGCGCAGGTCGTCGTCGCCGATCAGGCGGCGGCGAACCGCATCGCGCAGGGCGTGCGCGGCGGACAGGCGATCACCGCCGCAGCAGCCGCCGCCGGGCTGGAAGCGACCACGCTGACCGACCAGACGAAGCAGCAGCTTGCCACCCGCACCTCCGCAGCGGTGGCCGATGCCGCGTTCGCGGCGCAGCAGGGCGCGGTCGTCGGGCCGGTGCGCGGGCCGCTCGGCTTCGTCGTGGCGAAGGTCGAGGCGGTGAAGCAGGTGCCCGGCAAGACGCTGGAACAGGCGCGCCCCGAACTGGTCGCCGAACTGGCCAGGACCAAGGGCGCGACCGCCCTCGGCGCGGTGCAGGAGAAGATCGACGGCGGGATCACCGACGGCGCGACCTTCGACGAGATCGTGAAGGATGCCGGGCTGACCGCGCAGGCGACCCCGCCGGTGACGGCGCAGGGCATCGATCCGCTGAAGCCCGCCCAGCCCGACCCGACGCTCGCCCCCATCGTGCAGGCGGCGTTCGCCGCCGAGGCGGGCGACGCGCCGCAACTGGTGCAGACCGGATCGGACGGCACCTTCGCGCTGGTATCGACCGGCGACGTGACCCGCGCCGCGCCGCGCCCGCTGGCCGAGATCCGCGACCAGGTGATCGGCCAGTATCGCCAGGATCAGGCGATGAAGGCGGCGCGCGCCATCGCGCAGGCGATCGTGACCAAGGTCAACGGCGGTGCGCCGATCGGCACGGCGGTGCAGCAGTCGGGCGCGCGCCTGCCCGCGCCCCGCCCGCTCGGCGCCTCGCGCCAGCAGCTGTCGCAGCTGGGCGGACAGGTGCCGCCCGCGCTGTCGCTGCTGTTCTCGATGGCGCCGAAGAAGGCCCGGCTGACCGCCGCGCCGGACGGATCGGGCTGGATTGTGGTGTATCTGGACGGCATCCAGCGCGGCGATGCGTCGAAGGATGCGCAGGCGATCACCGGCGTCGGGCGCGAGCTGGGGCGGCTGACCGGCAATGAATATGCCGAACAGTTCGTCGAGGCGGTGCAGCGTCAGGTGGGCGTGAAGCGCAATGCCGCCGCCATCAACCGCGTGCGCGGCGAGCTGGCGGGCGGTGCCGCCCCCACCGCGCAGTGAGCGACGTCCACGGGCTCGCGGCGGCGCAGGCGGCGCTCGCGGCGGGGCGGCCCGCCTTGCTGTGGACCGCCCGCGTCGCCGATACCGAGACTCCGGTCGCCGCCGCGCTGAAGCTGATGGTGGCCGAGCGCGGCGACTTCCTGCTCGAATCGGTCGAGGGCGGGTCGGTGCGCGGGCGCTACAGCCTGCTCGGCCTTGCCCCCGATCTCGTGTTCCGGGGCGTCGGTGGGCAAGCGGCGATCAACGATCGCTGGCTGACCGACCGCACCGCCTTCACCCCCTGCGCCGAACCGACGCTGGCGGCGCTGCGCACGCTGGTCGCCGCCTGCCGGATGGAGGTGCCGTCCGAACTGCCGCGCGCGCTGGCCTGTCTCGTCGGCTATTTCGGCTATGAGACGGTCGGGCTGGTCGAGACGCTGCCCGCGGCAGCGAACGATCCGCTGGGGCTGCCCGACATGATGTTCGTGCGGCCGACGGTGCTGCTGGTGTTCGACCGGCTGTCGGACACGCTGTTCGTCGTGGCGCCCGTATGGCCGGGGGCGAGCGCGGAAGCCGCGGCGGAGCGGATCGAGGCGACCTGTGCCGCGCTGGATGCCGCCGCCCTGCCCGCCCCGGCGCGGCTGGCCGATATGCCCGATCTCGCGCTCGCGCCGACGCTGCCCGAGGGGCGCTATGGCGCGATGGTCGCGGCGGCGAAGGAATATATCGCGGCGGGCGACATTTTTCAGGTGGTGCTGGCACAGCGGTTTACCGTGCCGTTTCCGCTGGCCCCGTTCGAGCTGTACCGGGCGCTCCGGCGGATCAACCCGTCGCCGTTCCTCTATCACCTCGACCTGCCCGGCTTCGCGCTGACCGGGTCGAGCCCCGAGATCCTCGTGCGGCTGCGCGACGGCGAGGTGACGATCCGCCCGATCGCGGGCACCCGCCCGCGCGGCGCCACGGCGGCGGAGGACGAGGCGAACCGGACCAGCCTGCTCGCCGATCCCAAGGAGCGCGCCGAGCATCTGATGCTGCTCGATCTGGGCCGCAACGACGTGGGCCGGGTGGCGGCACCGGGCAGCGTGCGCGTGACCGACAGCTATGCCGTCGAATTCTACAGCCATGTCATGCACATCGTGTCGAACGTGGTCGGCACGCTCGACCCGAAGGCCGATGCGCTCGACGCGCTGTTCGCCGGCTTTCCGGCGGGCACCGTCTCCGGCGCACCCAAGGTCCGCGCCTGCCAGATCATCGCCGAGCTGGAGGGCGACAAGCGCGGGGCCTATGCGGGCGGGGTCGGCTATTTCAGCCCGGACGGGTCGATGGATTCGTGCATCGTGCTGCGCACCGCCGTCATCAAGGACGGGGTGATGCACGTCCAGTCGGGCGCGGGCATCGTCGCCGACAGCGACCCCGCCTATGAACAGCGCGAGTGCGAGGCGAAGGCGGGCGCGCTGCTGGCGGCGGCACGCGAAGCGGTGCGGCAGGCGGGATCGGGGCGGTTCGGGCAATAGCTGCCGAAGTTGGCGAAGGTTGCGCGGACCATCGCGTCCGGTGGGCCGTTTCCGCAGAAAAGGCGCGCTATTCCGCGGTTCGTAGGTGACAGATCGGGCGTGGAAGTTGGCGGGAACGCACCCGAAGTTGCCGGGTTCAGCACCTATGCTGCACCATGTATCGCTCGGCACCAACGATCTGGCACGCGCCCGCGCCTTCTATGACCCGGTGCTGCGGACGGTCGGGCTGCTGCCGACGCTCGATCACCCGGAGGCGATCGGATATGGCGCGGGGATCACCTGCTTCTCGCTCAACCGCCCGGCGGACGGACGGGCCGCGTCGAGCGGCAACGGCGTGCATGTCGCGTTCGAGGTCGAGCATCGCGGCGCGGTCGATGCCTTTTACGCGGCGGCGCTGGCGCATGGCGGATCGGCGGACGGCCCGCCGGGGCTGCGGCCCGAATATGACGCGCATTACTACGCCGCGTTCGTCCGCGATCCCGACGGCAACAAGATCGAGGCGCTGACCTTCGCCGCTGCCTGAATCGGCGTCAGCGCCGGAGCGCCTGCCACGCCAGCCATAGCCAGCCGACGATCATCGCCAGCCCGCCGAGCGGCGTGACCGGCCCCAGAATCCCACGCGGACCGCCGAGTGCCATCGCATAGAGCGAGCCGCCGAACAGCAACCCGCCCGCGACGAACGCCCAGCCCGGCCCGCGCGTGCCCAGTTGCAGCGCGACGATCGCCGCGACGGCATGGACCAGCTGATACTGTGCGCCGGTCCGCAGCCATTCGGCGGCGGCGGGGCTGGACGCGCCATGCGCGCCGAACGCCCCGGCGGCGACGGCCATCGCGCCCGACAGGGCGGCGGCAAGCAGGAGGAGGTTCATCGCGGCGACTCCAATGTGTCGGCCACCATTGCCCCGGCCCGCCCCGCTGCCGCAAGCGCGACGACGCGGCGGGCGGGGATGACGGCCGCGAAACACGATGCGCCCGATGCGCCCGATGCGCCCTTGCTGTACGATCGGCACCGATCCGGCAGCGGGCGGACAGGATAATGGGGGAGGTCGTGAACATGCGTATCCGGCAAGCAATGGTTGCGGCGATACTGCTGCTGTGCGGACTGTCGGGCGTGGCCGTGGCGCAGCAGCGGCTGCCGACGCCGGAGCTTCGCCGCGGGATCAACGTGCTCGGCTATGACCCGATCTGGAACGATCCCGCCAAGGCACGTTTCCGGAAGCGGCATTTCGCCGAAATCCGCCGCGCGGGGTTCGACTTCATCCGCGTCAACCTTCAGGCGTTCGACCATATGGATGCCGACGGCAGGCTGAAGGACGCATGGTTCAAACGGGTCGACTGGATCGTCGCCAATGCCCGCGCCGCCGGGTTGAAGGTGATCCTCGACGAACATGATTTCGTTCCCTGCGGCGAGGATGTCGCGCGGTGTCGGCCCCGCCTGCGCGAGTTTTGGGATCAGGTCGCCGCGCGCTATGCCCGCCAGCCTGGCAGCGTCTATTTCGAGTTGCTGAACGAACCGAACAAGCAGGTCGACGGGCCGACATGGAACGCGCTGCTCGCCGAACTGCTCGCCGTCGTGCGCAGGACCAACCCGACGCGCAAGGTCATCATCGGCCCCGCGATGTGGAACAACCTCAACGAGTTGAAGAACCTTCGCCTGCCCGCGAACGACCGGAACATCGTGGTGACGTTCCATTATTACGAACCGTTCCGCTTCACCCATCAGGGCGCGCCATGGTCCGACATGAAGGACGTGCGCGGCGTGTCGTGGCTGCCGGAGGAACGCAGCCGCATCCGCGCCGACTTCGCACAGGTGGCGGCATGGGCACGCGCCAACGATCGCCCGGTCCTGCTCGGCGAGTTCGGCGCCTATGACCGGGGCGGCGCGCCGCTCGACATGCGCGTGCGCTATACCGATGCCGTCGCGCGCGAGGCGGAGGCGGCGGGCTTCGGCTGGGCCTATTGGCAATTCGACAGCGATTTCATCGCATGGGACATGGACCGGAACCGCTGGAACGAGCCGATCGTCCGCGCGCTGATCCCCGGGCGGCGCTGAGCGTCGGCGTCCGTGCCGTAGCCGAAGCGCCGATCGACGGACCTGACCGACGCCCCCTGACTGGACCCCGGCCTTCGCCGGGACACGAAAGCGGGGCTTTCGCAACGGAATCATCGACTGGAGCGGAATGGCAGGATTGTCGATCCGGCCCCGGTCGAACGCCCGTACGGGTGCCGGGCGCGGCAGGTAGCGGCCGGTTCGCTCAGCCCTTCCCCGCATCCTCCGCCACCGTGCCGGGAGCGGCGGCGACGCGGGCGTGGGTGAAGATCATCTCGCGCCCCGTGCGCAGGTCGCCCGTCTCGCTCTGCTGCGACAGGCGCCTGGCGTCGGTCTTGCGGTACAGGTCTTCGGTCCGGTCGATCTCGCCGTCGTCGACGCCGACGCAGGCCATCGCCGCGCGCGCCATCGTCACCGCCGAATCGAGCACCTCGCGGAACACGCCCTCGACCGGCGCGCCCGCCAGCTTCACTACCGCGCGGCGATCGAACGCGCGCACGAAGATGCCGGGGTTGGGGAACGCCTGATGGATCGCCTCGATCGCTTCGCGCTCGAACTGGTCGCCGTCGGTGCAGAACAGCAGCAGCTCGGCATCCTGCGCTCCGGCCAGCCGCAGCAGGTCGATCCGGCTGCCGTCGCCGTAATAGACCTTCATGCCGAAGCTGTCGGCGATCTCGATCATCTCGACATCGCGGTCGATCACGGTGACGCTGATCCCCTGCGCCAGCAGCATCTGCGCCACCGTCTGGCCGAAGCGGCCATAGCCGACGACGACCGCGCTCGCCCCGTCGTGGCGCGGGCCTTCGGGAGTGCCGCCCTCGCGCTGCTCCGGCTCGGCGCGGAACTTGCGGGTGGCCATCATCAGGAACGGCGTGGTCGCCATCGACAGGGTGACGATCGCGCCGAACACGCTCGCCGCCTCGGGCGCGATCAGCAGCGCGTTCTGCGCCTGTGCGAACAGGACGAAGCCGAACTCGCCGCCCTGGCTGAGCAGCAGGCCCAGCGCCAGCGCGCCGCGCCACGGCATGCCGAACAGCCGCCCCAGCGCGAAGATCACCAGCCCCTTGGTCGCGATGAGCGCCAGCGCCAGCCCCACGACGAACACCGGGCGCTCGGCGATCGCGCCGAGATCGAGCATCATGCCGACCGCGAGGAAGAACAGGCCGAGCAGGATCGAGCGGAACGGCTCGACATCGGCCTCCAGCTCGTGGCGGTACGGGCTGTCGGCGAGCATCACGCCCGCGACGAACGCGCCGAGCGCGGTCGACAGGCCCAGCGCCTCCATCACCGCCGCGCTGGCGATGACGGTGAACAGCCCGGCGAAGACGAACATCTCGCGCTCGCCCATGTTGCCGATCAGGCGGAACATGGGGCGCAGCAGGAAGCGCCCGGCAAGGATCAGTCCGGCGACCGCGCCCAGCGTCCACAGCCCCAGCTGCCACCCCGGCGGACCACCGGCATCGGCGGGGTTGCGTGACAATGCGGCGGTGATGGTGATGAGCGGGACGATCGACAGGTCCTGGAACAACAGGATCGCGAAGGCACGCTCGCCGAACGGGGTCTTCATGCGGCCCGCCGATTGCAGCATCGGCAGCACCTGCGCGGTCGAGGACAGCGCCAGCGGCAGGCCGAGCGCGATCGCCGCCGCCCAGCTGAAATGGGTGGCGAGCCAGACGACACCGGTGACGGCCACGCCGCACAGCGCGACCTGGAGCAGGCCCAGCCCGAAGATGTCCTGCTTCATCCGCCACAGGCGGGTCGGCGATAGTTCGAGGCCCACGAGGAACAGCAGCAGGGTGATGCCCAGTTCGGCGATGCCGAGCTTCGCCTCCGCATCGCCCACCAGCCCCAGCACCTGCGGCCCCACCACCGACCCGGCGACGAGATAGCCGAGCGTGGCGCCCAATCCCAGCTTGCGGAAGATCAGCACGAACACCAGCGCCGCGCCCAGCAGCGGCGCGAAATCGTGGAGGAGCGAGGCGGTGCCGTGCTCCTCCATCAGACGGCAGCCCGTTCGTGCGCGGCCTGTGCAGCGGCCTCTGCCGCAGCCTCGAAGGCGAGGCGGATCGAGGCGTGGCGCGCGCTGTGCGGGCGGGCGGGATCGAACAGCGTCAGGCCGGGCCAGTCGGGCGCGTCGCCCTCCCCCGCCAGCCATGCGGCGAGCGTGTCGCGTGCCGTTGCCAGTTCGGCGGGGGTGCGCCCGACGATCCCGCGCGCGAGCAGCGCCGACGACGCCTGCCCCAGCGCACACGCGCGCACCAGCATGCCGACCGCCGCGACGCGGGCATCGGGGCCGAGCGCGATGTCGACGGTCACGCGGCTGCCGCAGACCGGCGATCGCTTCTCGATGGAGGCATGGGCGTCGGCGAGGCGCGTCGCGCGCGCGGTTTCGGCGGCTAGGCGGAGGATTTCGGTGTTGTAGAGCGCGGTCACGCGACCGGATGTAGGGCGGGATCGTGACGGTTGCGAGTCGATAGATGGTTTCGGGCGCGACGAAGCCGAAGGCGAGACAGCGGCGTCTATCGATTTCCGCCTGCGCGGGAATGACGAAGCGTCATCCGGCTCCCGATCGTTCGTGTCGAGCGCAGTCGAGACACCGGGCGTAACGCTTGGGGCACGTCCCTCGACTTCGCTCGGGACGAACGGGAATCGGCAGCATGGGCCGATCGGATAACGCCCTATTCCCCGAACACCGGCTCGCCCCGGCGGCGGCGCGCGACGAAATCGGCGACGCCCGCGCTGGTGGCGTTGAGCAGCGGATAGGTCCGCGCGTCCTTAATCCACAGCGGGCGGCGGGTGGGTCCGCCGCCGATGAAGTCCGCCGCCAGCAGCAGCAGCAGAAAGGCGAGGCTGGCGAGGATCAGCCCTTTGAGCGCGCCGAAGCCGAGGCCGAGCGCGCGGTCGACGGGGCCGAGCACCGAGGCACGGGTCCGGCTGCCGATCGCATTCGCGACCAGCCGTCCGCCGAAATAGCCGACCCCGCTGATGAGCGCGAAGGCGAGCGTCGCCGCGCCGCCCGCGGTGCCGGTGGGGCCGACCAGCGCGGCGGCGAGCGGCGTGTGGAACAGCTTGAGCGCCACGACGACCAGCACCCATGCGCCGAGCGACAATATTTCGGTGACGAAGCCCCGCAGGAACCCGAGCACGCCCGCGCCCCCGACGGTGAGGAGGACCGCGATGTCGAGCGAGGTGAGACCCATGGGGCGGGGTATGGCCGGTCGCGGGACGGCGTGCAAGCTCCTCCCCGGCACGCGGAGGAGGACCGCGCCCCTAGGGCGTGGTGGAGGGGGCTGTCCACATACGCAGCAGTAACGTCCGGAGCGCCCCCCTCCACCATGCTGCGCATGGTCCCCCTCCCCGTGCCGGGGAGGAGCTTTATCGGCCGAGCATATAGTCGACGAACCTCGGCAGGTCCTTGAAGCCGGACAGCGTCACCGCCCTGCCCTCCGCCCCTTGCGCGGCGGGGACGAGCGCGCGGGCGAAGCCGAGCTTGCCTGCTTCCTTGAGCCTGAGCGCGCCGTGCGCGACCGGGCGGACCTCGCCCGACAGCGCGATCTCGCCAAACACGATCGCGTCCGACGGGATCGGGCGTTCGGACAGCGCCGACACCAGCGCGGCGGCGACCGCGAGGTCGGCGGCGGGATCGGTGACGCGATAGCCGCCCGCGATGTTGAGATAGACTTCGGCGGTCGCGAAGGCGAGGCCGCAGCGCGCCTCCAGCACCGCGAGGATCATCGCCAGCCGCCCCGAATCCCAGCCCACCACCGCGCGCCTTGGCGTCGCGCCGGACGCGAGGCGCACGGTCAGTGCCTGCACCTCGACCAGCACCGGCCGCGTGCCCTCCAGCGCGGGAAAGACGACGGTGCCGGTGACATTCTCGTCGCGGCTGGTCAGGAACAGCGACGAGGGGTTGGCGATCTCCGACAGCCCCTCGCTCTCCATCGCGAAGACGCCGATCTCGTCGGTGCCGCCAAAGCGGTTCTTGACCGCGCGCAGGATGCGATACTGGTGGCTGCGCTCGCCTTCGAACGCCAGCACCGTGTCGACCATGTGTTCGAGCACGCGCGGACCGGCGATCGACCCGTCCTTGGTGACATGGCCCACCAGCACGACGGCGGTGCCGCGTTCCTTGGCGAAGCGGATCAGTTCGCCCGAGGAGGCGCGGACCTGGCTGACGGTGCCCGGCGCGCCCTCGATCAGGTCGCTGTGCATCGTCTGGATCGAATCGATGATGAGCAGGTCGGGCGCGGCGCTGCCGCCGAAGGTGGTCAGGATGTCGCGCACCGAGGTCGCCGCGGCGAGCTGCACCGGCGCAGTGCCGAGGCCGAGGCGGCGGGCGCGCAGCCGCACCTGATCCGCCGCTTCCTCGCCCGAGACATAGGCGACCGACTTGCCCGCCAGCGCCAGTTTCGCGGCGGCCTGCAACAGCAGCGTGGACTTGCCGATGCCGGGGTCGCCGCCGATCAGCGTCGCCGATCCCTCGACGAAGCCGCCGCCCAGCGCGCGGTCGAGTTCGGCGATGCCGGTCGTCAGCCGTTCGGGCAGCGCGATCTCGGTATCCAGCCCCGACAGCAGGATCGGCCGCCCGCCGCTTTGCAGATTGTGCCGCGCCGAAAAGGGGGTGACGACCGCCCCCGCATCCTCGACCAGCGTGTTCCAGTCGCCGCAGTCGGCGCACTGCCCCGCCCATTTGGACGAGACCGATCCGCATTGCTGGCAGACATAGCGCTTCTGGGGTTTTGCCATGGGCGAGGGGGTAGCAGATGCGGAACGAAAGGGGAATATGCCCGATCCTCCCCGGCACGGGGAGGGGGACCGTCGCCGAAGGCGATGGTGGAGGGGGATCGCCCCATGCGGAACCGTTCCGTATGCGGATGCCCCCCTCCACCAGCCTGCGGCTGGTCCCCCTCCCCATGCCGGGGAGGAGCTTTAGTCGAGTTCGCTGCCGCGTTTGAGCACCTTGGTGCCGTCTTCCTGTTCGATCAGATAGGCCGGGTTGTCCTTTGTGCCGTTCTTGGTGATCTTCGACCCCTTGATCGTGCGCTGGACGCGGCGGTCGAAGCGTTCCTCGACCTTGCCCTCGGCGGTGCCGTTGCCCCACGACCACTTCACCGTCTGGCCCTTCTTGTAGCTGTCGCTCATCTGCCGCTCCTGTTGTCGGGCGGGTCAACCGCCGGACGGGGTGGAGCGTTCCGGTGGCGTACGCGGCGTTCCGGCGCTATGGCGCGGCCATGAAGCCTTCCGAACTCCGCGTCGCCATGTTCAGCGGAAACTATAATTACGTGCGCGACGGCGCGAATCAGGCGCTGAACCGGCTGGCGCGCCACCTGCTCGACCGCGGCGTGACGCTGCGCGTCTATTCGCCGACCGTCGCCAGGCCCGCCTTTCCCCCCACCGGCGATCTGGTGAGCGTGCCCGCCTTCGGCATGCCGGGCGGACGCGGCGAATACAAGCTGGCGCGCGGGCTGACGGCGAAGACCCGTGCCGATCTGGAGGCGTTCCGCCCGAATGTCGTCCATGTCTCCGCGCCCGACATCCTCGGCCACCGCGCGCTGACATGGGGCCGGGACAAGGGCGTGGCCACCCTCGCCTCGCTCCACACCCGGTTCGAGACCTATCCGCAATATTACGGCATCGGCTTCCTCGAACCCGTCGCGGTCGCGCTGTCCAAGCGGTTCTACAACCGCGCGGATCAGGTGATGGTGCCGGGACAGGGCATGGCCGAGCTGCTGCGCGAATGGGGCGTGACCGCGCCGATCGGCATCTGGTCGCGCGGGGTGGACCACAAACGGTTCCACCCGTCGATGCGCGACCTCGACTGGCGGCGGTCGCTGGGCATCGGTGACGATGAGGTAGCGATCAGCTTCCTCGGGCGGCTGGTGCTGGAAAAGGGGCTGGACGTCTTTTCGGAGGTCGCCGCCGAATTGCAGCGGCGCGGCGTCAAGCACCGCATTCTCGTAATCGGCGAAGGCCCGGCGCGCGACTGGTTCGCCGAAGCGGTGCCGCATGCAGTGTTCGCGGGTTTCCAGGCGGGCGACGATCTGGGCCGCGCGGTCGCGTCGATGGACGTGTTCTTCAACCCCTCGATCACCGAGACGTTCGGCAACGTCACGCTGGAGGCGATGGCGGCGGGCGTGCCGGTGGTCGCGGCACGGGCGAGCGGCGCGGTGGGGCTGGTGGAGGACAGGCGTACCGGCTTCCTCGTGGGGCCGCGCGACGTGCCCGCCTATGCCGATGCCATCGCGCGGCTGTGCGAGGATGCGTCGCTGCGCTGGCAGATGGGCATCGCCGGGCATGACGCGGCGCAGGGCTATCAATGGGATGCCGCGAACCAGGCGGTGCTCGATGCGTATCTGCGGATCGTGCGGGGGTAGTCGGAGGGCGTTACGTTCCCTCGCGGGCCTACCCACCCCCGGCCCCTCCGTTGTCAGGGAGGGGAGCATGGTCGCCCTTGCCCCCGCCCCCCGTTCCGCTACACCGCGCGGCCATGTTCTCCCGCCTGCGCGATCGACCATGGACCACCGCCCTGCTGATCGGCATCGCGGCGCAGGTGCTGTTCCTGTGGGGGCTGGGCCGACCGGGCAGGCTGTCGTTCGACGAGGTGCATTACGTGCCCGCCGCGCGCACGCTGCTGGCGCTGGCCGGGCCGGTGAACATCGAGCATCCGCTGCTCGCCAAGGAACTGATCGCGCTGGGCATATGGCTGTTCGGCGATAGTCCGTGGGGCTGGCGCAGCTTCGGCACGCTGGCGGGCACCGCCACGGTGCTGGGGGTGTTCGCGATCCTCCAGCTGCTGTTCCGGCGGACGCACGTCTCGGCGTTCGGCGCGGGCATGGCGCTGCTCAACCAGACGATCCTCGTCGAGGCGCGCACCGCGATGCTCGAAGTGTATCTGGGGGCGTTCACCACGCTCGCCATCGCCGCGCTGCTATGGGCGATGCGGCGGGGCGGCATCGCGCGACTGGCGCTGGCGGCGGTGCTGTTCGGGCTGGCGGTCGCGGTCAAATGGGCGGCGGTGCCCTATGTCGCCGGGGCCGGGCTGTTGGTGTTGTGGGGGAAGACCGGGGGGCGGCGCTATTGGCCGGGGGTCGGGCTGGTCCCGGCGCTGGTGCTGCTGTTCGGGGTCAGCATCGCCACCTATTTCGCGACCTTCGCCCCGGCGTTCTTCTACGCGAGCGAACCGATGACGTTCGCGCGGCTGCTGCCGTTCCAGTGGGAGATGTACCAGCGGCAGACGCAGGTACTGGCCCCCCACCCCTATCAGTCGAGCTGGTGGAGCTGGCCGTTGCTGATCCGGCCGATCTGGTATTTCTACGAGCCCGACGACGGCGTGCAGCGCGGGGTGCTGCTGATCGGCAATCCGGCGGTCATGTGGGGCGGGCTGGTCGCGGTCGCGATGTGCCTGTGGGCGGGGCTGCGGCGGCGGTCGGCAGCGCTGACGGGCGTGGCGCTGCTGTGGATCGGATCGGTCGCGATATGGGCAGTGATCCCCAAGTCGCTGGGATTCTATTATTATTACCACCTGTCCAGCATCTTGCTGGCGGTGGCGATCGGCGCGGCGTATCATGCCTTTGGCCGGGGGCGGTGGCGGCATGCCGACGAATGGTTCGCCTATCTGGTGATCGCGCTGTTCGTGTATTTCCATCCCGTCATCAGCGCCGCGCCGCTGGGCGGGCCGCAGGCGTTCAATCGCTGGATGTGGTTCGACAGCTGGCGGTAGGGTGTCTCGGGCCGGCCAGACCGTTCGTGTCGAGCGCAGTCGAGACACCCTGCGCAACGCCCGGGGCACGTCCCTCGACTTCGCTCGGGATGAACGGTCGGGGTTCGGTCTGGAACATCACCCCGCCCGCCGCCCGTAGCGGCCCCAGGTGAAGCGCGACGACAGCGCGAAGTTCCACACCGCGCCGACGGCGATACCGGCAAGCGCCGGGAGCGCCCATGCCCCGCCGCGCACGTCGTAGAGGAACGCCGCGACGCCGACGTTCGCCACCGCGCCGACCGAGCACACCGCGCAGAACGATACCCAGCCGTCGAACAGCGCCCTTGCCCCCCGCAGCCGCCGGTCGCGATAGGTCAGCAGGTTGTTGAGGAAGAAGTTGAAGGTCATCGCGACCATGGTCGCCACGATCGTCGCGGCGACGAACCCCGCGCCCGCCTCCAGCAGCAGCCCGAGCGCCGCGAGATGCACGATGGCCCCCAGCGCCCCGATCGCGGAGAACAGCACGAAGCGCACCGGCACCACCCGCCCGGCCATCCGGTCGTACAGCGCGATCAGATATTCGAGCGCGACGACATGATCGAGCTTGCTCTCCCCCACCGCGCGGGTGCGGAACACATAGGGCAGTTCGACGAAGCGCAACGGGCGCGGCGCGGCGGTGAGGATGTCGAGCAGGATCTTGAACCCGATCCCCGACAGACGCGGCACGATGCCGCGCACCACGGCGGCGCGGACCATGAAGAAGCCGCTCATCGGATCGGACAGGTCGGCCTTCAGCACGCGGCGCGACAGGCGGGTGGCGAGCGCCGACTTGGCGACGCGATCCGCATCCCATGCGCCGGTGCCGCCGCCGGTCACGAAGCGCGATCCGATCACGAGGTCGAGCGAGGGGTCGGCTTGCAGGGCTTCCGCCATGCGCGGCAGCAGCGCCTCGTCGTGTTGCAGATCGCCGTCGATCACCGCGACGAGCGGCGCGGCGGTGGCGCACATCCCCTCGATACAGGCGGTCGACAGGCCGCGCCGTCCGATGCGCTGGAGCACGCGGATGCGCGGATCGCGGCGGGCGACGGCGCGCACGGCATCGGCGGTGCCGTCCGGGCTGTCGTCGTCGACGAAGATCGCTTCCCACGCCAGCCCGGCCAGCGCGCGGTCGAGCGCTGCGACCAGCAGCGGCACGTTGGCGCGTTCGTTGAACACCGGCACGACGACGGCGAGGTCGAGCGAGGTCATCGCCGCGCTACCGTACCCCCGCGCAGGCGGGGGTCCAGAACCGCGGGCGCTGCCGTTCGTTACCCTGGATTCCCGCCTCCGCGGGGATACTGTTGCGGCCCGGCGTCACAGCGCGGCCAGCACCGCGTTCGTCATGTCCTGCGTCGTAGCGCTGCCGCCCAGATCGGGGGTGCGGTGCCCGGCCTTCAGGACGGCCGTGACCGCCGCCTCGATCCGGTCGGCGGCTTGCGGCATGTCCAGCGAGTGGCGCAGCATCATCGCCGCCGACAGGATCGTCGCCAGCGGGTTCGCCTTGCCCTGCCCCGCGATATCGGGGGCCGATCCGTGGATCGGTTCGTACAGGCCCTTCCGGTCCTGATTGATCGCGGCGGAGGGGAGCATGCCGATCGATCCGGCGCACATGCTCGCCTGATCGGAGAGAATGTCACCGAACAGGTTGCCGGTGACGATCACGTCGAACTGCCCCGGATTGCGCACCAGCTGCATCGCGGCATTGTCGACATACATATGGGTCAGCGCCACGTCGGGATAGTCCGCCGACACCTCGATCACCACGTCGCGCCACAGTTGCGAGGTTTCGAGGACGTTCGCCTTGTCGACCGAGCACAGGCGGCGGTTGCGGGTCCGCGCCGTCTCGAACGCGACGCGGGCGATGCGCGCCACTTCGGCCTCGTCATAGCGCATCAGGTCATGGCCCTCGCGCAGGCCTTCGTCGGTGGTGCCGCGGCCCTTGGCCCCGAAGTACACGTCGCCGGTCAGCTCGCGCACGATCACCATGTCGATCGCCGCCGCGACTTCGGGGCGGAGCGCCGAGGCGTCCTCCAGCCCCGCGAACAGCTTGGCCGGGCGCAGGTTGGCGAACAGGCCCAGCGCCTTGCGCAGGCCGAGGATCGCCTGTTCGGGGCGGTGCGCCCGCTCGACATTGTCGAATTCGGGATCGCCGACCGCGCCGAACAGCAGCGCATCGGCCCGCCCGGCGAGTTCCAGCGTCTCGGGCGGCAGCGGGTGGCCGTGGGCGCGATAGGCCGCGCCGCCGACCGCGCCTTCCTCGAACGTCAGGTCGAGGTCGAGCGCCTCCAGCACCTGACGCGCCGCCGCGGTCACTTCCGGTCCGATCCCGTCGCCGGGCAGTATCGCGATCAACGCCATGCGTGTTCCATCCCTGTCGCGCACGGAAATTGCGCGGATTGCTGTGTCGGCAGCCGCTTGCCCCAAGCCGTGCCCTTCATGCAACCGCCCTTTTCAACCGCTCGACCAGCCGCACCCGCGCATCGAGCGCCACCGCCGCCCGCCCGGTCAGCAGGTCGCGGCGCAGGAAATGGCCCGACAGGGCAAGGCCCTCGAACGCCGCCGCCCAATCGGCGGGGCCGCCGTCGCGCAGGAAGGCGGGCAGCGGCAGCAGACGGTGTTCGAGGCCGGTGGCGGCGCCGGCGCTCACCGCGCCGCCGCTTTTGGGGCTGACATGGGTCAGGTCGTCCCGCACGCCGCTGACGACGCATTCGTCGAGCGCGAGGCCGAAGCCGAGTTCGGACAGCACCAGCAATTCGGTGCGCACCAGCGCGCCGATCCAGTCGCGCGCCGCAGGGGCCGCCTCGATCGCGGCGAACAGTCCCTCGGCGGCGGCATGGACGCGCGGGTAGGGCTGCCCCTCGGGCAGCGCGGCGGCGAGCAGCGCGCACACCCAGTCGATCGCCGCCGCCGCCACCGGCTCGACGAACAGCGGCGCGCGGCTGGTCACCAGTTCCAGCGTGAGCGCCGGGAGCTGCGTGTCGGTCCGCGCGCGCCATTCCCCGCGCACGATGTTGCCGGGTTGCAGCACCGGCCGCAGCGCCCGGCTGCGCCCGCCGCGGACATAGCCGGGCTGCACCCCGTCGCGCGGGGTGAGTGCGCGCACCACCGCGCCATGCTCCCCATGCGCGCGAGCGGACAGGAGGATGGCAGTGGCGGTCAGATGCATGGTTCAGCGGCGGGGCGGACAGTCACCGATGCGGCGGCCTTCGATGCTGTGGGTAAGGGTCAAGGACGTCTGCGGCGAGGTCATCCGCGATTGGAGCAACAGCCGATCCCCGCTGGCCGTTCCGCGCAGGACATGCGCGGTCTCACCCCAGCGGAAACGACATTCCTGTTTCGCCACGATCTGGTTGCCGTCGATCGTGAACCGGAATGCGGGACACCCCGGCCCACCGCGATATTCGCCACTGCCCGCCAGCGCATAGGGCAAGGCGGTCCGGATATCGGGCGATACGACGCAATAGCCCCAGCGATAGGCCTTGGGCGGTTGCGAAGCCCCCCCGCCCCGCGTCTTCGATGCTGCCGATATCCCTTCCCGCTTGGTGTCGCTCCGATCGAACTGCCACAGCCCCGGCGTCATCGACGGTCGCTGCCCCGTCACGACAACCTCGTCGTCCTGCCCCAGCAGCAATGCCAGCAACCATAGCCACATGCGCGCCCCCCTACCCCCGCCGCACCCGGTCCACCACCCGCCCGACGAGCGGCCAGTCCCGCACCCGCTTCGCCGTCTCCACCGCGCCGTCGAATGCCGCCAGCGCCGCCACCAGCGCGCGGTTCGTGGGCGTAGGGCGCAGCAGCAGCAGGTCGAGGCAATCGGTGCCGCCGGTCGCGAACTGGCGCTTGTGCTGGCCCTCGCCCTCGGTGAAGTCGAAGCGCAGCGCCTGGCGGTCGGCGAACAGGTCGGCGAAGGCTTCGGCGTGAAGCACGCTGCCCGGCGACCAGTCGCTCCATGCCGGATCGTGCCCGACATAGTCGTAGCGCACGTCGCCGCCGTGCCGCGGGCAATAGAGATAGGCGACCGGATCGCCGCGCACGAACAGCAGCCAGCCATAGGCGGTGCCCGCCGCCGCCTTTGCCGCCACGCCGGCACGGAACGCCGGATCGTCGGGCAGGCCCGCGCCGAGCAGCTTTTCCTGATAGGTCGTCGCCGCGACCCGACGCGCGTGGCGGTGGAACGTCGCCAGTTCGGCGGGCGTGCGATAGCGGCGCACCTCGATCATGCCGCCGTTCGCCTCGGCCAGCTTCCTGCGCTTGCGCTTGAGCGACGAGCGGGCGTTGCCCGACAGGCCCGCCATCCACGCCGCCTGCCCGATCGTCAGGTCGGTGTGATAGCGGGTGTAGCGTTGCCGCACGAAGGCGATGCCGCCGCGCTGCGCCCGGACCGCATCCTCGTGCAGCGCAGGCAGCGAGGTGATCGACCAGCCATGCCCCCCCGGCGGCAGCGGCGGCAACACCGGCACCACCCCGTCCAGCACCGCGCGCAGATCGAGCGGCACGCGCACCAGCCGCCGCCGCACCGCGAACAGCGTCCGCGCGCCGATCTGGAAGCGGATCGGCCACGCGACCGCACCGGTCACGCGCGGCGTTCCTCGAAAAGGTTCGACCAGAGCTGTTGCGCCTGCCGCCAGCCGGTGCGCATCCGGCGCGACGGCAGCGGGCGGTCGTCGCGCCCGAGCCGGAGCGCGGGGCGATCCGCGAAATGCACCGTGGGCAAGGTCGCCGTCTGCTCGGCGAGCATTCGGCACAGTGCCCTGAACCGGCGGACGTGGATGCGGTTGGCATGGGTGCCGTCGCGGTTCGCCAGCTCGAAGCCGTGGCTGACGATCGTTACCGCCGCATGATCGTTCGCGATCGCATGGCGCAGCGCCGCGCGCATCTCCGACACCGACAGCGCGCAGATCTGGAAATGCCGCCGCCCGCCGCCGGGCGTGCCGATCAGTGTCACCGGCACCTCGATCAGCCCGCGATGCGCGACCGGCGCGATGCGTTCGGGCGACAGGCCGATCGCGCTGGGCCACGGATACGCCGATCCGTTGTGGCTGCTGTCATAGACGAAGCCCAGCGCGCGCAGCGCATCGATCGTATCGTCGTTCGCGCCATAGCTGCCCGCGCGGAACGCGATCGGCGGCGGCGCGCCGCAGGCCGTCAGCAGGTCGCGCGCGCGGGCCAGCACCGCCTGCTGCTCGGGTGTCGACAGGTCGATCAGCTCGAACCGGCCATGCGCCTGTCCGCCGTCGTGCAGCGCCGCGCCGATCCAGTTGGGATGGGCATGGAGCTGCACCTCCTGCCCCGCCGCCAGGATCGCCTCGATCGTCGGCGCGATCGCATCCATGCCGTAGAGCGCCACCGGCAGCGGATCGACGAAGAAACATGCCTTCAGCCCGTGCGCGGCCAGCACCGACAATTGCCAGCGCACCCCGACCCCGGCGGGATCGAGCGAGCGCGCGACGACCGCTTGCGTCGCCATGCCGGCGGCATGATGCCGCCACATCAGTTCGGTATCGATGGTCAGGAAGACGGGCGTGGCCATGATCCATCGCTGTACCGTAGCCGGTAAACATCCGGTAGGCGTCCGACGCGACCGGGCGAAATAGACGGTACGCTGGGGACATTCGCGATATTAACCATGATGACGCCCGGTATTGCGGGAATTTCGCGACGCCGTTCCCCGATTTGCGCAAATTCCGGAACGGGAACCCGATCGAAACGGGAACGGCGGTTAATGTTCACCGTTGCGACAGGCATTAACCGTTTGGACAGGAAGATGCTGGACGACAACGATCATATCGAGGCGATCTTCCTGGTCGCCCGCCATGGTCGCGCTGCCCCGGAGGTTGCCGGCCGTCATTGCAGCCAGGCCGCCGACCGCGGCGACCGCGACGAGGCGAAGCGCTGGCGCACGATTCGCCGCTTCATCCGCCGGTCGATGGCCGGACCGGAGCTGAGCGTCAGAATCCGCTGAGCAGGAAGTCGAGCGCCGCGACGATCCGGTCCTGCTCGGCGGAAAGCGATGCGACCGGCGCGGCCAGTTCACGCAGCGGCACGGCGGCGGCCAAGTGCGTCGCCAACACCCATCGCCTGCCGTCAACGTCCACTAACGGATGCAGTCGGGTGACAGGCGCGGGAATCTCCGCCGGATCGAGCAACGGGACGACGAACCGCGTCGGCAGGTGCCGCAGCACGTCCGCCTGACAGTCCACGACCAGCAACTGCCCATGTCGCCGGGGCATCACATCGAAGCGGGCCATCAGAACCGGCGGAGGTCGGCCAGCGGCAGTTCGTTCGTCTCCGTCCAGCTGTTCCACGCCTCGATCGCCTCGCGATTCTGCGCCAGCCATTCCGCTTCGCGCACCCGGCGGATCGCCTGCGCCAGCCCGGCCTCGCACGCGGCGACCACGTCGATCCCCAGCGACTCCGCGTCGGCGATCATCGCCGGGTCGATCCTGCCTTCCGCGCCCATGCCACCCTCCGTCGTTGCAGCGACATCCTACCGCGAATGGAAGAAGTCATACACCCCCTGCGCCATGGCCTTGCTGACGCCCGGTGCCTTTTGCAGGTCGGCGAGGCTGGCGTTGCGCACCGCGCGCGCGGTACCGAAATGCATCAGCAGCGCCTTCTTGCGCGCCGGGCCGATGCCGGGCACCTCGTCGAGCGGGCTGGCCCCGATCGCCTTCGACCGTTTGTCGCGGTGCGCGCCGATGACGAAGCGGTGCACCTCGTCGCGCAGCCGCTGGAGGTAGAACAGCACCGGCGAATTGACCGGCAGCATCAGTTCGCGCCCGTCCATCAGGTGGAACACCTCGCGCCCGTCGCGGCCGTGATGCGGCCCCTTGGCCACGCCGACCATGCAGACGTCTTCGATCCCCAGATCCTCCAGCACCGCCTTCGCCGCGTTCAGCTGCCCCCTGCCGCCGTCGATCAGCACGAGGTCCGGCCAGCCGTTGCCGTCGCGGTCGACCTCGCGGTCGGGGTTCTCCTCCTGCGCGCGGGCGAAGCGGCGGGTGAGCACCTCCTTCATCATCGCGAAGTCGTCGTTGGTCTGCGCCTGCTTGATGTTGAACTTGCGATACTGGCCCTTGCGGAACCCCTCCGGCCCGGCGACGACCATCGCGCCCAGCGCATTGGTGCCCTGGATATGGCTGTTGTCGTACACCTCGATCCGGTTCGGCGGGCCTTCCAGATCGAACAGCTCGGCCACCTCGCGCAGCAGCTTCGCCTGCGTCGTCGATTCGGCGTTGCGGCGTTCCAGCGCCTCCTGCGCATTGCGCTTCGCCTGATCGAGCAGCCGCCGCCGCGTGCCCCGCTGCGGCACCGACAGCGCGACCTTGAACCCGGCGCGCTCGGCCATCGCCTCGGCCAGCACCTCCGCCTCGGCGAGGTCGCGGTCGACGAACACGTTGCGCGGCGGCGGCACCTCTTCGTAGAATTGCATCAGAAAGGCGGCGAACACCTCGTCCTCCGGCACCTCGCTGGTGTGCGCGGGGAAGAAGCTGCGGTGGCCCCAGTTCTGCCCGCCGCGGATGAAGAACGCCTGGATGCCGATCACCCCGTCGAGGCACGCCATCGCGAACACGTCGGCGTCGCCGATGCCGTCGGCGTTGATCGCCTGGCTGCCCTGGATGAAGGTCAGCGCCTTCAGCCGATCGCGCAGCACCGCCGCCAGCTCGAAGTCCATGTTCTCCGCCGCCGCCTGCATCTGGGTGCCGAGCTTCGCCTGCACCTTGGTCGATTTGCCAGCGAGGAAGTCCTTCGCATCGGCGATCAGCTCGGCATAGGCGGGGGCATCGATCCGCCCGACACAGGGCGCGGAACAGCGCTTGATCTGGTACAGCAGGCACGGCCGGTCGCGCGTCTTGAAGAAGCCGTCGGTGCACGAGCGCAGCAGGAACAGCTTCTGGAGCGCGTTCAGCGTCTGCGTCACCGATCCGGCACTGGCGAAGGGGCCGTAGTAATTGCCCTTCGCGCGGCGCGCGCCGCGATGCTTCTGGATGCGCGGGAATTCATGGTCGGCGCGCAGCAGGATGAAGGGGAACGACTTGTCGTCGCGCAGCAGCACGTTGTACGGCGGGCGATAGCGCTTGATGAGCTGCGCCTCGAGCAGCAGCGCCTCCGCCTCGTTGTTGGTGGTGACGATGGTCATCGAGCGGGTCTGCGCGACCATCCGCTGCAACCGCTTCGTCAGCCGCGATACCTGCGTGTAGTTGGCGACGCGGTTCTTCAGCGCGCGCGCCTTGCCGACGTACAGCACCTCGCCGCGCGCATCCTGCATCCGGTACACGCCGGGCCGGAGCGGCAGCGTGGCCAGCACGTTGCGGATCGCCGCCACCCCGGCGTCAAGGTCCGGCGCGTCCGATCCGCGCACCGTGAAGCTGGCCTTGTCCTCGTTGAAGCGATTGGGGGCGTTGGGTGTTTCCGACATCCCGCCCGATTTAGGGAGCCGCCCGCCCCCGCGCCAGCCGGTTCGGCGATCAGGCGGCGATGCGTCCGCGACCGCCCGCCTTGGCCCGGTACATCGCCCGGTCGGCGCGCTGGATCGCCCCGGCGAGCGCAGTGTCGCCCGGTTCGATCCGGCTGAGCCCGACACTGAGCCCCCAGCCGGGCAAGCCGGCGACCGGGCCGCCCGCCTGCGTCCGCACCCGCTCCGCCGCCGCCGCCGCATCCTCGGCATCGGTCACGACGAGGAACTCGTCGCCGCCCAGCCGGCATACGAAATCCCCCGCCACGGCGCGGTGCAGCCCGTCGGCGATCGCGCGCAGCACCCGGTCGCCCACGTCGTGCCCGTGCGCATCGTTGACCGCCTTGAAATGATCGACATCGACCAGCAGCACCACCCGCCCCGGCACCAGCAACGCCGCCTCTCCCACCGCCAGCCCCGCGCGGTTCCACGCCCCGGTCAGCGGATCGCGCAGCGCCGCCTCGCGCAGCAGCATCCGGGCGCGAAGCCCCGGTATCGACAGCAGCGCGAGGTTGCAGATCGCCAGCAGAAACTGATCGGCGACCAGCGGGATGAGGCCGAGCAGGTCCATCGGCTTGCCGAACAGGACATCGCCCAGCGCCGCCAGCGCATAGCTGGGCACATAGGCGATCAGCGCGCCCCCCGCGACCACCCGGCCGAGGCGGGTTCCGTCGATCGCCCGGCTGGTCGCCATCGGCAGGCCGAACGCGATCATGCACGACACCAGCATGAGGGCCGACAACTGCTCCGCCGCCACCGGCGCGATCGATGCGGGCAGCAGCCATGCCGCCGCCGGTATCACCGTCGCCGCCACGATCAGCAACCACATCCACCACGCGAACGCAGGCAGGCCGTCGAACCGCCGCACCCCGCACAGGGCCATGGCGATGGACAGCGCCATCATCCCCTCGATCACCGCCGACCATGGCGAGGAAACCACGCCCCCGGTCAGGTCGAAGCAGATCAGCACGACGCAATAGCCTGCCGACGACCCCGCCCACCACGTCATCCACGGATCGCGCCGCCCCCGCGCCAGCGCCGCGAACACGGTCGCGAACGCCAGGCTGGACAGGAAGCTGCTGAGCCGCAGCGTCGCCGGATCGACCAGATGAAACATCGTGTCGTTCCTTTATCCACAAGGGATTAACATCCCGTCGCGACCGACGGCGGCGCGCGTGCGTCGTTACCCCCGCGCCGCCGCCAGCACCCGGAGGCCGCGCACCGCATCGACCGGATCGACCGGCACCGCCGCGCCGTGCAGGATCGCGTCGCGCATCCCGGCATAGAAGGCGCGCCAGTCGCCGCGCGCCGATTCGATCCGCCGGGCATGGCCCGCGCCGTCGGTCAGCACGCCCCGGTCGGCTTCCTCCTCGATGCCATAGCCCGGATCGTCCGGCGATCCTCCCGCGCGCAGCACCGCCTCCTGCGGATCGATGCCGTATTTGACGAAGCTGCCCTTCGTGCCGTGCAGCGCGAAGCGCGGGCGCGGCGCGGCGACCAGCGAGGCCGATCCGATCACGACCCGGCGATGGCCGTAGCGCAGGGTGATGCTGAAGTAATCGTCGGCGAGCGCGCCGTCGCGCTGCACCGCCACGTCGCCCGCCACCGCATCGGGCATGCCGAACAGCCGCAGCGCCTGATCGATCATGTGCGGGCCGAGATCGCTCAGCAGCCCGCCGCCGGGGCCGCCATGCTCGCGCCATCCGGCCTTGATCGCGGGGCGGAACCGGTCCCAGTGCAGTTCGGCCAGCATCACCTCGCCCAGCAGACCTTCGCGCAAGAGCGCCTCGACCGTCAGGAAATCGCTGTCCCAGCGCCGGTTGTGGAACACGCCGAGCAGCCGACCGACGCCGCGCGCGAGCTGCACCAGCTCGACCGCATCGCCGTCGTCGGTCGCCAGCGGCTTGTCGACCACGACGTGCCGCCCCGCCGCCAATGCCGCCTGCGCCAGCGGCACATGGCTGTCGTTGGGGGTCGCCACGACCACGAGGTCGAGACTGTCGTCGGCGATCAGCGTCGCGGGATCGGCATGGCGGACCGCCGCGGGATAGCGATCGGTCGGGCGCGACGTCGCGATCGCCGCCAGTTCCATCCCCTCGACCGCCGCGATCAGCGGGGCGTGGAAGGACGCGCCGGCAAGGCCGAACCCGATCAGGCCGACGCGCACCATGTTACTTCAGCTTCGCCAGTTCGACGGCGACCTTCGCCACCTGTTCGTCGGTGATGCGGCCGTTGGCATAGGGCTGGACCTGCTTCAGCGTCATGCCCTTGAACATCGGATAGGATTCATGCTCGAGCATCTTGGGAAAGACCGCATCGAGGATCGCCTTGCCGCGCGGATCGGCGGCGATCGTCTCGATCGAACTGTCGATCGTCGGCGCGGCGGCAGGCGCGGCGGGCGAGGTCTGCGCGGTGAGTGCCACCGGCGCGGCGAGCAGGATCAGGGCGGCGTACACGGACTTCATCACAGGCATCTCCCCATGCGGGCCGGACCGCCCGCATGCGGCGACGCTATAGCATCGCCCGGCGCGACGGAACCGGGCGAATCAGGGGCTTGGGGCCGATCGACATTCGGCAGAACGGTGGACCAGATTGCCCCCTCCCTTCCGGGATTCCTCTGCGGAAGTCACCCGTCCGTACCCCGGCGAAGGCCGGGGTCCAGTGGGGGGAGGTTGGTAAGGTACGGAAAAGCCTTTCCAACTGGACCCCGGCCTTCGCCGGGGTAGGGGCCGGTTCGGACCAAGCGCGCGACTTTCGCGGAGGAATCCTTCCGGGAAGGGAAGATGCCGCACCTTCCCCGAACGCCGATCGGCCCTACCCTTGCGCAAACAGCTTGGTGCCGACCACGCCGATGACGGTCAGCACCATGAAGGCGGCCTGCATCGGCGCGATCCGTTCGCCGAACAGGATCGTGCCGCCGATGATGACCCCGACCGCGCCCAGCCCGGTCCACACCGCATAGGCGGTGCCCGCCGGAATGCCGCGCATCGCCAGCGCCAGCAGCCCCATGTTGACGAACGACAGCGTGATCGGCACCGCCGATGCGGCGAGCGTCCCCTGCCCCGCCGCCCATTTCAGGCTGAGCGCCCAGACGATCTCGCACAGCACCGCGACCCCCAAGATGGCCCATGCCATATCGGTTCTCCTTCACGCGGGCTCGGGATACAGGCCGCACGCCGGAAACCCGGAAGAGACGCTGCGGCAAAACGCGAAACGCCGCCCGGCCGGTCGGCAGGGCGGCGTCGTCGCGACAAGAGAAAGGGATCAGTTCAGCCGACCGCCACCCGATCCGGCGCCCAGCCCCGCGATCGTCCGGTCGACCAGCGCGCGATCGGCGCCGCCCGCCATGCGATCGGCGATCAGCACGCCCGCGGCCTTGGCGGCGGCGTCCGCAGCGGTCGCGCGGACCTCGGCGATGGCGGCGCGCTCGGCGGCGGCGATCTTGTCGCTCGCCATCCTGGCGCGGCGCTGCGTCAGGTCGGCGGCGTCGGCCTCCGCCTTGGCCAGCAACCCCTGCGCCTCCGCCTCGGCATGGGCGACCATCTCGGCGGCCTGTGCCTCGATCCCGGCGATCTTCGACGCATATTCGTCGCGCAGCGCCTCGGCCTCGGCCCGCAGTGCGCGCGCCTCGTCGAGGCGGGTGCGGATCGCGGCGATCTGCCCGTCGAGCAGCTTGCCGATGACGGCGGGCACGCCCTTGACCACCAGCACGATCAGGAACAGCAGCATCGCCGCGCTGACCCAGCCGGTGGCGTCGAGGAACAGCGCGGTCGGTTCCTGATGCGGCACCCCGGTCACGCCGCCGTGCTCGCTCTCGACCGCGTCCGCGCCGGTCTTCGGCAGGCCCTCGTTATGGACCACCTGCGACAGATTTTCCTCGGCGGCCCCGCCGATGCGTGCATTAGCCATGGAGCACCGCCTTCACCGCGCCGTGCGCGTCCTGGTCGCTGACGTGCAGCCCGGCGACGCGCTCGACGATCGCCTGGGTCGCCTGTACCGCGACGGTTTCGATCTCGTCCATCGCGGCGGACTTCTGCGCGGCGATGTCGGCCTCGGCCTGCGCGACGCGCGCCTGCACATCGGCATTGGCGGCGGCGATCCGCTCGGCCGCGGCCGCCGCACCGCGCGCGCGGGCGTCGGCGAGGAGCTTCTGCGCCGCCTCGCGGCTGGCGTTCTCGCGGGTGCGCCATGCCGCCTCGGTCGCATCGGCCTGCGCGCGGGCCGCATCGGCGGCGGCGAGATCGGCGGCGATGCCCTGGTCGCGCTTGTCCACCGTGCCCTGCACCTTGGGCACCATGCCCAGGCCCACGACGAGGAAGACGATGCCGAAGGTCAGCACCAGCCAGAAGACCTGCGACCCCCACGTCGCGGCAAGCTGCTCGATTTGCGGCATGAAACGTCCCGTATTATCTGGTCGGCCGGACCCGCGGCCCGACCGAAGCCGGTTCCGTTCGCGGAACCGGCGAACCGGCGCGGGACCATCCCCACGCCGGGCGTCGCGGCAAGTTACGCGACGAAGATCAGCAGCACCGCGACGACGAACGCGAGCAGGCCGAGAAGTTCGGCGGCGGCGAAGCCGATGAACATGTTGCCCTGCTGGCCGGCCGCTGCCGACGGGTTGCGCAGCGCGCCCTGGAGGAACGCGGCGAACACGTTGCCCACGCCGAGTGCTGCGAGGCCCGCACCGATCGCGGCCAGACCGGCGCCGAGCAGCTTGATCGAGTCTGCTTCCATGTCGAAAACTCCCTTGGAAAAATCAGTTGGTTGGGTTGGGATCAGTGATGGTCGTGCAGGTGCACGGCATCGTTGATGTAGAGCGAGGTCAGCAGCGCGAAGACATAGGCCTGCACGCCCGCGACCAGCATTTCGAGCGCCGAGACGCCGACCATCAGCGCGAAGCTGGGCAGGCTGACCAGCAGGCCGACGCCCGCGCCCGCCGCGGTCGAATTGATGATGAACCCGGCCAGCACCTTCAGCAGGATGTGGCCCGCGGTCATGGCGACGAACAACCGCAGCGCGAGGCTGAACGGGCGCACCATGAACGACACGAACTCGATCGGCGCGACGAGGATCAGCACCGGGATCGGCGTGCCCTTGGGCGCGAACAGGCTGAAGAAGCGCAGGCCGTGCTTGAACAGGCCGACGACCAGCACGATCGAGAAGCTGGCGATCGCCAGCACGCCGGTGACGGTGAAGTGGCTGGTGACGGTGAACGGGTGCAGCCCGACGAGGCCGAAGGGCAGCAGCCCGACGACGTTGGCGAACAGGATGAACATGAACAGCGAGAAGACGTAGGGCAGATACTTGCGCCCCTCATGCCCGATGTTCGCCGCCAGCAGCTTGTCGATGAAGCCGGTGAAGCCCTCGACCGCCATCTGCCAGCGGCCCGGCACCTGTGCCTGCTTCATGCCGCCGATCATGAACACGAACAGCGCCGCCGCCGCGACCAGCATCCACAGCGCCGAATTGGTGAACGGCAGGACATGGTCGCCGAGCGGAATGTTGAAGATCGTCTGCACCTCGAACTGGTGCATCGGATCGATCTTGCCTGCCTCAGCCACGTCGCTTCGCCCCGATATGCCAAGGCGCCCGAAAACCGTCAGTCCGGACGCCGATTGGAAATCCTGATGATATTCCTGAACGCGCTGACGATCCCCAGAGAGAGCAGCACGAGCAGGAGCCAAGGCGAGGTGCCGAGCAGATAGTCGAGGGTTCCCCCGATCACCGCTCCCCCGACCATTCCCCCGATCAGTTCGGCCAGCACGCGGTTGCCCAGGCGATAATTCCGCTCGCCCGCGTCGTCGCGCGCCCCGCCGGTCCTGACCGCCTCGTCCGTCTTCGCCTGCTTCAGCCGCGCGTCGAGCGAGGTGATCCGGGCGTCTTCGGGCAAGGGGTCCAGTCCGGGCTCGTTCTCCGCCATCATCCCTCCCCATGACCTTTCGGCCGGGCCGGAAATACGCCGGATGGCGAGCCCGCCAAGGCACGCGCGCTTTAGGAAGGTGACGGTTTCGAGTCAACCACGGCGTTCGCGCGGGAACCTTTCGGCACGATGAACGGCGTCAGGCGTCCGCAACCGGACGCTCCATATACCGGGCGTCCGGCCCGAAGCCTGTCGCCCCGCCCCCGGCGGCGTGAAAGCCCAGCCTGGCCCAGTAGCGATCCGCCCCGCCGACCGCGATCAGCGCCAGCGTGCCGATGCCGGCGGCGCGGGCGGCGTCCGCCAGTACGGGCAGCAGCCGCTCGACCGCGCCCTGCCCCCGTGCCTCGGGCGCGACGACGACGTCGTGGAGGTACCAGCAGTCGGCGTCGTCGGGGATCGCGCCCAGCAGTGCGTGCATCGCCGGGGGTGCGAAGCGTCGCCACGGATGGCTGATGCAGTGCCCGACGATCCGGTCGCCCGCCGTCAGCACATGGCACCCGGCGGGGGCCAGCGCGATGCGTTCGGCATAGAGTTCCGCCGCCTCGCCATAGTCGCCCAGCGCGGCGCGGGCGAGCGCGGCGACGGCAGGGGCGTCCCCCGCCGTCGCGCTACGCCATTCAGCCACCGAAGGCGGTCTTGAGCCGACCGAAGAAGCCGCTCGATTCGGGGCATTCCTCGCCGGTTTCGGTTTCGCGGAACGCCTCCAGCAGTTCGCGCTGGCGGGCAGAGAGGCGGGTCGGCGTCTCCACCTCGATCCGGATCACGAGGTCGCCGTGGCCGCGGCCCTGCAACACCGGCATGCCCGCGCCGCGCTGGCGCAGTTCCTTGCCCGACTGGATGCCCGCCGGGATGCGGATGCTGTGCTTCGCACCGTCGAGCCCCGGAATGTCGATCGATCCGCCGAGCGCCGCCGTGGTGAAGCTGATCGGCGCGCGGGCATAGAGCGTGGTGCCGTCCCGCTCGAAGATCGCGTGCCGCTTGACGTGGAGGAAGATGTAGAGGTCGCCCGAAGGTGCGCCGCGCGCGCCCGCCTCGCCTTCGCCGGTCAGGCGGATGCGCGTGCCCTCGTCGACGCCGGGTGGCACGTTGACCTGCAACGTCTTGGTCTGTTCGACCCGGCCTTCGCCGTGGCAGGCGGGGCACGGGTCGGCGATCACCTGTCCCGCGCCGTGGCAGGTCGGGCAGGCACGCTCGACGACGAAGAAGCCCTGCTGCGCGCGCACCTTGCCGTGGCCCGCGCAGGTCTGGCAGGTGCGCGCCTTGGTGCCGGGCGTCGCGCCGCTGCCGCCGCAGGGAGCGCAGGGGGCGGAGACGTCGACGGTGATCTCGGTCTGGTGGCCATGATAGGCCTCCTCGAGCGTCACCTCCATGTCGTAGCGCAGGTCGGCGCCACGCCGCGGCCCGGCACGGCCCTGTCGCCCGCCGCCCATGAATTCGCCGAAAACACTCTCGAAAATGTCGGAGAAGCCGTTGAAATCCTGCGCCCCGCCGCCGGGGCCGCCCGCGCCCTGACGGAAGGCGGCATGGCCGTAGCGGTCGTACGCCGCGCGCTTCTGCGGGTCCTTCAGGCAGTCATAGGCTTCGTTGATCGCCTTGAACTTTGCCTCGCTGTCCTTGCAGCCCGCGTTCTTGTCCGGGTGATATTTGATCGCGAGCTTGCGATACGCCGACTTGATCGTCGCGGCATCGGCGGTGCGCTCGCACTGGAGCAGTTCGTAGAAATCGACTTCGGTGGTCATCAAATAGCCCTCTCCCCTTCAGGGGAGAGGGTTGGGAGAGGGGGTTGCCTGAAAAACGACCCGCCCGACACCCCCTCTCCCCGGCCCTCTCCCCCGAGGGGGAGAGGGAGGGGCGTTGGTTTACGCCTTGTGGCTGTCGTCGACTTCCGAGAATTCGGCATCGACCACGTCGTCGGTCTTGGCCGAGGCCGCATCGGCGGCGGGCGCGCTTTCCGCCTGCTGCTGCTTCTCGTAGATCGCCTGGCCGAGCTTCATCGCGACCTGCGCCAGCGCCTGACTCTTCTCGGTCATGCGCTCGCTGTCGCCGCTGTCGACCGCCGCCTTGGTGTCGGCGATCGCCGCCTCGATCTCGGCCTTGAGCGATGCGTCCACCTTGTCGCCGTTGTCGGCCAGCTGGCGCTCGGTCGTGTGGATCAGCGATTCGGCGTTGTTCTTCGCCTCCGCCGACGCACGGCGCTTCTTATCCTCTTCCGCGAACTGCTCGGCGTCGCGGACCATCTGGTCGATGTCGCTGTCCGACAGGCCGCCCGAAGCCTGGATGCGGATCTGCTGCTCCTTGCCGGTGCCCTTGTCCTTCGCCGACACGTTGACGATGCCGTTGGCGTCGATGTCGAAGGTGACCTCGATCTGCGGCACGCCGCGCGGCGCGGGCGGGATGCCGACCAGATCGAACTGGCCGAGCATCTTGTTGTCGGCGGCCATCTCGCGCTCGCCCTGGAACACGCGGATCGTCACCGCCTGCTGATTGTCGTCGGCGGTCGAATAGACCTGCGACTTCTTGGTCGGGATCGTCGTGTTGCGATCGATCATGCGGGTCATGATGCCGCCCAGCGTCTCGATGCCGAGGCTCAGCGGGGTCACGTCGAGCAGCAGCACGTCCTTGACGTCGCCCTGCAGCACGCCCGCCTGGATCGCGGCGCCGATCGCGACCACCTCATCGGGGTTCACGCCGGTGTGCGGCTCCTTGCCGAAGAACTGCTTCACGACCTCGCGGACGCGGGGCATGCGGGTCATGCCGCCGACCAGCACGACCTCGTCGATCGCGTTCGCCTGCACGCCCGCATCGGCCAGCGCCTTCTTGCACGGCTCGAGCGTGCGCTTCACCAGATCCTCGACCAGACGCTCCAGATCGGCGCGGGTGATCGACTTGACGAGGTGCTTCGGACCCGTCGCGTCGGCGGTGATGAACGGCAGGTTCACCTCGGTCGTCTGGGTCGAGGACAGCTCGATCTTGGCCTTTTCGGCGGCTTCCTTCAGCCGCTGGAGCGCCAGCTTGTCCTTGGTCAGGTCGATGCCTTCGGCCTTCTTGAACTCGTCGGCCAGATACTGGACGAGCTTGGCATCGAAATCCTCGCCGCCGAGGAAGGTGTCGCCGTTGGTCGACTTCACCTCGAACACGCCGTCGCCGATCTCGAGCACCGAGATGTCGAAGGTGCCGCCGCCGAGGTCATAGACCGCGATCGTCTTGTTATTGTCCTTGTCGAGACCATAGGCGAGCGCGGCTGCCGTCGGCTCGTTGATGATGCGCAGCACTTCGAGGCCGGCGATCTTGCCTGCGTCCTTGGTCGCCTGACGCTGGGCGTCGTTGAAATAGGCGGGAACGGTGATGACCGCCTGGGTCACGGTCTCGCCGAGATACGACTCCGCCGTTTCCTTCATCTTCTGCAGGATGAACGCGCTGATCTGCGACGGCGAATATTCCTCGCCGCCCGCCTTCACCCATGCGTCGCCGTTCGGACCGCGCGCGATGGTGTAGGGCACCAGTTCGGTGTCCTTCTTGGTGACGGGATCGTCGAACCGGCGGCCGATCAGGCGCTTCACCGCGAAGATGGTGTTGTCGCCGTTCGTCACCGCCTGCCGCTTGGCGGGCTGACCGATCAGCCGCTCGCCGTCCTTCGCGAAGGCGACGATCGACGGCGTGGTACGCGCGCCTTCCGCATTCTCGATGACCTTCGGGCTGCCGCCCTCCATCACCGCGACGCAGCTGTTGGTCGTGCCCAGATCGATGCCGATAATTTTAGCCATGGTCCCTCATTGGCCCCCAAGGTTGGAAATATGCCGGAAACCCGTGCGTCCGGGGAGACGCCGACGGGTTGTTACGTCGGCGGATATAGGCAGGGTTCGCCTTGCCGCAAGATTGTGGGCCGCATAGGGAACCGTATCGAAACGGGAGCGTGCGCGTGAAGACACGGTGGAGGGCAGTGCTGGCGGGCGGGCTGCTGGCGACGGGATGCTCGCGGGGCACGGAAATCGAAGACGCATGGGTGCGCCTGCCCGCCGTGCCGGGCCGTCCCGCCGCCGCCTATGCCACGATCCATGGGGGCAACCAGCCCGCGGTACTCACGGCCATCGCCAGTCCGGCGGCGCGACGGATCGAATTGCACCACAGCATGGCGACCGATCACGGCGCGATGACGATGCGCCCGATCGAACGCCTGCCGATCCCGAGCAGGAAAACGGTGACGCTGGCCCCCGGTGGGCTGCACGCGATGCTGTTCGACCTGACCGGTGACCTGCGCCCCGGCGGCAAGGTCATGCTGAAGTTCCGGCTGGGCTCGGGGGACGAGATCTGGGTCGATGCGAAGCTCGTCGGCGCGGGCGATCCCGCGCCGTGACGAAACGGGCGCTGACGCCGGGCGAGGTCGAACTCGCCCGCACCATCTTCGGCGACACGATCGATTACGACCGGGCGCGGGTCGCCAACGCCAAATGGGCGTTCTTCCAGCCGAAGCAGGTCGCGATGGCCCCGACCGGCTGCATCCATTTCCACCCGCAGGGCACACTCTACCGCGACGATTTCGCCCGCGCCGGGCGCGATCTGGCCGCGCTGTTCCTGCACGAGATGATGCACGTCCACCAGACGCAGCACCGGGGCCGCTACTGGCTGCCGCTGATGCGGCACCCGTTCTGCACCTATCGCTACACGATCGTGCCGGGCAAGCCGTTCGACGCCTACGGCATCGAGCAGCAGGGCGAGATCGTCCGCCACGCCTTCCTGCTGCGGCAGGGGGTACGGCTGGCGGACAAGCCGCCGCGCGAGGTATACGAGGCGTTGCTGCCGTTCGGGCGGGGATGAGGCGCCTGATCCCAGCGACGGTCGATCAGCCTCGCGCTCGACGGGATCGAACCGCAAGCGGCGGAACCCTTGGCATTGCAGGTTGTTGGCACCGCGCAACGATTCTGAAAGCCCCGCCCCATGACGACCCGCACCGGTGCCACCTTGCTCGCCCGGCTGGGCTTCGCCGCGCGCGGGATCGTGTATCTGCTGGTCGGCTGGTTCGCGATCGACGCCGCGCTGCGCGGCGGCAAGATCGGTGACAATCAGGGCGCGATCGCCAGCCTCGCCGACGAACCGTTCGGCGAAGTCGTGCTGGCGGCGATGGCGGCGGGGCTGGCGGGCTATGCGCTGTGGCGGCTGGTGGAGGCGCTCACCGATCCCGAGGCGCGGGCGAACGATGCGTCGGGAGCCCTCCGCCGCGCGGGCCATGCGGTCAGCGGCATCGCGCATGTCGCGCTCGCATGGACCGCCGCCCGGCTGGCGCTGCACAGCCGCAGCGCAAGCGGACGGGTAGGCGGCGAGGAAAGCGCGCACGACTGGACCGCATGGCTGCTCGACCGGCCGATGGGGCGGGTGCTGGTGGCGCTGGTCGCCGCAGGCCTGGTCGGCGCGGCGCTGCAACAGGCGAAGAAGGCATGGGACGGCAGCTTCGCCCGCGAATTGTCGCACGGGACGCCGGTGCCGCAGCATGTCTGTACCATCGGGCGGATCGGATACGGCGCGCGGGCGCTGGTATTCGCGCTGATCGCGCTGTTCTTCGCGACCGCTGCATGGGTCGCCGATGCCGACGAGGCGGGCGGCATGGCGCATGCGCTGGCCACGCTCCAGCGCCAGACCGGCGGGCAATGGCTGCTGACCGCCACGGGCCTCGGCTTCGTCGCCTTCGGCATCTACAGCTTCGTCGAGGCGCGCTGGCGGCGCATCTCGGTCGACCTGCCCGCGTGAGCGGCGATGCGGTGCGGGCGCGCTGGCTGGAGCTGACGCGGCGCGAACTGCCCGCGCTGGCGTCCGCGCGCGGCTGGCCGGTGCGGGCGGACCATTGTTTCCAGCGCATCCTGCTCGACAATGCGTTCGGCGGGCGTTGGTACGATCATGTCGCGGGCCGCCCGGCCTATGCCCATGCCGATCCGGCGGCGCTCGCGCGGGCGGTGGCGCTGGGCGAGGCGGCGATCGCGGGCACCGAGGACATGGCCGAACTCGACCGCCGCTCGCTCGAATGGCGCGGCAAGCGCGGCCCCTCGAAACCGGGCGCTGCCGCCCCCATCTCCGGCTCTGCCAATCCAATAGAACGAAGATAGAACGGACCGCATGAGCCTGACCCATATCTCCGTCCGCGGCGCGCGGGAGCACAACCTCAAGGGCGTCGACATCGACATCCCGCGCGATACGCTGACGGTCATCACCGGCCTGTCCGGGTCGGGCAAGTCGAGCCTCGCCTTCGACACCATCTATGCCGAGGGGCAGCGGCGCTATGTCGAATCGCTGTCGGCCTATGCACGCCAGTTCCTCGAGCTGATGCAGAAGCCCAATGTCGAGCATATCGAGGGCCTGTCCCCCGCCATCTCGATCGAGCAGAAGACGACGAGCCGCAACCCGCGCTCGACCGTCGCGACCGTGACCGAAATCTACGACTATATGCGCCTGCTCTGGGCGCGGGTCGGCGTGCCCTATTCGCCCGCCACCGGCCTGCCGATCAGCGCGCAGACGGTCAGCCAGATGGTCGACCGGGTGCTGGCGCTGCCCGAGGGGACGCGGCTGCTGCTGCTCGCGCCGGTGGTGCGCGGGCGCAAGGGCGAGTTTCGGAAAGAGCTGGCCGAATGGCAGAAGGCCGGGTTCCAGCGGGTGCGGGTGAACGGCGAGGTCCATCTGATCGAGGACGCGCCCGCGCTCGACAAGAAGTTCAAGCACGACGTCGAGATCGTCGTCGACCGGCTGGTGGTGAACCCCGATGCCGCGACGCGCCTTGCCGAGAGTTTCGAGACGGCGCTGAAGCTGGCGGACGGCCTCGCCTATGTCGATCTGGTCGACACGACCGTGGCGCAGGCCGCTTCCGGGGCGGGAGAAAACGAGGAAGCCCCCTCTCCCAACCCTCTCCCCGCAGGCGGGGAGAGGGCTAGCAAGCTCAAGGGCGCGGGCATTCCCGACAACCGCATCGTGTTCTCGGAAAAATTCGCCTGTCCGGTCAGCGGCTTCACCATCGCCGAGATCGAGCCGCGCCTGTTCAGCTTCAACGCGCCGCAGGGCGCCTGCCCGGCGTGCGACGGCCTTGGCGAGCGGATGGAGTTCGACGAGGACCTGATCGTCCCCAACCACGACCTGTCGATCAAGAAGGGCGCGGTGGTGCCGTGGGCGAAGTCCAACCCGCCCTCGCCCTATTACATGCAGGTGCTGGGGTCGCTGGCGAAGGCGTACGACTTCTCGCTCGACACCGCGTGGAAGGACCTGCCGGAGGAGGCGCAGCGCGTCATCCTGCACGGCACCGGCGGCAAGGCGGTGACGCTGACCTTCGTCGACGGCAAGAAGGCCTATGACGTCAAGAAGCCGTTCGAGGGCGTGCTGGGCAACCTCAACCGGCGGATGCTGTCGACCGAGAGCGCGTGGATGCGCGAGGAGCTCGCGAAATACCAGGCGTCGCAGCCGTGCGAGACGTGCCACGGCGCGCGCCTCAAGCCCGAGGCGCTGGCGGTGAAGGTGGCGATGCAGGACATCGCGCATGCCACCCACCTGTCGGTGGTCGATGCGCTGAAGTTCTTCGAATCGCTGCCCGAGCATTTCAACGACCAGCAGAAGGCGATCGCCCAGTCGATCCTGAAGGAGATCGTCGAGCGGCTGGGATTCCTCAACAATGTCGGGCTCGACTATCTGAACCTCGACAGGACCAGCGGCACGCTGTCGGGCGGGGAGTCGCAGCGCATCCGCCTCGCCTCGCAGATCGGCAGCGGGTTGTCGGGGGTGCTCTACGTGCTCGACGAGCCGTCGATCGGGCTGCACCAGCGCGACAACGACATGCTGCTCGCCACGCTGCGGCGGCTGCGCGACCTCGGCAACACCGTACTGGTGGTCGAGCATGACGAGGATGCGATCCGCACCGCCGACTATGTGATCGACATGGGGCCGGGCGCGGGCGTCCACGGCGGCGAGGTGGTGGCCAAGGGCACGCTCAAGCAGTTGCTGAAGGCCAAGGGATCGATCACCGCCGATTATCTGAACGGCACGCGATCGGTCCCGCTGCCCGACAAGCGGCGCAAGGGCAACGGCAAGAAGCTGACCGTCCACAACGCCACCGCGAACAACCTGACCGGGGTGACGGCATCGCTGCCGCTCGGCACCTTCACCTGCATCACCGGCGTCAGCGGATCGGGCAAGTCGAGCTTCACCATCGACACGCTCTATGCCGCCGCCGCCCGCACGCTGAACGGCGCGCGGATCGTGCAGGGCAAGCATGACAAGATCACCGGGTTGCAGCATCTCGACAAGGTGATCGACATCGACCAGTCGCCGATCGGGCGCACGCCGCGCTCCAACCCGGCGACCTATACCGGCGCCTTCACCCAGATCCGCGACTGGTTCGCCGGGCTGCCGGAGGCGCAGGCGCGCGGCTACAAGCCCGGCCGGTTCAGCTTCAACGTCAAGGGCGGGCGGTGCGAGGCGTGCCAGGGCGACGGCGTGCTCAAGATCGAGATGCACTTCCTGCCCGACGTCTACGTCACCTGCGACGTGTGCCACGGCGCGCGCTACAATCGCGAGACGCTGGAGGTGAAGTTCAAGGGGATGAGCATCGCCGACGTGCTCGACATGACCGTCGAGGATGCGGTCGAGTTCTTCAAGGCGGTGCCGCCGATCCGCGACAGGATGGCGATGCTCGCGGAGGTGGGGCTGGGCTATGTCAAGGTCGGTCAGCAGGCGACCACCCTGTCGGGTGGCGAGGCGCAGCGGGTGAAGCTGGCCAAGGAACTGGCGCGGCGGGCGACCGGCAACACGCTCTACATCCTCGACGAACCGACCACGGGGCTGCATTTCGAGGACGTGCGCAAGCTGCTGGAGGTGCTCCACCAGCTGGTCGAACAGGGCAATACGGTGGTGGTGATCGAGCATAACCTCGACGTCATCAAGACCGCCGACTGGATATTGGACATGGGCCCGGAAGGCGGGGTGAAGGGCGGGCGCGTCGTGGCCGAAGGCACGCCGGAAACGGTCGCAGGCGTCGAGGGGAGCTTTACCGGGCGGTATCTCAAGCCGTTGCTGGAACAGGACCAGGCGCGGGCGGCGGAGTGAGCGTCTGGCGCGCACCGTTCGAGGCGGCACTGCGGCTGTTCGCCGTGATCAGCGAGGCGATGCGTGCCGAGGGCGAACCCCGCCCGATACTGGTCGGCGGTGCCGCCGTCGAATATTGGTCGGGCAGCATGGTCGCGACGGGCGATTTCGATTTGTGTTCGCCGGCGCAGCCCGAACTGGAAGCCGTGTTGCGGCGATACGGCTTCGTCCGGCCATCGGGTGCCGGCGTCGCGACGCGCGGGTGGGTGCATCCCGATCTGGCACTGGGGTTCGAGGTGGTCGGGCGCACACCGCTCGACGGACTGGCGGCTCCCGATCATATCGTGCTGGTCGAGGATCTCGTGCCCGGCGCGGCCTTTGCGATCATCGGCGTCGAGGATCTGATCGCGGATCGCGTCGGCCAGTTCGCATCCGGAACCGCGCCCGACCGCATCGAACAGGCAAGGCTGTTGTACCGGCTTCACCCGGGGCTCGATCGCGCCTATCTCGACCGGCGGATCGGCGAAGAAAGCGCAGGGGAATATGGCATCGACGCCCTTGAAGGCTGACGACCCCGACTGGACGGGGCTGCGCATCTCGCACGCGGACTTCGCCCGCGAACTCGCCGCGCGCCGCGCCGCGCTGGGCGATCCGCAGGTGCCGCGCAACGACGGTACCCGCCGCACCGACAGCAAGCGCGCACTGCTCGCGGCGATCGCCGCGGCGGGCGGGCGCTGGTAAACGGGAACCTCTGCCACCGCCCGACATTCCGCCTTGATCGACATCAGGAAGGATTGCCTCATGCGCGCATTGACCCTCGGCATCGTCGCCGCCGCGACGCTCGTTTCCGGCTGCTCGGACTATGGCATCGGCGGCCCCCGCTACGCCGACGCGGGCGGCTACAGCCGCTATGACTGGGATCGGCCCGATCCCGCCTATAACGGCTATGACGCGGCGCGCTATTATCGCGACGACCGCCGCTATCGCGAGCGCCGTCTGGCGACCAACGACCGGGTCTATGTCGGGCAGGACGGGCGCTATTACTGCCGCCGCAACGACGGCACGACCGGGCTGATCGTCGGCGGGATCGCAGGCGGCGTGCTGGGCAGCGCGATCGCGCCCGGCGGGTCGGGGCTGCTCGGCGCGCTGATCGGCGGTGCCGCAGGTGCCGCAGGCGGTCAGGCGATCGATCGCAACAACGTGCGCTGCCGCTGAACCGATCGGCAGCAGCAACGGCGGGCCGGGGGGACCATGTCGTTCCGGCCCGTTGCAATTCCGGAACGGCTCCCCATATCGCTCCCGCTACAGTCGCAAATCGACGGTTTCTTGCTTTGCGGCACGTTCCTTCTTTCCCTGCTGCCTAAGGCTCCGGGGGACGGGCAGTTCCGCCGCCCGGTCATTCAAGAAGGAACCATCATGGCCATTCTCGGCACCGTAAAATTCTTCAACATCGATAAGGGCTATGGCTTCATCGCGCCCGACAACGGCGGCGGCGATGCGTTCGTCCATATCTCGGCGGTCGAGCGCGCGGGCATGACCACGCTCAACCAGAACCAGCGCATCGGATACGAGCTGGAGCAGGACCGTCGCGGCAAGACCAGCGCGGTCAACCTGACCCCGGCCGACTGATGTTCGCGCGGCGCGGAAGGGTTCGCCCGTCCGCGCCGCTCCCCCCTCCTGCCGACGAAAGTATCGCCGCCTTGGCCGACACGCCCGAAGCCTATCGCGCCCGCGCCGCCGTGGAACGCGCCAATGCCGATGCCGCGACGCTGGACAATGTCCGCGAACGCTGCCTGCGCGCCGAGTCCGCATGGACCGCCATGGCCGACCGGGCCGAGCGCACCACCGAACAGCGGCTGATCCGCGAAGCCGCCACCGCCCGGCGCAGCGAGACTGCCGCCCTCGATTGAACCCTTCCGCCGCGCGGGCCGTTACCCGTTGCGAACGAGGAGACGATCGATGAGCAAGCACAGGAAACACAAGGCGAAACCGCGCCGGACCGCAGGCGTCTCGGCGCTGCGCACCACCCTGCTGGCGGCGACCGGCGTGGCCATGGGCCTGCTGGGCGTCGTGCTCGCGCGACGGGCCAAGCCCGGCAATGCCGAACATCCCGCCCCCGATCTCGCGCTCGACAAGCCGCACCCCGGCCCGACCGATCGCGCCCCCGATGCCTTCCGCCCCGATCCGACCGCGCCGGTCCCGGCGAGCGAGCGCGAAGGGCTGCGCCCCGCGACCGGCCCGGTGCCGTCGATGGTCGAACCGCGCGGCAGCATGGCGTCGCAGACCGGCGCCTGACGGCACGCCGGGCGGCGGGTCAGTTCTTGCCGCCGCCCGGTTCCGCCGATCCGACATCGGCGACGGGATCGAAATCCTTCGCCGGATGCACCTGATCGGCGGGTCGGTCGAGTGTGTCGGACGGGCGCTTCGCGTCGCCGGAGCGCTGATGATCGGTCGAGATATTATGGTTGGGTGCGCGGTCGGACTGGGACATGGCGGGTTCCTCTCCCCCGACCAACCATCGGCAGGCCAAGGGGTTGCGCTCAGCCGCCGAGCCGGAGGCCGATCCACAGCGTGCGCGGGGCGGCGCGTTCGACCACGCCGTCGCCGCCGACCGCCGCCTCGATCCGGGTGTCGGTGACGTTCTCCGCCCGCCCCTCGAGGGTGATCGCGCGGGTCAGCGGCAGGCGTGCCACAAGGTCGAGCGTCGTCGCATCCGCCAGACGTCGCAGATTGGCGTCGTCCTCATATTGCGCGCCGATGTAGCGCGCGGTCGCCGACAGCGCGATGCGATCGCGCCGCCAGCCGAGCGTGGCCGATCCGCTATGCGCAGGCGTCTGCGCCGGACGCAGCCCGGCCAGCGCCGCATCGCGCACCACCGCATCGGTATAGGCCCATGACAGCCGCGCCTCGACCGTGCCGAAACGCGCCTCGCCGTCCACCTCCACGCCGCGCACGCGGACGCGGTCGAGATTCGCCCGCCGCCGATAGACTCCCGCCGCCGGGACGAAGCCGACACCCGGAAACGTCCCCGGCCCCCGCGCGACCGTCACGTTGGCGATGCCGTCCGACAGGGCGTTGGCGAAGGCGGTCGCGGCGATGCGCACCGCGCGGGCCGGGCGCAACTCGATGCCGACCTCGCCGCCCCACAGCGTCTCGGGCTTCAGCCCGGCATCCCCGGCGGTCGCGTCCGCGCCGACCCGGAACGGACGATAGAGTTCGTTGAGCGTCGGCAGCCGCCAGCCGCGATAGCCCGCCGCGCGCAGCGTCAGCGCGTCGTCCGCCGCCCATGCCGCGCCGATCCGTCCGGTCGGCTGCCACCCCTGCCGCGTCGCATATGCCTGATCGGTCAGGGTGCCGCCGGTCAGCGGACGCTCGGTGAGACGGCCATCGGCGATGGTCCAGCGATCGATCCGCCCGCCGCCGCTGAGCGTCAGCCGCCCCAGCGTCGCCGCCAGATCGGCGAAGGCGCCGGCGGTGGTGTTGCGCCCCCCCGCCGTTCGCCGCCGCGTCGGCAGCCCGGCGACATAGGTATAGAGTTCTTGCGTCTCGCCCTCGACCACACGCCAGTCGCCGCCGATTCGCGCCGTGACCGCGCCGAACGCAGGCGCGACCTCCGCCCGCCCGCCCCAGCCGGTGGCGGGCACGTTATACTGGTCGAGCGTCAGCGTGGTACTCGCCCGCCCTGCCCCGACACTGGCGAAGCGGCTGGCGAAGGCGCGGGTCTGGAGATAGCCGAGCAGCGACCAGCCGGTGCGCCCCCGCCCGACCAGCCGGACGCTGGCGTCGGCCCCTTCGCTGCGGTTGTTGGTGAAATCCAGCCCGCGGTCGCGCCGGTCGGTGAAGGCGGCGACATTGGCCTGAAGCTCGGTGGCGGGGGCCACTTCGATCACCGCGCGGGCCGCACCGCTCGCCTGCTCGAACGGGGCGGCGCGGTCGGCGGGGCCGCGATCCTCCGCCACGACCGGCACGAAGCCGTCGCCGCGCGCATAGGCGCCCGACAACGTGGCGAAGCCGCCGGGCCGGACCAGCGCGGCCCCGGCGCGGGCGTCGAGCGACGCGCGGCTGCCGCCTGCGATCATTGCCGACAGCGGCGGCAGGTCGGCGGGCGCGGCGCTGTCCATCTCGATCGTGCCCGCCAGCGCCCCCGGCCCGGCGACCCCGCTGCCGCCGCCGCGCGTGATCCGCACCCGCCCGAGCCGGTCGGTGGCATATGCCGGAAAGGCGACCCAGCCGCCGAACGGATCGGCCTGCGGCACGCCGTCGAGCAGCAGCAGCGCACGGCTCGACGCATTGCCGCCGATGCCGCGCAGGGTGATGCCCTGCGACGTGGGATTGGCCGAGCGCGAGTCGGAGCGGCGGAACTGCTGCAACCCGGCCACGTCGCGCAGCACGTCCTCCAGCCGTCCGCTGGCGCTGTCGAGGATGCGCCCGCGCTCCAGCGTCACGATGTCATAGGCGGCATCGCCGGGCGCATCGGCAAGGCCGCGTCCGGTCACGACGATCTCGGGCAGGTCCTGTGCCGCCGCCGCCATCGGCCATGCGGCCAGCACCCATGCGAAACGCTTCACGTCACCCCCATGCGGGGCGGAGGATCAGACCGTGAAACTCTCGCCGCAGCCGCAAGCGCCCTTGGCGTTGGGGTTGGCGAAGACGAAACCGGCGGTGAAATCGTCCTCCACCCAGTCCATCGTCGAACCGATGAGGTAGAGGATCGATCCGCCGTCGACGAAGAAGGTGCCGCCCGGCGTCTCGATCCGTTCGTCCATCGGGTTGGCCGCGGTGACGTAATCGACCGAATAGGCAAGACCGGAACAGCCGCGCCGGGGGGTCGAGAGCTTCACCCCGATCGCGTCCGCCGGAGCCTTCGCCATCAGGTCGGCGACGCGGCGTTCGGCGTTGGGCGTCAGGCGGATCGCGGCGGGGCGGACGCGCGTGGCCATCACAGCATCCCCAGTTCGAGCTTGGCGTCGTCCGACATCTTCTGCGGATCCCATGGCGGGTCCCAGACGAGGTTGACGTCGGCGGTAGCGACGCCGGGCACCGCGCTGACGCGCAGCTCGACCTCGGCGGGCATCGATTCGGCGACCGGGCAATGCGGCGTCGTCAGCGTCATCGTCACCGCGACATGGCCGTTGTCGGCCACGTCCACGCCGTAGATCAGGCCCAGGTCATAGATGTTGACCGGAATCTCGGGGTCGAAGATTTCCTTGAGCGCCGCGATCACCGCTTCATAGGTGTCGCCGCCCGGCTCGCCCGCGGCGACCGGTTCGGGCTTCTGCGCGAGGAAGCCGTCGAGATAGTCGCGGCGGCGCGGTGCGGCGTCTTCCACGCGCGCGCGGGGCGGCGGCGGCACCGCGTCCACTTCCTCGACGGTGAAATTGCGTTCGTCGTTCATCCGAAGATCCTGTTCACTCGTTCAAGGCCGCGCACCAGCGCCTCGACATCGGCCATGCCGTTATAGACGCCGAAGCTGGCACGCGCGGTGGCGGGGACGCCCAGCGCCTCCATCAGCGGCTGCGCACAGTGGTGCCCGGCGCGGATCGCCACCCGCTCCTCGTCCAAGATGGTGCCGACGTCGTGCGGATGCACCCCCTCGACCACGAAACTGACGATGCCCGCCGCATCGTCCGGCCCCAGCAGCCGGATCGAATTGATCCGCCCCAGCGCCTCGCGCGTCGCAGCGACCAGCGCGGTCTCATGCGCGTGGATCGCGTCCAGCCCGATGCCCTCGACATAGTCGATCGCGGCATGCAGCCCGAGTGCGCCGACGATGTGCGGCGTCCCCGCCTCGAACCGCGCGGGCGGCGGGGCATAGGTGGTGCGCGCGAAGCTCACGCGATCGATCATCGCGCCGCCGCCCTGCACCGGATGCATCGCTTCGAGCAGGTCGGCGCGGGCCCACAGCACGCCGATGCCGGTCGGGCCATAGAGCTTGTGGCCGGAAAAGACGTAGAAATCGCAGTCGAGGTCGGCCACATCGACGGGAACGCGCGGCACCGCCTGGCACCCGTCGAGCAGCAGCTTCGCGCCGACGCCATGCGCGAGGGTCGCGGCGCGGCGCGCATCGAGGATCGAGCCGAGCACGTTCGACACATGCGCCAGCGCGACCAGCTTGTGCTGCGGGGTCAGCATCGCCGCCATCGCGTCGAGATCGATCCGGCCGTCCCCGGTCAGCGGCACCACGTCGATGCCCACGCCCACCGCTTCGGCGACCAGCTGCCACGGCACGATATTGCTGTGGTGCTCGAGCATCGACAGCAGGATACGGTCCCCCGCCTTCAGGTGCCGCGCCGCCCACCCCTGCGCGACGAGGTTGATCCCCTCGGTCGCGCCGCGCACGAACACGCATTCCTCGGGCGCGGCCGCACCGATGAAGTCCGCCACCCGGCGGCGCGCGGCTTCGTACGCCAGCGTCATGTCGGCGGAGCGCTGATACACGCCGCGATGGACCGTGGCATAGGTCGTGTCATAGCCGCGGGTGATCGCGTCGATGACCGCCTGCGGCTTCTGCGCGGTGGCGGCGGTGTCGAGATAGGCCCAGCCGGACGGGATCGCCGGGAAATCGGCCACGCGGTCGAGGGGGGTGGTGCCGGTCATGCGCGTTCCTCCCGCCCACGGTTCTCGACAGCCTCGAACCAAACGGATGGGAGCGCCGCCCCGCCCCCCGTTCGGTTCGAGCCGGTCGAGAACCGGTCTTGCGCGCGACGTGGCATCAAAGCGCCGCCTCCAGCCATGCATCGGCATCCGCCGCGAACGCCGCGCGCACCGTCTCGTCGCCGATCCGGTCGATCGCGTCCGCGACGAAGGCGGTGGTCAGCAGCGCCTTGGCCCGCGCCTCGCTCACGCCGCGGCTGCGCAGGTAGAACAGCGCCTTGGCATCGAGTTCGCCGACCGTCGCGCCGTGGGCGCATTTCACGTCGTCGGCGAAGATTTCGAGTTCGGGCTTCAGGTTCACGGTGGCGGTACGCTGGAGCAGCAGGCCGCGCAGCGACTGTTCGCCGTCGGTCTTCTGCGCGCCCCGCGCCACCTCGACGCGGGCGGCAAGGCTCGCCTGGCTGCGGTCGGCGGCGACCGCGCGCCATGTCTGGCGGCTCGATCCGTTGAGCGCGGCGTGGCGGACGGCGACGGCGCATTCCTGCCGCTGCTGCTCGCGGGTCAGTAGCGCGCCGCCGTAATCGACGAACGCGCCGTCGCCGTCGAGCGTCAGCAGCGCGTCGATGCGGCTGCCCATGCCGCCTGCACCGAGGAAGCCGGTGACGAGGCTCGCGCCCTCGCCCACCACCGCCTCGTCGCGGATCGACACGAAGCCTTCGGTCTGGAGCAACCGGATGCTGCGCATCAGTCGCGCGCCGCGCTCGAGGTCGATCTGGGTCAGGCGGTTGGTCCAGCCGCTGCCGACATAGGTCTCGATCACCTGCGCCACCGCATCCTCGTCCAGCGTCAGGCTGGCGGGCACATGGTTCTCGCCGCCGGTCGCGACATGGACGATCTGCACCGGATCGACGATCTCCGCCGCCGACAGGTCGATCGACCAGCCGGGCGCGCCCGATGCCTGCACGCCCAGCGGGTGCGCGGTGTCGAGCGTCAGCGGCGAGAGCGCGACATGGCCGGGCGTGCTGGCGGCAGCGTCATACACCCCATCGACGAAGACGATACGCGGGCCGGGCAGGTCGAGCCAGTAACCGTCGACCGCCACCGCCTGCCCCCGCCCGCTGGCGGCGGCGGTGGTCAACGCGGTGAGGTCGGTCCAGCGGAACGCCTCCTGCTTGTTGGTGGGAAGCGTCGCCATCAGATCCTCCCCGCCTGCGGGGAGGGGGACCAGCCGCAGGCTGGTGGAGGGGGGTCGCCCCAGGCGGTACGCTGGTGGAAGCCCCCCTCCACCATGCTGCGCATGGTCCCCCTCCCCGTGCCGGGGAGGATCATGGTCGCGCTCATGCCGCCACCGCTCCATAGCCTTCGCGCTCCAGTTCGTGCGCGAGTTCGGGGCCGCCGGAACGGACGATGCGCCCGTCGGCCAGCACATGGACGAAATCGGGCTGCACATAATCGAGCAGCCGCTGGTAATGGGTGATGAGGATCACCGCCTTGTCGGGCGAGCGCATGATGCGGTTGATCCCGTCGCCGACGATGCGCAGCGCGTCGATGTCCAGCCCTGAATCCGTCTCGTCGAGGATCGCGAGCTTGGGGTCGAGGATGCCCATCTGCACCATCTCGTTACGCTTCTTCTCGCCGCCCGAAAAGCCGACGTTCACCGGGCGCTTCATCATGTCCATGTCCATGCCCAGCGCATCGGCCTGCGCGCGGGCGAGCTTCAGGAACTCGGCGCCCGACAGCGGCTTTTCGCCCCGCGCGCGGCGCTGGCTGTTCAGGCTCTCGCGCAGGAACTGGACGTTCGACACGCCGGGAATCTCGACCGGATACTGGAAGCCGAGGAACAGCCCGGCGGCGGCGCGGGCATCGGCCTCCATCTCCAGCAGATTCTCGCCCGCGAAGGTCACGCTGCCTTCGGTCACGTCGTAGCCGGGACGCCCGCCCAGCACATAGCCGAGCGTCGATTTGCCCGCGCCGTTCGGCCCCATGATCGCATGGACCTCCCCCGCGTTCACGGCGAGCGACAGGCCCTTGAGGATTTCCTTGCCGTCGATTTCGGCGTGGAGGTTCTGGATGTTCAGCATGTTCCGTCCTGTTCGTGCGGCGCGGGGCCGCAAATCTCGTCTGTCCGTTACGGCGTCTCGCCCCCGACCGGCTCCGTCCCGAACTCGGCCTCCGCCGCCTGCGGGTTGACCAGCACCGCCTTCATCGATGCGTCGATCTTGTCGAGCATCGGGGCATGCGCCTTCGCCACCTTCGCCCGCACCGCCGCGCATGCCCTGGCCGCATCGTCGAAGATCGCGACGCGCGCCGCCGCCTCGGCCGGCGGCTTTTCCATGCGCGGGTCGGCGTTGATCCGGTTCGACAGGCAATCGGCATAGGGCGCGGTCGGCGCGACCGCCTGAAACGCCAGCAGCAGCGCGATCATGGCTTCGCCGCCCGCAGCTCGGCGATCCGGTCGAGCATTTCCGGGCGGCGCTCGCTGATGCAGGCACCGATGTCGGCCTTGCCGCCGCGCCGCTGGTCGACACACCAGCCGATCGCCTCGCACGCCGCCGTCTGCAGCACCGGATCGACCGGGCCGTTGGTCACCCGGCAGGTCCGCAGCTTCCACTTGCGCGTCGTATAGTGGAATTTGGTGCTGCGCAGCTTGCGCCCGAGGACGACGATCTCGTCCTCCGGCGTCGCGACCGGCACCGGTGCGGGTACCGGCGTCTGCATGCCAAGGATCAGCGCGGCGAGCATCACCCCACCGACCCTTCGAGGCTGATGCCGAGCAGCTTCTGCGCCTCGACCGCGAATTCCATCGGCAGCTGTTGCAGCACCTCGCGCGCGAAGCCGTTGACGATCAGCGCCACCGCCGCCTCGCTGTCGAGGCCGCGCTGCATCGCGTAGAACATCTGGTCCTCGCTGATCTTCGAGGTGGTCGCCTCATGCTCGATCTGCGCCGAGGGATTGCGGACCTCGATATAGGGCACGGTATGCGCGCCGCACTGGTCGCCGAGCAGCAGGCTGTCGCACTGGGTGAAGTTGCGCACCCCTTCCGCGCCCGGCGCCACGCGCACCAGCCCGCGATAGGTGTTGTCGCTGCGCCCCGCCGAAATCCCCTTCGACACGATGGTAGAGCGCGACCCCTTGCCCAGATGGATCATCTTGGTGCCGGTATCGGCCTGTTGCCGGTTGTTCGTCACCGCGACCGAATAGAATTCGCCGACCGAATTCTCCCCGGCCAGCACGCACGACGGATATTTCCACGTGATCGCCGATCCGGTTTCGACCTGCGTCCACGACACCTTCGAGTTCTTCCCCTGACACAGCGCGCGCTTGGTCACGAAATTATAGATGCCGCCCTTGCCGTTCTCGTCGCCGGGATACCAGTTCTGGACGGTGCTGTACTTGATCTCGGCATCGTCCAGCGCGACCAGTTCGACCACCGCGGCGTGCAGCTGGTTCTCGTCGCGCATCGGCGCGGTGCAGCCCTCGAGATAGCTGACATAGCTGCCCTTGTCGGCGACGATCAGCGTACGCTCGAACTGGCCGGTATTTTCGGCATTGATCCGGAAATAGGTCGACAGCTCCATCGGGCAGCGCACGCCCTCCGGGATGTAGACGAACGTCCCGTCCGAAAAGACCGCGCTGTTGAGCGTCGCGAAGAAATTATCCCGCTGCGGCACGACCTTGCCCAGCCATTTGCGGACCAGATCGGGATATTCGCGGATCGCCTCGGAGATCGAGCGGAAGATCACGCCCGCGGCCTCCAGCTCCTTGCGGAAGGTGGTGGCGACCGACACGCTGTCGAACACCGCGTCGACCGCAACCTTGCGCGACCCCTCGACCCCGGCGAGCACCTTCTGCTCCTCGATCGGGATGCCGAGCTTTTCGTAGACGCGCAGGATTTCCGGATCGACCTCGTCGAGCGACGAGAGCGTCGGCTTCTTCTTCGGCTCGGCGTAGTAATAGGCGTCCTGATAGTCGATCGGGTCGATGTTCAGCTTCGACCAGTCGGGCGCCTCCATCGTCTGCCACAGGCGGAACGCCTTCAGCCGCCAGTCGAGCATCCATTCCGGCTCGCCCTTCTTGGCGCTGATGTAGCGGACGGTATCCTCGCTCAGCCCCTTGGGAGCGAAGTCCTGCTCGATGTCGGACGAAAAGCCCCACTCGTACTTCTTGTTCGCGGCGGCGAGCGCCTCGGCATTCTTGGTGGCCATCACACTACCTCTTGGGGCACGGCCCCGGTGTTCGCGAGTTGGGCGAGGCTGACGCCTGCCAGGGCACCCCGGACCACGGCGTTGACCGTGCCGGCATGGGGGCGGATCATGCAGTTCGTCTCCACCGCGCAATCATGCCGCGCGGCATCGACGCAGGTGGTGAGCGCGATCGGCCCCTCGATCGCCTCGATGATCTGGGCGAGGTCGATCGCATGGGCACCGCGCGCCAGGCGGAAGCCCCCGCCGCTGCCGCGCCCGGTCTCGATCAGCGCGGCGGCGGACAGGCGGCTGACCAGCTTCTGCACGGTCGGCAGCGGCAGCCCGGTTTCCTCCGCCAGCGCGGTCGCCGTGACGCGCGCGTCGCCGCCGCGCCGCGCGGTGGCGGCGAGCAGGACGACGGCATAGTCGGCAAGGCTGGAGAGGCGCATCGCTTCCTTAATCGGATCATTCCGGTCGGATTGGCATGTGGTCGCCCGCACGCCGAAGGTCAACCGCCATTGTCCCGATCGGTGTGATCGATTGCGGCACGCAACGGCCTCCTGACCGCGATGCCGCCGGAAACGGCGGGCAGCGCGCTCAGTCCATCCATCATGGACCATATTGCGCTGCCGGATCGCGCTGCCCGGACCGGCGAATGCCGGGACCGGGGCGATCGACGGTCAGGGTTGTCGTACGGGTCGCCGCCGGCGCGCCAGGCGATCAGCCCCGCGTGACGAGCAGGATCGCACCCTCGTTGCCGTAGTTGCCGCGCAATTCGGCGATGGTCGCGTGCACCGGCACCGTCATGCCGTCGTTGCTCAGCAGGACCGTCTCGATCGTGCTGGTTCCGCCGTCGCTCAGCACCCGGTCGATCGCGGCACGGAACGCCACCCGGTGCGCCACCGGAACCAGATCGGCCAGCAGCACATGGTGCAGCCGCTCCTGCGGCAGGCGCACCAGATCGGTGAAGCTCGCGTCGCACTGGCTGATATGGCCGCGCACGTTGATGCAGACATAGCCGATCCCTTCATGCGCCGCGATCGCCTGCTTGATCGCCTTGCGCGCATCGGCCAGCCGGTTGCGCTGCATGTCGTCGGTGATGTCGTGGAACAGGATGGTGACGTGCCGCGCGAAGGGGTGGATCTCCACCCGGACCCAGCTGTCGGCCCGAAACAGCGAGGGCAGTTCCGCCGAACACGGCTCCTTGCTCGCCACGGCGCGGCGGACATAGGTTTCGACCAGCGAATGGCGCAGCAACGGCACGGCTTCGAAGATGCGCTTGCCCACCAGCGGGGCGTCACCGGTGTCGAGCATCGCCTGCGCCACGCGGTTGGCGACCACCACCTTCAGCTGATAGTCGATCATCAGCACGCCTTGCGGCAGGCAGTCGGCGAACTGGTGCAGCGCCGGAGAATCGACCGGCGCGGCGGTCTCGTCGGGCGAGGCGTGGCGGAGGCTGGTATAATGCGCCACGGTGGTCAGGACATGGGTCGGTCGCCCGTGATGGGTGACGATGATCGCCTCGTCCTGATTCATCTGTCGCAACTGGCCGAAGCGTCGCGCCAGATCGGCGGAAGATACCATGGGGTGCCGCGCGTCCCCGGCCAATGGCGCAGGCTGACCGACCGATAGCATGCGGGTATCCTCCCACTACAGGCACCCGCCGCCGTTGTTCGGCGGTCCATGCCTTTGTTTCCAATCCTGTATCGCGAACATCGGCGCGGACATACGCAGAATCAATACACTTTGATCGATTATGGACGGACAAAGGGCATTCGGATGGGTATACTTTCCGCAAGGACTTCAACTGTATACCGCAACCTATGTAACCCAGATTGTGATAGCGATAACATCATGCTATTCCCGTGCGAATAATGGTGGAGGGGCGGAATGCGCAAATGGTGCGGCGTGGCGTTGGCGTTGGTTGCCGCGCCGGTACAGGCGGGGCCGTGGGTGGCGGGGTGGACGACCTCGCCGGTCAAGGCGGGAACCGAACAGCGCCTGCCCCCCGACCAGGCGCAGGATACGACCGTGCGCCAGATCGTGCGGGTCACGATCGGCGGGCGGGCATTGCGGGTCCGCTTCACCAACGCCTTCGGCGCGACGCCGCTCCGGATTGCCGGCGCGCATGTCGCGCTGGCGACCGGTCCCGCCGATGCCGCGACCCGGCCGGGCAGCGACCGCGCGCTGACTTTCGCGGGCAAGGCGGATGTCGTCATCCCCGCCGGAGCGGACTGGTGGTCCGATCCGGTCGCGCTGCCGCTGCGCGCGTTCGACGACGTCGCGATCAGCACCCGCTTCGCCGACCTGCCCGAACAGCAGACCGGCCATGCCGGTGCCCGCACCCGCAGCTGGGTCGCGAAGGGGGATGCGCTGGCCGATCCGGTGTTCGCGGGGGCGGCGCCGGTCGAGCGCTGGTTCCAGATCGCGGGCGTCGAGGTCGATGCCGCCCCCGCCGCCCGTGCGATCGTGGCGTTCGGCGATTCGATCACCGACGGCTATGGCACCTCCGGCGGCGCGCATGCCCGCTGGACCGATGGTCTGGCGCGGCGACTGGCGGCGAACCGGGCGACCGCGCAGGTGGCGGTGCTCAACCACGGCATCGGCGGCAATTGCGTGCTGGCGGAATGTTCGGGGCCGAACGCGCTGGCCCGGTTCGACCGCGACGTGCTGAGCCAGCCGGGCGTGACCCATGTCGTGCTGCTGGAGGGGATCAACGACCTGGGCGGGCTGGCGCGCGAACGCAGCGTGTCGGCACAGGAGCGGGTGGCGCATAGCGCGCGGCTGATCGCGGGCTATGGGCAACTGGTGGCGCGGGGCCGCGCGCGGGGGCTGAAGGTGATCGGCGGCACCGTCATGCCCTTCGTCGGCAACGGCTACTACCACCCGGACGCCGCCGCCGAGGCCGCGCGGCAGGCGGTCAACGCCTGGATCCGCACGCCCGGCAATTTCGACGCGGTGATCGACTTCGACCGCGCGATCCGCGATCCGGCGCAGCCCGACCGGATGCTGCCCGCCTATGATTCGGGCGACCATCTCCACCCCTCGGTAGCGGGCTACAAGGCGATGGCGGACGCGGTGCCGCTGGCGGTGTTCGGGCGGTGACGCCGGACCTCGATCGCGACGGGGCGTGCCGTCTGCCCGGCGCGGCAGCGGCGGCGCTGCCCGCGATCGAGGCGGCGCTCGGCGGGCTGCCTGAGGAACGGGCGGGATTGCGGCTGCACGGTCGGCCCGATCTCACCGCGTTGCTGGTGCCCGAAGGACCGATCGGCGCGGTCGTCGCGCAGGCGGTCGGCAGGGCGATGCAACCGGTGCGGGCGCTGCTGTTCGACAAGTCGCCGGGGACGAACTGGTCGCTCGGCTGGCATCAGGACCGCACGATCGTGGTGGCGCAGCGGATCGACACGCCGGGCTATGGTCCGTGGACGATCAAGCAGGGCCTGCACCACGTCGAACCGCCGCCCGAATTACAGGCGGCGATGGTCACGTTGCGACTGCATCTCGATCCCGTGCCCGCCGACAACGCACCGTTGCTGGTGGTGCCGGGATCGCATCGCCGGGGCCGGATCGCCGAAGCGGATATCGCCGCGATCGTGGCGCAGGGCACCTGCCATGTCTGTCTCGCCGGGCGGGGCGACGTCTGGCTCTATGCCACGCCGATCCTCCATGCCTCCGACGCGGCGGCGCGTCCGGCACGGCGGCGGGTGCTGCAGGTCGATTATGCGGCAGGGGAACTTCCCGGCGGGCTGCGCTGGCTGGGGGTCTGACCCCTTGGCGCGGCACGCCCGCCGCCCCATCTGCCGCGCCTGCACGGTTCAGGAGCCAGCGCGATGATCGATCTTCATTATTGGCCGACGCCCAACGGGCACAAGATCACCCTGTTCCTCGAAGAGGCGGGGCTGCCCTATACCATCCGTCCGGTCGATATCCGGAACGGCGGGCAGTTCACGCCCGAATTCCTCGCGCTGTCGCCGAACAACCGGACGCCCGCGATCGTCGATCATGCGCCGACCGGCGGCGGCGATCCGATCGCCATCTTCGAATCGGGTGCGATCCTGCTGTATCTGGCGGAGAAGACCGGGCGCTTCCTGCCCGCCGATCCCCATGGCCGCTATGACGCGATCCAGTGGCTGATGTGGCAGATGGGCGGCCTCGGCCCGATGTCGGGGCAGAGTTTCCACTTCAACGTCTATGCGCCCGAGAAGCTGCCCTATGCGCAGGACCGCTATGCCCGCGAGGTCGCGCGGCTGTACGGCGTGCTCGACCGGCGGCTGGCCGATCGCGACTTCGTCGCGGGCGAGTATTCGATCGCCGACATGGCATCCTATCCGTGGATCGTCCCGCACGAAAAGCTCGGGCAGGATCTGGGCGACTATCCCAACCTGCGCCGCTGGTTCGACGCGATCGCCGCGCGTCCCGCAACCGTCGCTGCCTATGCGAAGGGCGAGGCGGTATCGAGCGGCGAGCAGCCGATGACCGACGAACAGCGCCGCGTGCTGTTCGGTACGCCGCCCGCGCAATAGCCGGGCTGCGACAAACTGCGACAAAAGGGCGCGTTCGACGACAAAGATCGGCGACAAGGCCGGGCGATACGGGGACCATCGTTCAACAGGAGGTTTTCCCATGCGTTCGTTCCTTCTCGCCGCCTCGGTCGCCGCACTTGCCCTTCCCGCCGTGGCCCCGGCGCAGCAGGCCGCGCCGCGCCCGATGGCCGACGACGTGCTGACCCGTGCCGAGGCGCTGGCGCGCGCCGACCGGCGCTTCGACCGGATCGACGCCGACCATGACGGTCGCATCACCGCCGCCGAGCTTGCCGCCATCCCGGCCCGTCGCGGCATGGCCCCGCAGAACGGCGCCGATGCACAGGCTCGGTCGCCGGGCGAGGGCCGCGGCGGGCGCGGCATGGGCGCGCGGATGCTGAAGCGTGCCGACACCAACAACGACGGCGTCGTCACCCGCGAGGAATATCGCGCACAGGCCGCCGCCGCCTTCGACCGGCAGGATGCGAACAAGGACGGCAAGGTCGATGCGACCGAGCGCCAGCAGTGGCGCGAGCAGCGCGGTGGCCGCCGCGGCGGCGGCATGGCCAGGATCGACGCCAGGCGCGACGGCGTGGTCACGCGCGCCGAATATCAGGCGCGCGCCCTCGCCCGCTTCGACCGGCTGGACCTGAACAAGGACGGCCGCATCGACGCGACCGAGCGCGGCCAGCATCGCCAGCAGCGCGCCGAACGCCGCGCGCAGGGGTGATGCGCCCCCACGCCGGGCGGCACTTTCCCGCCGCCCCGGCGGTTTGCCCCTTGCACAGGCACCTCCTACCATGTCCGATATGGCCGACATCCCGCACCTCCTCCTCGTCGACGACGAACGCTCGATCCGCGAACCGCTGGCGCAGTACCTGACCAGACAGGGGTTTCGCGTGACCCAGGCGGGCGATGCCGAAGGCGCGCGGGCGCGGCTCAACGCCTATGCGATCGACCTTGCGATCCTCGACATCATGATGCCGGGGGAGGACGGGCTGTCGCTGTGCCGCCACATCCGCGAGACGAGCGAGACTCCGGTGATCCTGCTGACCGCGCGCACCGAGGAAACCGACCGCATCGTCGGGCTGGAGATGGGTGCCGATGATTATGTCGTGAAGCCCTTTTCCCCGCGCGAACTGGCGGCGCGGGTCAAGGTGGTGCTGCGGCGCACCGCCGGCGGCGCGGTGCGGCAGCATGCGCCGGAGGCCGGGTCGTTCGCCTTTTCGGGCTGGGTGCTGAAGACCGGCGAGCGCGCGCTGGTCGATCGCGAGGGCGTGTCGGTGCCCTTGTCGACCGGCGAATACAACCTCCTCCATGCGCTGGTCACGCGGCCGCGCCAGGTGCTGACCCGCGACCAGCTGCTCGACCTGACGCAGGGGCGCGAGGCGGCGGCGTTCGACCGCGCGATCGACAATCAGGTCAGCCGCTTGCGCAAGAAGATCGAGGCCGATGTGCGCAACCCGGAGATCATCAAGACCGTCTGGGGCGGCGGCTATACGCTGGCGTCGGAGGTGACGCGGCTTTGAGGCGGCTGTGGCCCGCCAGCCTGCCGGGGCAGATCGCGCTGCTGGTCGCGATCGCCCTGTTCGTGGCGCAGGCGCTCAACTTCGCGCTGCTGCTGCGCGAGCGCCGTGCGTTCCGCTTCGCCGAGGTGACGCTGCCTGCCGTCACCCGGCTGGTCGATGCCGCCGAGCGCGTCACGCTCCAGCGGCGGAGCACCATCGAGGCGCCGCGCGGCGAGCGCATTCGCGGCGTGCGGTTCGAGCAGCGGCTGCGCAAGGCACCGCGCGGCGAGCGGCAGGCGGATGTCGAGGAAGCGATCCGGCGCGGCTTCGCCGATGCCGGGATCGCGGTCGGCCGGGTCGAGGCGCGCGTCCGCGCGATCGACGAGGCGGAGATCCTCGGCAGGCAGATGGACCGCCGCCGCGCCGAGCGGCTGCGGCGGCTGGGGGCGATGCTGGGCGTCGCGGTCGAGCTGCCGGGACGCGGCTGGCTGGTCGCCAACAGCCCGTGGCCGATCGCCGAGCGCGGGCTGTTGTGGCAGTTGCTCGCGCAGACGCTGGTGCTCTACGTGATCGTGCTGGCCCCGGTGCTGTGGATCGGGCGGCGCATCGCCAAGCCGCTTCGCGAACTGGCCGGGGCGGCGCGCGCGTTCCAGCCGGGGCAGCCGCTCCCCGCGATCGAACCGTCGGGGCCGCAGGACGTGCGGCTGCTGATCGCCGCCTTCGCCGATCTCGCGCGGCGGGTGAATGCGATGCTGGAGGAAAAGGACCGGATGCTGGGCGCGATCGGCCACGACCTGCGCACCCCGCTCGCCGCGCTGCGCGTCCGTATCGAATCGGTCGAGGACGATACCGACCGCCAGCGCATGGCCGAGACGATCGACGAGATGAACGCGACGCTGGAAGACATATTGTCGCTCGCCCGGCTGGGGCGGCCGAGCGAACCCGCGACCGATGTCGATCTGGCGGCGCTGGTCGATGCGGTGGTCGAGGATTTCCGCGATCTGGGCGCGGAGGTCGATTTCGTCGAGGCGGCGCGGGTGCCGCTGCGCGTCCGCCCCAATCTGATGCGCCGCGCGGTGCGCAACCTGATCGAGAATGCGGTCAAATATGCGGGCAGCGCGCAGGTGCGCGTCGAGACGACGGCGCAGGCGGTGCGGATCGTAGTGTGCGATCGCGGCCCCGGCATCCCGCAGGACCGGCTCGACGCGGTGTTCGATCCCTTCACCCGGATCGAGACGTCGCGCAACCGGGGCACCGGCGGCATCGGGCTGGGCCTAGCGCTCGCCCGCGCGATCGTGCGCGATGCGGGCGGCGAGATCACGCTGGCCAACCGCGCGGGCGGCGGGCTGGACGCGACGATCCGGCTGGCGCGGTAGGCCTTGCTGTTCGAGCAAAACCCCGTTCGTCCCGGGTAGCCGCTGAGCCAGTCGAAGCGGCGTATCGAGGGACCGGCGCGCATGGTGCTTCGATAAGGATCAGGTCGGATCGTCCCCCGGACGATCCTGAACCATGCGGGGCATGGTTCACCTGATCCTCCTCGCCTGCGCTCAGTCCCTACTCAGCACGAACGGTTCGGTGGACAACCCATCCCACCCACGAAACGAATCCCCCTGCCCCACGTTGAGGCCGGAACGATGATAAAGGTAGCCAGCTACAACATGCGCAAGGCGATCGGGACCGATCGTCGCCGCATGCCCGAACGCACGCTGGAAGTACTCTGCGAGATCGACGCCGACATCATCGCATTGCAGGAATGCGACCGGCGGCTGGGCGAGCGCGCCGGGGTCATCCCGCTCAACATGCTGGAGGAACGCAGCCCGTGGCAGGCGGTGCCGGTGGCGATGCGGGCGAGGTCGATGGGCTGGCACGGCAATGCCCTGCTGGTGCGCAAGGACGCCGCGATCGCCGATCCGCACCGGATCGAGATCCCCGCGCTGGAGCCGCGCGGCGCGGTGCGGGCCGATGTGACCACGGGCGGCATCCGCCTGCGGGTGGTGGGCATGCATCTCGACCTGTCCGGCCTGTGGCGTCGGAAACAGGCGCATGCGATCCTCTCGGAGATCGACGGCTGCGGCGAGCGGTTGCCGAGCGTGCTGATGGGCGACCTCAACGAATGGACGCCGCGTTCGGGATGCCTGCGCGATTTCGCGCGCGACCACCGCTTCGCCGATACCGGTCCCAGCTTCCATGCGCGCCATCCGGTCGGGCGGCTCGACCGGATCATGGTGTCCGCCGACCTCCGGATCGTCGATGCCGGGGTCCATGCCAGTGCGGCTGCGCGCAAGGCGTCGGACCATCTGCCGATCTGGGCCGTGCTGGAGCCCGCGTGAGCGACGCGCCCCGGCAGGAACGGGAACTGCGCCTCGCGCTGATCTGCTACGGCGGGATCAGCCTTGCGGTCTATATGCACGGGCTGGTCAAGGAAATCTGGCACATCGCCCGCGCCAGCCGTGCCGCCCATGCGGGCGACGATCCGCTGACCGGCAGCGCCGAGGTCTATCGCGCGATGCTGGACGATCTTGGGACACGCAGCGGGGTGCGGCTGCGCATCCTCGTCGACATCGTCGCCGGGGCGAGCGCGGGCGGGATCAACGGCGTGTTCCTCGCGCAGGCGATCGCCACCGGCCAGTCGCTCGACCCGCTGACCGACCTGTGGCTGGAAAAGGCGGATATCGAGGCGCTGATCGATCCGGCGCAGGCCCCGGCCAGCGCGCTGTCGCGGCCATGGGCGCGGCCGATCGCATGGATGGCGCTGGGCCGCGAGGGCGAGGACATGTCGGCGGTGGACCGCGCGGCGCGCGACGAGCTGCGCACCAAGCTCGACCATTTCTTCCGCGCCCGCTGGTTCGAGCCGCCGTTCGGCGGGCGGGTGATGGTCGACATGCTGCTCGACGCCTTCGCCGCCATGGCCGAAGCGCCGGCGGGGGCGCGGCTGTTGCCGCCGGGCCAGCCGCTCGACCTGTTCGTCACCGTCACCGACTTCACCGGCCACCCCGAACTGCTGCGGCTCAACTCACCGCCCGAAGTGGTCGAGACCGAGCACCGGCTGGTCATCGGGTTCAGCGACCATGCGGGCGACACGCTGGCCGATCCCGCCGAACTGGTGTTCGCGGCGCGCGCCACCTCGAGCTTCCCCGGTGCCTTTCCGCCGTTCCGCGTGGGCGAGCTGGACGCGGCGATCGCCGAGCGCGCGATGGAATGGCCGGGGCGTGAGGCGTTCCTGCGCCGCGTGCTGCCGCGTCAGTCGGCAGTCGGCATGGCGGAGGCGGCGACGCTGATCGACGGATCGGTGCTGGCCAACGCCCCCTTCGCCCCCGCCATCGCCGCACTGCGCCAGCGCCCCGCACGGCGACAGATCGACCGGCGCTTCGTCTATCTCGATCCCGCGCCCAACCACAAGTTCGGCATCGGCACCGTAGCGGACGGTCCGCCGAGCTTCTTCCAGACGATCCTCGGGTCGCTGTCCGAACTGCCGCGCAAGCAGCCGATCCGCGACAATCTCGATGCGATCCAGCGCCGCTCGGCGCGGATCGAGCGGATGCTCGCCATCGTCGAGCGGCTGCGTGAAACGGTCGACGCGCAGGTCGAGGCGCTGTTCGGCTATACGTTGTTCCTCGACTGGCCGACCCCTGCCCGGCTGGCGGCATGGCGGGCGAAGGCGCAGGAGCGCGCGGCGGCGCAGGCCGGGGTCGGGCACGCCGCCTATGGCCTGCTCAAGATCGACCAACTGCTCGAGCAACTGGCCGGACGGGTGGCAGCGATCGCCGACGATCCCTCGCCCGAGCGGCGGCGACGGTTGCGGCAGCGCTTCGGCGACGTGCTTGCCGCGCGCGAGGCCGACCGGTTCGAGAGCGACGGGGCAAGCGTCGGCACGATCGACTTCCTGCGCACCCACGACCTGCCGTTCCGCATCCGGCGGCTGCGGATGCTGGGGCGGACGATCGCGGCGATGGAGTGCGACCATCCCCCCGAACTGCTGCTCGCCATCCGCGATGCGGTGTTCGACAGCCTGTCGCCCTATCTCGCGTGCGAGCGGACCGACCGCTACGTCGATCTGCGTACGCTGGCCGCCGATCCGCGTGCCGATCCGGCCGAGTTGCTCGACGCGATGGGCCGGGCGATGGACCTGACCAGCCTCGATGCGGAAACCGACGCGCGCCTGTCCGCCGCGCTCTCCGCCGCCCCGCGCGAGGTGCGGCGGCCGTTGCTGCTCGCCTATCTCGGCTTTCCCTTCTTCGACATCGCCACCCTGCCGCTGCTGCGCGGTGAGGGGCTGGACGAATTCGATCCGATCCGCGTCGATCGCATCGCCCCGGACGATGCCCCCTCGATCCGCGGCGGCGGTGCGGAGGCGACGCTGAAGGGTATCCGCTTCAATAATTTCGGCGCGTTCTTCAGCCGATCGTACCGCGAGAACGACTATCTGTGGGGGCGGCTGCACGGCGCGGAGCGGATGATCGACATCGCGCTGTCGGCGCTGCCCGCCGATACCCGCCTGCCCCCCGGCTGGATCGCCACCGCCAAGCGCAACGCCTTTCGCGCGATCCTCGACGAGGAGGAGCCGCGCCTGTCCGCCATCGCCCCGCTGTTCGCCGAACTGCGCGCCGCGATCGGCTGAGGGACCGGCGGACAGGCACCTATTGGAAATCCGCCGCCGACAGGCGTAAGGAACGCTGGAGAGCGACAACGACAAGGGCGGCCCGATGCAATTCCTCAAAACCCTGTTCTGGGCCTTGCTGGTCGGGGTGATCGTCGCCTTCGCGCTGAACAACATGACGATGGTGCCGCTCAAGCTGTGGGGCACGCTCTATGCCGATGTGAACCTGCCGCTGCTGCTGTTCGTCACCTTCCTCGCCGGGTTCCTGCCGACCTTCATCGCGCTTCGCCTCACCCGCTGGCGGATGAAGCAGCGGCTGGCCACCAGCGACCGCGCGCTCGCCGACCTGCGCCGTCCCGAACCGGCGGTCGTAGAACCTGCCACCCCCTTGCCGGGAGCCACGCTGTGAGCCGCTCGCCGATCTATGTCGCGATCGACACCCCCGATCTGGACCGCGCCCGCACCATCGCCCAGGCGGTGCGCCACCATGTCGGCGGGCTGAAGCTCGGCCTCGAATTCTTCATGGCCAATGGCCGTGCGGGCGTGCGGACGATGGCCGATCTGGGGCTGCCGATCTTCCTCGACCTGAAGTTCCACGACATCCCCAATACGGTGGCCAAGGCGATCCAGGCGCTGGGGCCGCTCGACCCGGCGATCCTGACTGTCCATGCCGCAGGCGGCCGGGCGATGCTGGAGGACGCAAAGGCCGCCGCGCCACTCGGCACCAGGGTGGTGGCCGTGACGATGCTGACCAGCCTCGACGCGCATGACCTGACATCGATCGGCATGCCCGCCGACCCGCACGAACAGGTCGTGCGCCTGACCGAACTGGCCAAGAGCGCCGGGATCGACGGCGTGGTCTGCTCGGGCGAGGAGGTTGCGGCGGCGAAGAAGGCGTGGCCGCAGGGATTCTTCGTCGTGCCGGGCGTCCGGCCCGCCGGCGGCAAGGTGGGCGACCAGAAGCGGGTCGTGACCCCGCGCGCCGCACTCGACGCCGGGGCGTCGGTACTGGTCGTCGGCCGCCCGATCACCCAGGCGGAGGACATGGACGCGGCAGCACGGGCGATCGAGGCGACGCTGTAGGGGGCAGCACGTCCAGCACGTTCGTCCCGAGCGAAGTCGAGGGACGTGCCGCACGCGCCGGGCATGGTGTCTCGACTGCGCGCGACACGAACGGGTGGATCGGATCGGTCCAGCCGCCCGCCCCCTACTCCACCGGCACCAGCTCGATCACGTCCAACGTCGATTCGAACCGGGGATAGGGCAGCACCAGCCGCCAGCGCCGGTCGCCGATCCGTTCGAGGAACCCGGCCATGTCGCGGTCGCGGTCCTGCCCATATTGCAGCGCCGCCCGCTCGTCGCCCAGCAGCAGCGTGCCGAGGAACACCGTCCGGTCGCCGTCGGGGAACAGCAGCCCGACGGGGCGCTGCGATCCGGTCAGCTTGTAGAAACTGCGCACCGGCCCCTCGTCGTCGATGCGGCAATCGAATGCGGGGTAGGCGGTGAAGTCGCGCGCTGCCGTGCCGACGCCGCCCAGCTTGAACACCCGGCAGCGGTATCGTCCGGCAGGGGCATCGCCGGTGAGGCGCAGGTCGGGGTCGAACAACGCGCCCTGTTCCGCCACGCCCGCCGCATCGGCAGCCCGCGCGCGGGGCAGCGCCGCCAGCCACGCATCGCGCCAGCGCCGCAGCCGGTCGCGGTCGTTCGCGGTCGCCACCCGCCGCCAGTCGTCGCCGCTCCGCGCGGGCGGCGGGGTCGTGGACGCACTCGCCGCAGCAGGCCGGTCGCCGCCGCCGCACGCGGTCAGCGACAGCCCGAGACAGGCGAACGGGATCGATGCGAACCGCCTCAAGCCGCGGTCCAGCCGCCGTCGATCGACAGGTTGGTACCCGTGATCGCCTTCGCCTCGTCGCGGCACAGGTAGAGGGCCAGCGATGCGACCTGCTCGGCGGTCACGAACTCCTTGGTCGGCTGTGCCGCCAGCAGCACGTCGTTCATCACCTGCTCGCGGGTGAGGCCGCGCGAGGCCATGGTGTCGGGAATCTGCTTCTCGACCAGCGGGGTCCACACATAGCCGGGCGAGATGCAGTTGGCGGTGATGCCGTGCGTGGCCACTTCCAGCGCGACCGTCTTGGTCAGGCCCGCAAGGCCGTGCTTGGCGGTGACATAGGCCGATTTGTTGGGGCTGGCGACGAGGCTGTGGGCGGAGGCGGTGTTGATGATCCGGCCCCAGCCCGCCTGCTTCATATGCGGCACGGCGGCACGGATCATGTGGAACGCCGACGACAGGTTGATCGCGAGGATCGCATCCCATTTGTCGATCGGAAACTCCTCGATCTTCGCGACATGCTGGATACCGGCATTGTTCACGACGATGTCGACCGAACCCAGTTCCGCCGCCGCCTTGTCGACCATCGCCGCGATCTGGTCCGGCTTGGTCATGTCGGCGGGGTCGTAGCGCGCCTCCGCCCCGCTCGCCTGCGCCAGCGCGGCGCGTTCCTGCTCGATCGCGTCTGCGTCGCCGAAGCCGTTGATGACGACGTTCGCGCCCTCGGCGGCGAACGCCTTGGCATAGGCGAGGCCGATGCCCGAGGTGGAGCCGGTGACGATCGCGGTCTTGCCCTTCAGGAACATGGATTATCCTTGGCGATGGTGGACATGGGGGGTGAGGTCGAACGCGGCGGTGCGCCCGTCGACGATATTGGCGGCGACGACGGTGGCGTTGGCCATCGTCTGGGAAATGGCGGCACGGCCCGCGGCCCAATGCTCCGCCATCGCCCGCGCCGAAAACTCGAAGTCGCGCGCCCCGCCCTCCCACGCATTCGCGCGGTAGATCAGGTGGACGAGGCTGAGCGGATGTTCGTCGGCCATCGCAGCCAGCGCGCGCACGTCGGGATCGTCGCGCAGTCCGTCGGGCAGGCGGCACACCAGCCGCCGGATCAGCTCGCGCTCCTGCCTGAGGCGCAGCCGCTCGGCCGACACCTGCCGCGTGCGGCTGGAAAAGCGGATTTCCTTTTCGCGCGCCACCACGTCGCCGATGGTGCGCGGCAGTGCGGATTCGGCGGCGAACAGATCGACCTGGAACACCAGCATCGCCTCGCGCTGATGGTCGAGGATATGGGTCAGCGGCGTGTTGCTGACGAGGCCGCCGTCCCAGTACCAGCGTCCGTCGATCTCGACCGGGGGCAGCCCCGGCGGCAGCGCGCCCGATGCCATCACATGCCGCGCGTCCAGCCGTTCGCGCGCGCTGTCGAAATAGACGAAGTTGCCGCTTTCGATATCGACCGCGCCGACCGACAGCCGCACCGGCCCGTCGTTCACCCGGTCCCAGTCGACCAGCGCGTCGAGCGTCTCGCGCAGCGGCGCGGTGTCGTAATAGCTGAGCGCGGCGGGCGTGCCCGGCGTCGCGAACTGCGGCGGCACCATGCGCGGCCTGAAGAAGCCCGGCACCCCGGTCGCCAGCACCACCCCCGCCGACCACTCATGCACCCATTCGCGCACCCGGTCATCCGGCAGGATCGGGAACCACGGCAGCACGCCCGCCGCCTGGGTCCAGAATTGTCGCAGCCGTTCCACGCGGGCGGCGGGCGGGTTGCCCGCGAAGATCGCCGCGTTGATCGCGCCGATCGAGATGCCCGCGACCCAGTCGATCTCGACCTCGGCCTCGCCCAGCCGCTCGATCACCCCCGCCTGATAGCTGCCGAGCGCGCCGCCGCCCTGCAATACCAGCGCCACGCAGTCGGGCAGCGGCAGTCCGGGGGTGGCCGTGCGGCGCGGGCGGGGGTCGGCTTCGGCCATCGCGGGCACCTTGCGCGTTCTCTTGTATCGGTTCAACGCCCGTACAACCGATTTCACGGCGGCTGGTTGCAACGGACGCGCCCCTTCGCGCATTTCAATACGCAGCTTTAACGAACGGACCGCCGCCCATGCGCCTCGACGATCTCGATCCCTCCAGCAACGTGCGCGACCTTGGCGAAGGCGGCGGGGGCGGCGGCGGGCTCAACCTGCTGGGATTCCTGCCCTTGCTGCTCGGGCGCGGCCTCGGCTGCGGCACGATCGGCATCCTTGCGATCGTCGCGGTCGCGTTCCTGATGTTCTCCGGCGGCGGTGGGCTGGTGTCGGGCGGCGGACAGGCACCTACCGCGCAACAGGGTTCGGCGCAGGGCAATGTGCCGTGCGACACCGCCGAGGAACTGTTCGCCTGCCGCGTGCTCGCCTCGACCGAACAGGTATGGGGGCAGATTTTCCGCCAGCAGGGCCAGCAATATCCCGCGCCCACGCTCAACTTCTTCCGGCGCGGGGCACAGTCGGGCTGCGGCGCGGCGCAGTCGGCGATGGGGCCGTTCTACTGCCCGCCCGATCGCGGCGTGTACCTCGACACGAGCTTCTTCCGCGAACTGTCGCAGCGCTTCGGCGCGGGCGGCGATTTCGCGCAGGCCTATGTCGTCGCGCACGAGGTCGGCCACCATATCCAGAACCTGACCGGACAGGCCGAGGCGGTCAGCCGCGCGCAGCAGACGCTGCCGACCGCGCAGGGCAATGCCCAGTCGGTCCGCCTCGAACTCCAGGCGGACTGCTATGCCGGTGTCTGGGGCAAGCGCAGCGGGCGGATGGAGTCGGGCGACCTAGAGGAAGGACTGAAGGCGGCGGAAGCGATCGGCGACGATACGCTCCAGGGCAGCAACGCCTCGCCCGAGAGCTTTACCCATGGCACCTCCGCCCAGCGCCGCTACTGGCTGAACCGCGGGTATCAGACCGGCGACCCGGCACAGTGCGATACTTTTTCAGGGCAGATTTGATGAGCGTAGCGTTTCGACGGGAAGATGACGACGAGCATAAGGAGCCGCGCTTCGAGCTGCCGCTGCCGCCCGGCCCCAATCTCGTGACCCGCCGCGGGCTGGCGGCGATGGCGGCACAGGTCGCGCGGCTGGAGGGTGAACTGGCCGCCGAGGGCGATGCCGAACGGCAGGCGGCGATCAGGCGCGACCTGCGCTACTGGCGGACCCGCCACTCGACCGCCGACATCCCGCCGCCGCCGACCGACGAGGTGGGTTTCGGATCGCGCGTGACCTATCGGCTGAACGGGCAGGAGAAGACGATCGAACTGGTCGGCAGCGACGAGGCCGATCCGGCGGCGGGCCGCATCGCCTTCACCGCGCCGCTGGCGCTGGCGCTGACCGGGCTGATGCCTGGCGAGACGGCGGATTTCGCAGGGAAACGTGACGCGATCGAGGTGACGGACACGCAGGCGATCGAGCCGTGATCCGCATCCTCGTCGACGCCGATGCCTGCCCGGTGAAGGACGAGGTATACCGCGTCGCCGAGCGGCATGGCGTACCGGTGGCGATCGTCAGCAACAGCCATCTGCGCGTGCCGCCGCTGCCATGGGTCGAGCGGGTGGTCGTCTCCGACGGGTTCGACGCCGCCGACGACTGGATCGCCGACGCGGCCACGCCCGCGAGCGTGGTCGTGACCGCCGACATATTGCTCGCCGATCGTTGCCTGAAGGCCGGGGCGAGCGTCCTCGCCCCCAACGGCAAGCCGTTCACCGGCGCGTCGATCGGCGGGGCGATCGCGACGCGGGCGATCATGGCCGACCTGCGCGCGGGCGGCGAGCAGCTGGGCGGCCCGCCGCCGTTCGGCAAGACCGATCGTTCGCGGTTCCTCCAGGCGCTCGACACCGCACTGGTGCGGCTGAAGCGGACGGCATAGGAGCGTAGCATGGCCGAGAAATTTGAACGTCACCGCCAGCCGTGGCGCCCCGACGAAATCCAGAAGCTGCACCAGTTGGCGGCAAAGGGCATGCCGCTCAAGCAGATGGCGAAGGCGCTGACCCGCAGCGAGGAGTCGATCAAGGACCGGGCGAAGGAAGACGGCCTGAAGATCGCGAAACTGCGGTAACGCCCCGATCCTCCCCGCTCTGCGGGGAGGGGGACCAGCCGTAGGCTGGTGGAGGGGGGTGGCCGCGAACGCAGCCGTTGCGTATGCGGACAGCCCCCTCCACCACCGCCTTCGGCGGCGGTCCCCCTCCCCGTGCCGGGGAGGAGTTCAGAGCTTCACCAGCATCTTGCCGCGGTTCCTGCCGGAGAACAGGCCGAGGAAGGCGTCCGGCGCGTTCTCCAGCCCCTCGACCACCGTTTCCTCGCGCTGGAAGGCGTCGCTCGCGACGATCGGGGCCATGCCCTGGTGGAATTCGGCGATGCGGCCGAGGAAGTCGCTGACGATGAACCCCTGTACCCGGATGCGCGCGGCGATGACGCGCATCAGATAGCGCAGCGCGACCGGCTCGGCGGTATTATAGCCGTCGATCATGCCGCAGATCGCGAAGCGCGCCCCCTGCCGCGCATGCGCCAGCGCCGCGTCGAGATGCTCGCCGCCGACATTGTCGAAATATACGTCGATCCCGTCCGGCGCGACCTCGCCCAGCGCCTTGGCGAGCGGCACGTCGCCCTTGTAGTCGATCACCGCATCGGCCCCGAGCGAGCGGACCCACGCCACCTTCTCTGCGCCGCCTGCCGATCCGATCACGGTCATGCCCTTCGCCTTGGCGATCTGCACCACGCACGATCCGACCGCCCCCGCCGCCGCCGATACGAACACCGTCTCGCCCGGCTTTGCCTGCGCCACGTCGAGCAGCCCGAACCACGCGGTCATCCCGGTCAGCCCCAACGCGCCCAGATACGCCTGCGCGGGAATGTCGCCGCCAGGGATCGGCTGCGCTTCCTCGGCCCGCAACACCGCTACGTCGCGCCAGCCCGCCATGTGCTGCACGACGGTGCCGACCGGCAGCCGGTCCGACCGGCTCTCGATCACCTCGCCGATCGCGCCGCCCTGCATCGGCGCGTCGAGCGCGAACGGCGGGACATAGCTTTTCGTGTCGTTCATCCGACCGCGCATATACGGATCGACCGAGAGCCAGCGGTTGGCGACGCGCACCTCGCCGTCATTCAGGTCGCGCGCGGGCAGATCGCGCAGCGCGAAATTATCTGCGGTCGGCATCCCCTTCGGGCGGCTGACCAGATGCCATGCCTTGGCCATGCATCCTCCTTTCCGAAACCGGCGGCAACGACAAAGGGGCCCGGTTTCCCGGACCCCTCCGCCTGTCGCCTCGTGCGAAACGATCAATAGGTGCCGGAGAAGCTGCGATTGAGATTGGTATCGCTGCCGCTCGTGGTGCCGGTGGTCGATCCGGTCGTCCCGGTGGTCGACCCGGTCGTGCCGGTGGTCGAACCGCCGATGCCGGTGCCCGCCGTGGTCGAGGTGCCCGCACCCAGCGCATCGCCGGTGGTCGCCGACGCGCCGTAGCGGCTGCGCTCGCGCGACTGGTCGTCGCTGCTGCCGAAGCGGTCGCTGCCATAGCTGCTGCGCTGCTGCGACTGGCCGCGATCGTTGAACAGCGCCTGGTTCTGCTCCTCGTCACGCCATGCGCTCTGCGCCTCGGCCTTGGTCTTGCGCAGCTTCACCTTGTCGTCGACCGATTCGACCCAGCGCGACGGGATCGAATGGTGGTGGCCACCCGCGTCGACATCGTTCTTGGTCAGGATGATGCGGTCGCCGCGCACCTTGTCGACGGTGCCGACATGCTCGCCGTCGGACCCCACGACTTCCTGATGCTCCTTCACGCGGTTCAGGCTGTCGCGCTGCGTCTGGCGCTCGGTGCGGAAGGCGGTGAACTCGTTCTGGAAGCGGGTCGCATTCTCCTGACGATATTCGTCATAGTCGCGGTCGAACGCGCTGACCTGCGAATCGCGCCACGAACGATAGGCATGGTCGTTGGTGCGATCGTCGTAGCGCGCCATCTGCTCATCGTAGCGCTGGTCGCGCTCGCGGCGGCGCTCCGCCTCCTCGTCGCCGAACCACGACCGCACCTCGTCGCCCGCGCGGGCGAGGAAACCGCGATCCTCCGCGTCATATTCCATCCGGTCGCGCCGGTCGCCGCGATAGTCGCTGCGGTCGCGGCTGCGATACTGGTCGCGGTCGTCGCCGCGATAGTCGGTGAAGCGATGGCCGTCGCTGGCATAGCTGCCGCGATAGGTGTCGCCCTGCCCATAGCCGCCCCGCGACGAATCGCGCTGGCCATAATCGCGCTGGCCATAGTCGCGCTGGCCGTACCCGCCGTAGCTGGTGCCGCGGTCGCGATCCTGGCCATAGCGCTGGTTCGATCCGTAATAGTTGCGGTCGCGACCGTAATTGTCCCGGCCGTCGCGATCATCGTTCCGGAACGATCCGCCACCATAGCCATAGGATCCGCCGCTGCCGCCATAATATCCGCGGTCGCGATCCGAACGATCGTCGCGGTCATTCCAGCGGTTGTCATTCCGGAAACGGTCGTTGTTCGACCCATCGTCATTCCGGGTATAGCGATCGTACCCCATCGGGATTCTCCTGCAAATGCACATTATTGTTGCGGCGCAGCAGTGCATCGGCTGCGTCGTACGCCAACAAAGGCCGATTGCGACGTTGGTTCCGATCGTTTCGCCCCGGTGCGACAAAGGGCACCGCGACGACGACCGGCGGTTGGGCGCAGGATTTTTGGCGGACATGCGCGAAGAGGCGTTGCATCGCGGCTGCGTCGCGGCTACAGCGACGGCCCCGGCACTGCCGGGCGACGGGGCGGGGCTGTAGCTCAGATGGGAGAGCGCTGCAATCGCACTGCAGAGGTCAGGGGTTCGATTCCCCTCAGCTCCACCACCCCGCCCGGACCGCACCCTTGGTGCGGACCAATTCTTATTCCATCCTTAGTCGTCGTCAGCGCGACGCGGCGTCGTGGCCGATCTACACCGGCGCATCGCCGGGCGGAGGGATGACGGTTCCGCCGGACGGGCAGACGTGCCGGACAGCGCGTGTGACACGGCGCGACATCACGGCGCAGTCGCCACCAGCACGAAACTGCCCCACGCGCGCGGATCGGCGAAGCGTTCCCCGTCCGCGCGGCGGACCTCCACCATCGCCGCGCGCAGTGCCTGTGACACGGGAAGCGTCGCGTCGCGGGCGAGCGCGCGAAACAGCGCGACGATGAGGCGCGAGGTCGCAGCGTCGTCCACCGGGCGCTGCGACACCAGCACCGCCCGCGCGCCAGCCTGAAGAAACGCACGGGCAAGGCCGGAATGCGGATCGCCTGACAGCGTAGCGTCCGGTGCGGCGCTATCGCACGCTGCCAGTACCACCAGATCGGCCGACAGCCGCCATTGCGCGATCTCACCCGCGGTCAGGAAGCCGTCCGCACCACCGCCCGGTTCGAGTACGAGCCCCTGTTCGTCAAGGGCGTCGATCGATCGTTCGATCCCGTGCGTCGACATCAGGACCAGCGACGCCGTTGCCAACGCCGGGTCATCGGCCAGCGTCGCCTCGCGCGCCGCCGGTCCCGTGCGCACCGTCGCGCGACCCGCGAACAGCGCGCCGACCGTCGCCAGTTCGGCAGCAGCATGGCGCAGCGGCGACAACGGCACGTCGCCCGCGCCCAGCGTGTTCACCGGTGCGCCGATACCGAAAAAGCCGCCCGCCCGCCGCGGCACCGCGGAATCGTTCATCTGCGACACGCCGGGCAAGGCGATCAGCCCTACCCGCTCGCCGAGCAGCAGGTCGCCGTCGACCGGCAGCGCCGCCATCGCCACCTGCGCCGCTGCCCCCGAACTGACGACGAACAGCGTGTCGACTCCGGACAGCAGCGGCGCGAGGTCCTGCAACACCCCCTGCCCCCACGCTCGATCGACCCCGCCATCGGTCCACCGTCGCGCAGGCCCGGCGCGTGGACGGGACGCGATCCGTCGCCAGGTCGCTTGCGTCGGGGTCACGGTCCACACGAACGTCGCATCCTGTACCGGCAACACCAGCAGCAGCGCCTGTCGCGGGTGGAGGCGCGCCTGCGCCTGTTCCGGGGTCAGCGGTTCGGGGCGGACCGGCGCCCCGGCAAAGGCCGCCGCCGCACGATCGATCGCGGCCAACCGGTCGTCGATGGCCGCACGGCGCGCGGCACGGCGGTTCGCCGCATCCGGATCGAACACCGCGCTCGCTTGCACCGCATCGATCCGTTCGCGCTCGGCGACCAGCCGGTCGTGCTCGTCGCTCAGTTCCGCCAGACCGATCGGGATATCGCGCCGACGGACCAGCGCGGTCGCTGCCGCGAGGTTGCTGCCGCGTTGTGCCGCGACGAACGCATAGCCGCACGCCGTGTCGCACGTCGTGCCGTCCGCCCCGGCACCGTTCCAGCGGGCAGCGACCGCAAGGCCGAACACCGCCGCCCGATCCGCCAGATACCGGTGCGCGACGATGTCGAACCAGCGCAATCGTGCGGCGCGTGCGACGACCAGTGCCGCGGCGGCGTCGATCCGGGCACGCCCCTGCGTGGCGGTGGCCGACGCACCAAGCTCGACGCGCCCCAGCAGGGTCAGCGCCTCGATCCGCGCGTCGCCGTCGGCTAGCCCGACCGTATCGAGCGCGGCCAACGCCGCCCGAGCGCCATCGGCGGCCGCTTCCATCCGGCCGAGCGCATGCTCCGCCTTTGCCAGAACGATGTGCGCATCGGCGCGGCGTACCGGGCCGGTATCGGGGGCAAGCAGCGCCAGTCGCGCTTCACGCGCCGCATCCCGCGGCAACCCGAGCGCCAGCAACGATTCGGCGACCGACAGCCGGGCATTCGCCACCCGGACCGGATCGGGCGGCTGGAGCGCCAGTTCGATCCCCAGCACCGCGCGATACTGCGCATCCGCTTCGACCCGGCGGCCCAGTGCCGCCAGCGCATGCGCCATACCCGACAGCGCACCGCTGCTGAGCCCCGTACGCCTGCCGTCCAGCGCATCGAAGATCGCCAGCGCGCGTCGATCCTGCGCCAGCGCCGCCTCGGCGCGCCCTTCCGCCAGCGAATTGCGCGCCAGCGCGTGGAACGTATAGGCCTGCCGCACCGTCGCCGGGCCGCCCAGCGCCAGGTCATGGTCCAGCGCCTCTTCCAGCAGCGCCCGCGCTTCCGTGAAATCGCCCAGCGCCTGCAGGTTGGTCGCGAGGTTGGACAGCGTCAGGACGATCAGCGGATGATGCGGCGGCAACACCGCACGCCGTTGCGCCAGTCCCTGTCGATAGGCCACCACCGCATCGCGATACGCCCCCGTGTTCTGAAGCGTGAAGCCGAGGTTGGACCATGCTGCTGCGGTCGCCGCCGTTACCCGGTCGCTGCCCCCCGCCAGCGCCTGCGTGATCGCCAGCGCTTCGCGCCGCAGCGGCACCGCTTCGTCATGCCGCCCCTGCGCGTCGAGGTTGCTGGCGAGGTTGGAACAGGAGATGTACGTATCCTCGCTGATCCGCCCATGGATCTGCAGCGACAGCGCAAGATCGCGGCGGGTATAAACCTCGGCCTCGCGGCGGCGACCGAGTTGCTTGAGCGCGACGGCGAGGTCGGAATAGCCGGAGGCGGTTTCGCCATGCACCTCGCCGAATCGGGCCCGGGCGATCGCCAGTCGGCGTCGCGCGACCGCCTCCGCCTTGGCCGACTGTTCCACGGAAAGCAGCGCGTCGATCCACGCGGTCAGTACGGCAAGGCACGGGGCCGCCGCGGCTCCGCTGTCGCCGAACCGCGCGGCGCAGACACCGGCGGCCTGTTCGAGCTGCGCGGCGGCGGCGAGATATCGTCCGGCGTCAAGGGCCTCCTGGGCGGCGGCGGGTACCGCGACCGTCGCGGGCGCGTCCTGCGCCGCCGCGGGAGTCGGGACCGTCGCCAGCACGACCATCGCCATCCGACCGCTCCACCACCGCATCGCATCCTCGTCGCATTCGTTTCGTTACGGCAATGATCCTGCGCGAAGCCCGCCTATAACGCCACCGTCCAGTCGCCGTCGCGGCGTTCGAGGCGGACGAGCTGGGTGACGTCGCGCGCGACCGATTCGCGCGTTCCGCCGACTTCGGCCGACACGTCGTAGCGGACCCGCACGACCACGCCGTCCCCCGATTGCCGACGCTCCAGCACCTCGAGGTTGGTCACGTCCCAGGCGCGCGCGGCGAGCAGTTCGACCTGCCGCCCCTGCGCGCCGGGGCCGGCGAGATCGCTACCCGCCGCCGCCGCGATCCCCACCGCGCGTTCGGCGAGCGCGCGGGCGGTACCGCCGCCCCATGCCTCGACGGCATCGATCGCCGCCGTGCGGGTGTTGCGGACCGTGCGCAGCCCGCGCACCTCCTCGGCAGTCGCCAGCCCGCATGCCACCTCCATGCCCAGCACATCCTGCTGCCAGCCGCGTTCGACCGCGGCTTCTATCGCAGCCGTACCGGGCGAGGCACATCCGGCAAGCATCACCGGCAGCAATACCGCGGCAATCCCGTACGCGCGGTCCATCAGCTTTCCAGCCGCAGACGCGCGGCGCGCAGCTGTTCGGCGGTCGCGGCGCTGTCCGCCGCCGCGACGCGGACGAAGGATGTCCGCGCAGCCACCGCCGCCTTCGGCTGGTCGCGGGTCGTCACCGGGCGGCGAACCGGCGGACGCACCGCGAGGCGGCGAACCCCTGCTCCCGGCGGCAACGCCTTGCGACGTCCGGGGCGGTTCGCCAACGCGTTTGCGGCGGGCGCGGGCGGCTTGACCCGCGGCGGCGGCGAAATGGCGACGTCGGCGGCGGCAACATAGCTGCTCGCGCCCTCGCCCGGCACCTCCAGCCACGCTCCATCGCCCGCCACGACGTCGAGCGCCGCGCCCCGCGGCAGGGTCCGCACGACCGCGGCGGCAGCCATGCCCTGCGCACGCAGCGGCGTGCCCTTCGCCGCGACGACATAGCGGCGCGCGAAGGGGATCATGGGCGGGGTGATGTCGACGCCCCTGGCATCGACCCATTGCTCATCGATCGGTGCCTCGAACGCGGCGTCGCGCATGCCGGGTTCCTCGAGGATCGCTTCGCCCCGTTCGCCGACCGCCGTAGGGTCCTGGCCGTCGGCCATGGCGGTTTCCTGCGCATAGGCGGTGATGACCTTCACCTGCCGCTTGGCCGCACCGCTGATGATGCGGTTGTCGGCGGCGATGTCGCGTTCGATCGCGTCGAGTGCCTTCGCCGCCTTGCGCTGGTCGATCGTCCGTGCCTCATACTGGGTCTGCACCGCATAGATCTGCTGGCGACGACAATTGCCGAGATCGGCGAGCGCGGCGGCGAGCGGCGAGAATTGCGCCATGTCGTCGCGGTAATCGGCGTTGAGCGCGGCCTGCAGCGCCTCCCGATTGGCGGCCGCCTTTTTGGCCGACAGGAAGTGGGCGACCACCCCGCCGCCGATCCCGGCGATCACGACATTGCCCGGACGCACCTTGTCGCCGTTGAGGATAGCGCGCAGCCCCTCCAGCGCCATCCCTGCGACGACCCCGCCGATCACCTGGCCCATGCGATAGTCCCGGATCGCCCGGAACGGCGTCCGGTGGCGATCGCATGGATCGGATGCCGATCCCGCCAGCGCCAAGCCCGCTACCACATTCGGCGCGGCCGTCGCGGGGAGCGGTGCTGCGAGCAACGCCGCCGTCACCAGCCACGCCGTGGCCCGTCCACCCATCTTCGTCATAGCCAGTCCCCCCTTGCGAATGCGCCTGTCAGGCGGTTTCGATGCCCTTGATCCATCCGGCCCGGCGCGCGGCGGGTGGCGGCCCCTGTCGCGCCTCGGCGACATGCCGCGCCAGCGCGGGCAACAACCGCGCCAGCCGGGTCAGGCCCGCCCGCGCCAGCCGGTCGGCGACGACGCCAAGCGCCTGATCGACCTCCGCCGCCGGACGCCCGCCGAGCTGCACCACGGTCGCGACATAATAGTCGTAGCTGGAATCCCGTTCGCGCAGGTTCTGCGGCCGGAGCTGCGCGATGCGCGCGACCTCCGCCCGCTCCTCCGCCGACAGCGGCGTCGCGGTGCCCTGTCGCTGGCGCAGCAGATCGTCGACCTGCGCGACCTTCAGCCCGCGTTCGCGCGCATAGCCCGCCGCCAGCAGCGCGGCGAGCACCGCCGACTGCGTCGCGCCGCGCTCGCGTTCGGCGACCTGTGCAGATGCGAGTTCGAGCTGCCCGCGGATGCGCCCGAGTTCCGCGGCCGTGCCCGGATCGGCGGCGGGTACCGTCTGCAACCGGTCGAGCATCGCCCCGGCAGCAGCGCGCGCCGCCTGCCCCGCATTGGCCCCGTTCGCCCGACGTTGTTCCCATGCGCGCGCAACCCCGGCCTGCAACGCCGGATTGCCCTGCATCTCCGCGCCGTTCGCGCCGCCCGCATTGACCAGATAGGGCGCGGCGATCACGAGCCGGAAGCCGAGCGTCGCCTGGCGCACCGCGCCGTCGGTGTCGTAGATCTCGACCTCGCGCCGGCTCCCCACGCCGACGAGATCGCGCGCGTCCGCCGCACTGCCGCCGCGCGCGACGACACCGCCGGGGCGACCTGCGACCGATCCGTCGGGGCGGACCGGACGGAACAGGTCGGCGGTCAACTCCTCCGCATTGCCGACCATGTCGAACAGCATCAGGCGGTTCGGGGCCTTCTGCCCGACATAATATACCGCACTGCCGTCTGGCGGCGCCTGACCCACGCCCGCGAACCAGCCGATGGCGGCAAGGTCGGCAGAACCGTCCGCCGGTCCCCATCCCGCCGGAATGCCATGGCCGCGCCCGCCGTCGGACGCCTCGCGTCCTTCGCGCGCGGCGAATTCCCATTCCGCCTCGGTCGGCAGGCGGACATAGCCCGGCCGCGCGCCGTTCGACGGCAGCAGGCTGCCCGGACCGCCACCCGCCTTCTCCCGTGCGATCAGCCAGCGCGAATAGCGATCGGCAAAGGCGACCGCGTCGGCCCAGCCGATGCCGGTCGCCGGTAACACCCAGTCGCCGTCGGTCCTTGCCAGCGCGGCTTCGGCACGGGCACATGCGGCGGAACCGTCGGCATAGGACTCATCCGGCGCCCCTCCGGTGAAGATGCTCGCCTGCGGCTCGGTCACTTCATATTTGCCGATGTAATACAGGCTGGTGCCCGATCCGTCGGCGCTGCCGGGAAATCCCCCCGCCACCTCGCCCCACCAGCTGCCGCTCACCGCCTTGCGCAGCGGATCGGCGGCGTCCGCATCGCCGAACAGCGCGCGTTCGCTGTCCAGCGCGTCGCCGGTCGCGACCCGTACCGCGCGGAACACCATCCGCCGCCCGCAGGGCATCGGCAGTACCAGTTCATCGGGCCGTTCGGCCGCGGGGCGTTCGGACGCGCACGGCAGCGTCGGAATGACGTCGCGTGCCGCCCGCGCCGCGCGGCGGGCGTGTTCGACCATGCCGGGATCGTCGATCTGGCACCAGCTCTTCACCCCGCCGCGGGCCGTGGCGGCATTGCCGCCACCGCCGCCCCGATCGCGGCATCCGGCCGCCGTCAGCACCGCGCCGATCGCCGCCGCCGCCGTCATCCACCGCCGCATCACTCGCTCCCCCGCAACGCCAGGATGGGCGAGGTCCGCGCGGCATTGGCCGCCGCCGCCGCCCCTGCCGCCAGCGCCGCCGCCAGCGCGATCCCGGCGACCAGCGCGACGTCGCCCGCCGCGATCCGCCCCAACCCCTGCACCGTTCCCAACTGCCCGGCGAACAGCATGTTGAGCAGCGCCTGCCCGCCGCATGCCAGCAGCACGGCCAGCACGATCCCCGGCGACACCACCAGCACCGCATGGGCCAGCGGCACCGCGCGCAACGCATGCGGCGGCAGGCCGATCAGCCGCAGATAGCTGAAATCGCGGCGCTTGCGTTCGACCCAGCTCCATTCGGCGGCGGCGAGCGAAAGGCCCAGGCCGGTGGCGGTCATCGCCCCGATCACCAGCAGGAAGATGTCCAGTCCGCGCTCGAGCCGCGCGACCAGTCGGATGGCGTCGATCCGGCTGTCGGTGGCGATCCCCTGGTCCAGCAGCAGCGTACGCAACGGCGCGACATCATGCAGCGTGCGGGCATAGAGGCGCAGGCCGGCGTACCGCATCGGACGACTGCCCGCTGCGACCAGCGCGCGCAGCGGGCGATCGTCGTCGCTGTCGCGCCACACTTCGCTCGCCAGCAGCAGCGCAGGATCGACGAGGACGAACGCGCGGGAACTGTCGGCCTGTTGCGCCGCCGCGACCTGCACCACCCGCACCGCGATGCGCGCCTGTTCGCGGGTACCGTCGCGACGCACCCGCTCGATCGACAGCGTCACCGCATCGCCGCGTCCCACACCCAGCTTGCGCGCAACCGCGTCGGACAGCGCGATCGTGCCGGGTCGCCACGGCGCATCGAGCAGCGGATCGCCCGCGCCGCTCGGTACCATGTCCACCGCCGCGCCGTCCCCGTTCGGCGCACGCACCACCGCCCCCGCCGCGAGCAGTCGCGTCTGCGGCGCGACGAACGCCACGTCGCGCCGGTTACGCAGCCGCTCGATCAGGGCGGGCGGTACCACCGGCTGGCCGGTGGCGATCAGTTCGCGGCTGGCGGGGTGGCGGTCGAGCTCGTCCCACATCTGCCGCAATATCCCGCCGCCAACCGAGAGCAGCAGCAGCAGGGGCATCGCCGCCGCCGCGACCCCGATCGCAAGGCACAGCGACATCGCCCATTCATGGCGCCAGTCCTTCCATGCCAGCTCGGCCGCGATCGCCATCATCGCGCCGTCTCCGCATCACCGGCATCGGCGGCGATGCGCGGCGACAACCAGCCGGTCCGGTTCGCCCCCGCGCCGTCCAGCGCGATGCCGAGCGTCTCGAAGCCGTGCGCCGCCGCCATCGCGCCGTCATGCGTGACGATGACCGCCGCGCCCACCGCGCCGTCCGCCGCCAGCCCGGCGATCGTCGACAGGGTGCGACCGGCATTGTCGGGATCGAGCGCGGCGGTCGGTTCGTCGGCGATCAGGAGCGTGGGCCCCGTCGCGGCGGCGCGCGCCAGCGCCACCCGCTGCCGCTGCCCGCCCGACAGCGTGGCGGGACGACGCGCGAGCAGGTCGCCGATCCCCAGCGCCGCCAACAGCCGCGCGCCTGCCCCCGGATCGCGCCCGGCGATCCGCGCGGGCAGCCGCAGATTGTCGCATACGCTGAGCGCCGACAGCAGCCCACCGCCCTGCAACAGGAAGCCGGTTTCGGTCCGGCGGTGGCGCAGCAGCCGCGCGCGGTCGTCCGCCGCCCATGCCCCGCGCGCGTCCAGCCAGCCGCCGCCCCGCTCCCGCAGGTCGAAGCGCGCGCTCTTCCACGGCGGGCGCATCAGCGCGAGGCATTCGAGGAACAGGCTCTTGCCCGAGCCGCTCGGCGCGACGATCGCCAGCCGTTCGCCGCGCATCACGTCGAACGCATCGATCGCCAGCGTGAAACGCTCGGCGGATTCACCGACGCGCACCGCCGTCTCGCGCATCGAGCAGAGCAGCGCGGCCGTCACGGCAGTTCCCGGAGCGGCACCAGCGCGACCAGTTCGGCCGGATCGCTACTGCCGATCGCGCGCCAGCGCGACTGGTCGCCATCGAGGATCGCATAATAGGACAGCTTCTCGCGTAGGCGACGGACGAACGCCGCCTGTTTCGACGGCCCCATCGCCCGCCAGTCGGCGGCGGTCAGCGCCAGCGCATCGCTGCGATAGGGGAGCAGCGTCAGGAACGACGGCATCAGCGCGCCGAGCGCCGCGCGTTCGCCGGTGAAGCGTTGCGGGTCCTGCGCCGTTGCCGCCGACAGCGTCCGCAGCAGGTCGAAGAACTCGGCGCTGCCCGTCCGCGCGAGCGTGGCGTTGGCGACGAGGCTGCGGGTCTTTTCGGCGAGCTGGTTCAACTGCCGCCGGGTCAGATAGACGCTGACCTCCAGCGCGGCATGATCGAGGTTGGCGAGATCGCGGTCGCTGGTCCAGCTCGACTGGAAGGTCGGGGCGCTCACCTGCGCCGCCGCGCCGAGGAAACGCTGCTGCACGCTGAACAGCTTGCCCAGCACCATGTCCTTGACCGACACCGCCGTGTCGGCGGCGGCGATCGCCGGGCGGGCGACCGTCTGGTTGCGACGTTCGGCGGCGATCGCGTCGATCAGCGTCCCCACGTCACGCAGATAGCCATCGAATGCCGCCGACGAACCGCCCTCGATCAGCCGATAGGAGGATGTTCCCCCATCGGTGCGCAATTCGGTGCGATACTGCTGTGCGGCCCCGTCGATATTGCGCGCGGCGCGCGCCTCCGCCGTCCGGATATGGACCGGCAGGACCGAGATGCCGTCCCCCGCCGCGCGCGCCGCGATGGTCGACAGCCCGATGCCCTGGTGGCGGGCATGCGGATCGTCCGACCGCAGCGCCCCCGCGTCGGTGACGAGGAACAGCATCCGCAACCCGCACCCCTGGCGCCAGTCGAACCCCAGCCCCTCATGCAACCCGGCGACGGCATCTTCGTCGAAGCTGTGGGTGGACACGGTCGCCGGCTTCAGCGTGTCCATCGCCGCGACGAACCGGTCGGCATCCGCCTGCGGCGACAGGGGCAGCGCGACCCGCGTGACATATTCCAGCCCGCTGCGCTGCGGTTCGGCGTCCATGTTGTTGCGATAGGCGACGACGCCGAAGCGGAACTTGTCCTTCAGGCCGCGCCTCGCGATCTCGTCGCGCCATGTCGCGGCGATCCGGCGTACGCCGTCGATATACGGACCCATCGATGCGGTCGTGTCGATGACGAACACGATCTCGTGGACGATCGACGCCAGCGCGCTGCCCGCGCAATAGCCCGGCGTCCCCGCGGCGGCGGGCGACCGCGCGCCCTGTCCGGCGACCGAGGCGATATTGGCCAGATACACCGTACGCCCGTCGTTCGCGGTTACCGGCGATGCCTTGAGCACCGGCATGACATAGGGCATCGTTTGCCAGTCGACCGCCCGCTCCTCGACGCCGAGCAGGCGCGGATCGGGGGTGGCGGTCGCCGCGGACCGGGCGATGGCGTCCGCCTCCCCCGCCGGATCGCCGCCGATCAGCAGCCCCTTGAGCGCGGTCTCGTCCTGGAAGAACAGCACCGGCAGGCGGCCGCCCTGCGGAGCATATTGCATCACGAGCATGACGTTCCACGGCTGCACCGCTTCTTCGCGGACCCAGCCTTCGGCACCATTTTCCAGCGTGTGGCCGACCTGTCGCCAGCCCGGTCGCGCGCCGAAGACATAGAGGATGTCGAACGTCGGCAGCGGTGCGCCCCCCGTCCCGCCGGGCGCGGTCGCCAGCAGCGCGCCGGGCTTGGTGAGGACCCGCTGGTACAGGCCGGAATGGCCCGGCATGGCCAGCGGCGCGCCGTCGCGCCCGGTCGCATCGGCACGCAACTCGGGGAATTTCGCGCGCAACGCCGCCGCGGCTTCGGGCGCGCCGGCATGGGCGCCCGCCTTCAGATAGAAGCGCAGCGCTTCGGCCGGATCGGGCGCGGGCAGCAGCCCGACCCGCGCGGCATCCTCCTCCAGCGCGGGCCGCGCCAGCGGATCGAGCATCCGCCCCAACTGGAACGCCGCCGCGACCGATCCCTTGTCCGCCGCCATCCGGAGCGCCGTCGTCCCGGCCACGAGCTTGCCGACGTCACCGTCGCGCCGCCCGGCGTCGAAACAGTCGATGCCGCTCGATTCCAGTTCGCCGACCTTGGGGTCGAGCGCCATCAACTGCTCGACGTCCTTGACCTCGCAGCCGGAAAACGCGCCTGCCGTCAGCGCATAGCCGCCCCAGCCGATCCCGCCGACCAGCCCCGCGCCGACCACCGCCAATGCCGCGATCCGCGCGCGACGGGTGAGCGCCGCGCCACCGCCGCCGCCGCGCACCGCCTCCACCTGGCACTGGTTGCCGTCGGCGTGCAGCGGGCAGCCGATGCCCTCGATACTCTCGACCTCGTGCGCCCGCCCGTCGTCGAGCTGGAGGGGGCAGTTCCCGAAATGCTGGCACCGGACTTTCATCGCGCCCTCGCGTTGTCGTCATGGGGTGTTCGCCCGTGCCGTCAGGCGGCGGCGCGCTGCTGGTTGACCAGTGCGCAGGCAGCGGCGACATCGGCGATCGCGCCGCGCACCTCGGGCCGGGTCTCGTCATAGTCGAACCGGCGCATCACCTCGTTCTGATGCTCCGCCAGCCGTGCCATCAGCCCCGCGCGGGCATCGACATGGACCAGCCCCGCCAGATGGCGTTCGACCCTTGCCTGGAGCGGATAGGCGGTGTCGCCGGTGAGGCGGGCCGTGCCGTTCACGATGGTGTCACCGATCACGACGGGCCGTTCGCGACCATGCTCGTCGCGGACGACGAAGAAGACCTCGGGCGCGCCGGTCGTCGGATTGGTCCGCTCGCGGAACAGCGTCTCGACCTGCCCGATCAGCCAATAGGGCCGCATGTCGGCGCGCAGCTCGTCGATACCCCGCGCGAACAGCGACGGAAGCGTCGTCCCGTCCCCTTCGATATGGAGTTCCAGCCGCTTGCGCGCACCGTCCGGCCCGTCGACCATCTCGCGATACTTGTCGCGGAGCCGGGCCAGCGAACGCAGGTGTCGCAACGCGAACTGGTTGGTCAGGCTGAGGAACACGATCTCGTGATCGCGGTCCGCCGTATCGATGATATCGACCGGAATCTCGCTCGCCGCGGAGCGGATATAGCCGACCATCCGGGTCCGGAACGCCCGCAGTTCGTCGCTCAGCCCCGCCTCGGCGGGCACGAATGCCGCCACGCGACGGGTGATCGCGCCGACGCCGTGCGCGATCCGCTGGTTGGGGTCGAGCGGCGCAAAACTCGCCGCGCGGCGCAACTGGGTGCCGAGAAATTTCCGGAGCGCATCGTCGCGCGACGCATATTCGTCGTACAGCTTCTGGATGACCCGCCCCTGCAGGATATGGTCGCGGTCGCTGTCGAGCGCGTCCAACGTCGCCTCCACCGCCGCCTGTGCCGGTTCCTCCAGCGTGGCGACGATGCGGGCATCGTTCACCCGCTCCACCAGCGCGGCGAACGACCGCTGCGGCCCGAGCTGCTCGAGCAATTTGCCGCGCAGCTCGGCGGTGCGCAGGCGTTGCAGTCCCTCGTCCTGTTCCAGCCGCCGGACGACGTCGCGGATATGTTCGGGATCGTACAGCTTGTGGAGTTGCACGGCATCGCCGTTGCCATCGACCCGCACCCGCGCCGCCTGCCGTCGTTCGACCGTCTCCAGCGCGACGGCGAACCGCTTCGCGACTTCCTCCGCATCGGCGCGCAGCCGCTGCAATTCGGTGAGAATGGCGCTCGACAGGCGCTGGGCAAAGCCGAAGGCGACCTTGTCGGCGCGCGCGGTGTGCAGTTCCGACTGGGCCTGCGCGATCGCCTCCAGCATTTGCGGGCGACTGCGCACCAGTCGCATGGGCGAAATCTTGCTGCTGTTGCGGAACGTCGTTTCCTGTTGCGTCAGCCGGGTGGCGCATTCTCCCTCACGCCGCGTCGCTTCGGCGATGCGTCCGTCGAACCCGCGCATGCGCTCGCCGGTATCGGCGATCAGTTCCTCGAGGATGCGCGCGATGTCGCGCAGCGACCAGGTGCCGTCGTTCCATTTCGCGAACAGGTCAGGCCCGATCCGGTGGTGGACGATATGGCGCGCGCGATCGACGATGCCGCGCTCGGCCACGCGGTAGAATTCCGAGACCCCGACCAGCCGGAACTGCCGTTCGCTGAACCCCCGCGCGAATTCGTCGAGCGCGCGCGGCCATCCGTCGCTCGACATGTCACCGCCGATGATCGCCGTCGTCTTGCCGTTGATCGCGCCGCGGAACTCGTCGGCGATCGAACGCCATGTCGCCTTGTCATTGTCCAGCGACGCGGTTTCGATCCGCAGATGCTGGTCCGACAGATACCATCCGTTGCGCCGTTCGGGCGAACGCACTTCCGCCGCCACGTCGAACGGCTTGCGCGTCTCGACGAAGCCGGTGCCGTCGAGCCACGCATTGTTCAGCGATTGCAGCAGGAACTGCCGGGTGAACGACGCCGAGGCATATTCCGCGATTTCCTGCGTCGGGATGGCGACCCGGCTGATGCCGAAGCTCGTGAAGCGATTGGCGCGGGTCTTGGGAGCGGTCGCCTCGGTCGAATCGCCTTCATACTCGCCCCGGAAGTTCTCGCCGGTGGTCATGGCGCGCCAGCCCTGTTCCGACGTCTGCGTCGCCTGTTCGGCATCGAGCGCCCTTGCCATCCCCGAAGCGATCACGACCTGATAGATCGCATCGGCGCACAGATTGGGCAGGGTTACACCGACATCCACGCGTAGCGCCTGATCGTTGGTCGGCGACATCACCCAGATATTGTCGATCGGCTTGCGGAAATCATACCGCGCGCCGGTCCCGGCGATGTCGGTCGGGCTAAAGCTGCCCGCCAGCAGCGCGTTGATCTCGCTGAGCGCGGCATAGCCGTTGGCGTGGTAATTGCCCTTGGCCCAGTGCGTGTCCTCCTCTTCGGGCAATACCGCATAGATCACGATCTTGCCGCGCTGCCCCTGGCTCAGCGAACGCAAATGGCCGATCAGGTCGATCAGCGTTCCTGATCCGGTCCCGCCGGCCAGGCCCGCAACGACATGGAACGTCCATTCCGAGAGTTGGACGCCGCCCGTTCCGTCCAGCCGCATCTTGATCGCCTGATCGATCGCATGGACGTTCTGCGCCGCCAGCAGCCGCCCGAACCGGCGCAACTGTCCCGCCGCCTCGATGCCGTTCGGCGCACCTGCCATGATCGATCGCCACAAGGCGCGGTCGCCGATCCACGACCGGATCGTGCCGTAATCCTCGACCTGCTCGATGATCTGCGCGACATTACCCTGCTTCAGCAGCACGACCTGCGCCGGCAGCAACTGCACCGACCGGCCGTTGGTCCGCCAGCGTTGGTCGCTGTCCTGCAACACCGACGTCACCGTCGCCTGTTCGGTGTCGTGGACAGACGAATCGATATAGAGGAAATCGACCGCCAGTTCGGGCGGGGCGACATCGCCATATTGCTGGAATATCGCACGGCGCAGCCCTGCGATCACCTTGCCGCCCGTGCCGCCCAATCCGATCATCAGGTGATTCATCGCCGCCCCCTTCGCCGATATCCCCGGTAGAAACCGGGATCGATGCAGCGACGAATGGGCGGCGAATCGCGCCAGAGACAACGACAACCCGCCGCCTGACGCCCGATGTCAGGACATGGCCCCCGCGGACGGATCGGGCAGCCTCAGTTGGTGAACAGCGCGAAGGCGCGATCCGGGTCTTTGGGCCGGGTGAGCATGACCTGCACCTCCACCACCTCGCGTCCGGCGGGCAGCCAGCGGCACAGCACCCGCCCGCTCGCCCGGCGCGCATCGCATCGCACGCGCCCCGCCGCATCGCGCACGACCATCCGCGCAGGCGCATCGGTGCGCAGGTAGAGCATGGCGGTCTCGCCGCCGTCGAACGGGATGCGCCGCCGCCACGGCCGGTCCGTCGTTGCCCGTCCGGCAAAGGCCGTGCTGCCCCCTGCACGCCCGCGGTCGACCGGCACCGCATCCAGCGTCGCGTTCAGCGCGACGTCGTCCTCGGCAAGTATGCGCGCCTCGGCGATACGCTCCGCCAGATCGATCGGCGCGGGATCGCCCTCGATGTCGAACACCGCCCCCGACGCCCGCGCCGCGCAGGATACGCCGCGCACCAGCAGTTGCGGATCGCGACGCGCGTGCCCGGCGGCCCGGAGCCGATCGGCCTGTGCCAGCATCGCGACCGGATCGGCCCCGCCGCATTGCACCGACGCGATGAGCAATAACGGCCACAGCATCCGCGAAATCCCTTCCAACAAAATATATCGGGTGGAAAACGGCGTCGCCCGACGTAGCGGTCAAGTTGATTTCGATCCACCTGGCGAAAGACGGCCATGCGAGTCGCATTGTTGGAAGACGAATATGAATGGGCGCAACTGGTTGATCGCGCGACCGCTGCGGTCGGCTGGACGACGACCTGGTTCCGGTCCCGCGACGAGTTCGCCACGTCGTTCCGCGTCGCGGCGTTCGACGTACTCGTCACCGATATCCATTTGGCCGATCAAACGGTTAAGGGCAGCGATATCGTTCGCGGCCTGCGCGACGCAGGGGTCGCCATCCCGGTGCTGATGCTCACGCAGTTCGCCGCGGCGCATCCGCCCGCGGCGATGCTGGATACCGGGGCGGACGACTATCTGGCCAAACCGTTCGATCCGGATGAATTGATCGCCCGGTTGCGCGCGCTCGCCCGCCGTGCGCGGGACAGCGATCCCGCCCTGCTCAGGATCGGACCGCTGCGGGTCAGCCGCCATCACCATTCGGCGCACTGGCTGGGCGAACGCATCCCGTTGCGCGGGCAGAGCTTCGACATCCTCGTCTGCCTCGCGCTGGACGCCGGGCAGGTAGTGAGCCCTGCGATGCTGTGGCAGACGGTCTGGTCGCGCTTTCCCAACCTGCCGCCGCAGGAATCGCCGATCCAGGCCGCCGTCAGCCGCCTGCGGCGCGATATAGAGGCGGTCACCTCCGCGCCGCTGATCCGCACCGTGCCGGGGCGCGGCTATCTGCTCGACGTGCGGGGCGCGACCGGGGGGTGAGCGCGCGCGGATCGATCGCAGCGGTCCTCATGCTGGCGTTGCTGGCGCTGACCGGGCTGCATTTCAGTGCGCGCGCGGTGGACACATGGTGGCTGCGCGACCAGCGCACGCAGATCACCGCCGACCTGGCGGTCCTCACGACCGCCGAGCGGCACGGCAACGCCGCGTTCGCCATCACCCTGCTCGAAGCGCGCGATCGGGCCGGGGGCGAGCGGTTCCTGTATCGGCTGACCGATCCCGAAACCGGGGAACGGATCGTCGGCAACCTGCCCGACGGGCTGGGCGCCGCCGGGTCCGACGGATGGATCACCGGTACCGTCGCGGGGATCGGCCCGGTCCTTGCCCGGGCGACCCGGATCGACGGCCATTATCCGCTAATGATCGCCCGGCCCGTGCCGACGATGGGTGCGGTCGCCGACAATGCCTGGTGGTGGCTGATCGGCAGCACGGCCGCGATCGTCACGGTCGCGCTGCTGCGCCACATGGTGGTGGCACGCCGGCTGCGCGCCCGCCTCGCGCATATCGAGGCGACGTTGCTGGCGTTCCAGTCCGGGACGCTGGACGCTCGGATCGACGATCCTGCGACCGACCTTGCCGGGCGCGTGGGACACGGCATCGATCGGTGCCTGGCGATCGTGCAGCGCCAGTTCGACGGGTTCCAGCTCTTTGCCGAACGATTCGCGCATGAGCTGCGCGGCCCGGTGGCGCTGGCGATCAGCCGGATCGACGCCGCCGACCACCCCGACACGCTGGCTGCGGCCTGCCGGGTCGAGGTAGGGCGGTTGCTGCACGTGTTCGACAGCATCCTGTATCTCGCGGCGCTGCGCACACGCCCGCTGCATGCCGATCGCGTGGCGCTGCACACCATCGCCTATCTCGTCGTCGACCTCTACACGGCGGCCGCCGCCGAGCGCGGGGTGACGATCACTGCCGATCTGGCAGCGACACCGATCGCGGGTGAGGCGGCGCTGGTCGAGCGGCTGGTCGCCAACCTCGTCGCCAATGCGGTGAAGTTCACTGCGCCCGACAGCGAGGTGACGGTCGCGACCCGGATCGACGGCGAGCGGGCGACGCTGATCGTCGCCGATGCGGGAATGGGAACGGCAGGTCTGCCCGACGATCCCGGCAGCTATCTGCGGCGGGGACCGGCGGCGGCGGGCACGCAGGGAGCCGGACTGGGGCTGAGCGCAGTCCTGCGCATCGCGGAGTTCCACGGTGCGGAGGTCGCCTTCGCGGATCGGCCGGGCGGCGGGCTCGTCGTCACCGTTGCCTTTCCCTCGGCAAGGCTCGCACTACTTGCGCGGGGCGAATGAAGCGGGGTCGATCGCCCCCCCGGGTGATTGCCTCTCCGCTCAGCGGTCGGCTACCGCCGACCGAATGATCCGGCACAAAGCGTCCCCTGGACGATGTGAATCTTCGTCAGCACCCCGCTTGCGCGGGGTGAATGACCGGGCGAAAATCGTCCCCCGGACGATTTTGCGTCCCGGTCATTCCCACTCGATCGTGCCGGGCGGCTTGCTGGTATAGTCGTAGGTGACGCGGTTGATGCCCTTCACCTCGTTGATGATGCGGGTGGCGACGCGGGGCAGGAAGTCGCCGGGGAACTGGAACGCCTGCGCGGTCATGCCGTCGGTCGAGGTGACCGCCCGCAGCGCAAGTACGTTGTCGTACGTCCGCCCGTCGCCCATCACGCCGACGCTGCGCACCGGCAGCAGCACCGCGAACGCCTGCCAGATGGTGTCGTACAGCCCCGCTGCACGGATCTCTTCGAGGTAGATCTGGTCGGCCTTGCGCAGGATATCGCAGCGCTCGCGCGTCACCTCGCCGGGGATGCGGATGGCGAGGCCGGGTCCGGGGAACGGGTGGCGGCCGACGAACACGTCCGGCAGGCCCAGTTCGCGGCCCAGTGCGCGCACCTCGTCCTTGAACAGTTCGCGCAAGGGTTCGACCAGCGCCATGTTCATGCGCTCGGGTAGGCCGCCGACGTTATGGTGGCTCTTGATCGTCACGGAGGGGCCGCCGGTGAAGCTGACGCTCTCGATCACGTCCGGATAGAGCGTGCCCTGCGCGAGGAACTGCGCACCGCCCAGCTTCTTCGCCTCCGCCTCGAATACGTCGATGAAGGTCTTGCCGATGAACTTGCGCTTCGCCTCCGGGTCGGCGACGCCCGCCAGACCGTCCATGAACAGGTCCTGCGCGTCGACATGGACGAGCGGGATGTTGTAGTGGCCGCGGAACAGGCTGACGACCTGCTCCGCCTCGCCCATGCGCAGGATGCCGCCGTCGACGAACACGCAGGTCAACTGGTCGCCGATCGCCTCATGGATCAGCAGCGCCGCGACCGAGCTGTCCACGCCGCCCGACAGGCCGCAGATGACCTTCCCCGAACCGACCTGCTCGCGGATCTCGGCGATTTTCAGCGCACGGAACTCGGCCATCGTCCAGTCGCCCGACAGGCCGCAGACGTGGCGGGCGAAATTGGCGATCAGCTTCGCGCCGTCGGGGGTGTGGTAGACTTCCGGGTGGAACTGCACGCCGTAGTAGCGGCGGCTGTCGTCGGCGATGATCGCGAACGGTGCGCCCGCGCTGGTCGCAACCACATGGAAGCCGGGCGCGATCGCCGCCACCTTGTCGCCGTGGCTCATCCACACCTGATGGCGCTCGCCCGTCGCCCACAGGCCGTCGAACAGCGCGCAGGTTTCGGCGACCTCGACATAGGCTTCGCCGAACTCGCCCGAATGGCCCTTCTCGACCTTGCCGCCCAGCTGCTCGGTCATGACCTGCTGACCGTAGCAGATGCCGAGGACGGGGATTTTCGATTCGAAGATCGCCTGGGGGGCGCGGGGGCTGCCCGCGTCGCATACCGAAGCGGGACCGCCCGACAGGATCACGCCCTTGGGCGCCAGCCGCGCGAAGGCTTCCTCGGCCTTCTGGAAGGGCACGATCTCGGAATAGACGCCGGCCTCGCGCACGCGCCGGGCGATGAGCTGCGTCACCTGGCTGCCGAAGTCGACGATCAGGATGGAATCGGGGGTCTCGTTCATGGGCACCCGATAGCAGAGCTTCGGGGGTGTGCCAGCCCTTTGCCGGGCCGGAAGGATTCGGTTTCACGCGAAGGCGCGAAGACGCGGAGGAAGAAAGGCAGGAGAGATTTCGCGCAGAGGCGCAGAGAGGTTGCGCCTATGGCGACGGACCGGCGATCGGGAGACGCCCGCTCCCGTTGCTTCGAGGATGAAGGCCGCTGACGCGGCGGAGGGGGTGCCGCAATCGCAACTCCTCCGCGCCTCTGCGCCTCTGCGCGAAAATCTCTCTTCTTCTCTTGGCGGCCTTCGCGTGAACCCGAACCCTTACTGCACCGGCTTCACCGTCATCCCCGTCCATTTGGCGATGAACGCCCACAGATCGGCGGTTTCCTCGATCACCTTGTCGGTCGGCTTGCCCGAGCCGTGACCGGCGCGCGTCTCGATGCGGACGAGGCGCGGCTTCGGCCCGAGGTCCATCGACTGGAGCATCGCGGTGTATTTGAACGTATGCCCCGGCACCACGCGATCGTCGGTGTCGGCGGTGGTGGCGAGGATCGCCGGATAGGGCTTGCCCGCCTTCACGTTATGATAGGGGGAATAGGCCAGCAGGTTGCGGAAATCCGCCTCCTTCGCGGGCACGCCGTAATCATCCACCCAGTAGCGCCCCGCCGTGAACCGGTCGAAGCGCAGCATGTCCATCACGCCGACCGCAGGCAGCGCGGCGGCGAACAGGTCGGGCCGCTGGTTCACGACCGCACCGACCAGCAGGCCGCCGTTCGACCCGCCCTGGATCGCCAGCTGGCCCTTGCCGGTCACGCCTTGCGCGATCAGATCCTCGCCCGCCGCGATGAAGTCGTCGAACACGTTCTGCTTGTTCAGCAGCTTGCCGCCGTCGTGCCACGCCTTGCCATATTCGCTGCCGCCGCGGATGTTGGCGACCGCCAGCACCCCGCCCTGCTCCAGCCATGCGATGCGGCCGGGCGAGAAGCCGGGCAGGATCGGCACGTTGAACCCGCCGTACGCATAGAGCAGCGTCGGCGCGGGGCCGGTCACGTCCTTGCGCCTGACGATGAACATCGGCACCTTCGTCCCGTCCTTCGACGTGTAGAAGCGCTGGCGCACGTCATACTGGCTCGGATCGAACGCGACCTTGGGGCTGGCCCATGGCGTCACCGTGCGCGACGCCACGTCATAGCGATAGATGGTCGTCGGGGTGGCGAAGCTGGAGAAGGCGAAGAACCCTTCGTTGTTGTCCAGTTCGCCGCCGACCCCGCCGACCGTGCCGATGCCGGGCAGCGCGATGCTGCCGTCGGGCTTGCCGTCGAGGGTGAAGCGCTTCACCTCGGTCTTCGCATCGACCAGATAGGCGGCCATGATCCGCCCGCCGACCAGCGACGCACCGTTCAGCACCGCCTTGTCCTCGGCCACCACTTCGCGCGGGGTGGGCGTGGGTGCGGCCATGTCGATGCTGACGATGCGCAGGCGCGGCGCACCCTGCGTCGTGGTCAGGTACAGCGTGCTGCCCTGCGATCCGACGGTGTTCCAGTCGACGTTATCGGTGTTGATGATCGTGCGCGGCTTGTCGCCGGGCTTCGTCAGGTCCATCACCGCGATCTCGATGTGATCGCCCGGCCCGCTGGTCGAGATGACCAGCCAGCGCCCGTCGTCGGTGATGCCGGGATAGAAGGTATAGCGCGGCTGGTCGGGCCGTTCGTACACCAGCGTGTCGGCGCTCTGCGGCGTGCCGAGCTTGTGGAAATAGACCTTGGCGTTCAGGTTCTGGCTCTGGAACTCCTGCCCCTTCTCCGGGGTCGGTAAGCGGGCGTAGTAGAAGCCCGAGCCGTCCTTCACCCATGATGCGGACAGGCCGTATTTCACCCAGTCGATCTGGTCGTCGAGCACCTTGCCGCTGTCGACATCGAGCACGCGCAGCTTGCGCCAGTCGCTGCCGCCGTCCTGGATCGAATAGAGCAGCCGCTTGCCGTCCTTCGACGGCGACCATTCGGCCAGCGCCGTCGCCCCGTCCTTCGACCAGCCGTTGGGATCGATCAGCACCCGCCCCGGCCCGTTCAGGCTGTCGCGGACATAGAGCACCGACTGGTTCTGCAACCCCGAATTGCGGCTGTAGAAATAGCGGCCCCCTTCGCGGTTGGGCACGCCGAAGCGTTCGTAATCGAACAGCGCGGTCAGCCGCCGCTTGAAGATGTCGCGGCCCGGCAGCGTCGCCAGATAGGCGTCCGTCACCTTGTTCTGCGCGGCGACCCAGGCGGCGACCTCCGGATCGTTGCGGACGTCGTTCTCGAGCCAGCGGTACGGGTCGGCGACCTTGACCCCGAACTGTTCGTCCACCTGCGGCACGGTGCGGGTCGGCGGATAGGCGATGGTCTGGGCAAAAGCGGGCGTGGTGGTCATCAGGCAGGCGATCGCGGCAAGGACATGGCGGGACATCGCTACTCCATCGGCGGGGCGGCGGGACAACAGCCGCCCGGAAAGGGATGCCGGACACGGTATCCGGCGTTACCGTCCACGATAGGCGATGCGGTCGCCCGCGCAAGACCCGCCACGTCTCGCGCGACTTGCCGCTTGCGCCCGCCCGGCCCGAACGGCGATAGCAGGATTTCGAGTCGGGCGTTCCGCTATGCCCGGCATATCAGGAGGCCATTCTTGCCGTTCGACCGTCGCGTCTTCCGCCGGATCAGGCCGTGACGCCCGCCCCTTCCCCGGTGCGGCTGTCGGGCACCAACCTCGAACGTGCCGCCGACCATAACCAGCGGGTGACGCTGCACGCGATCCGGGTGTCGGGATCGATCACCCGCGTCGACCTGGCCGGGATCACCGGGCTGACCCCGCCCGCGATCGCCAACATCACCCGCCGGTTGCTGAACGACGGGATGATCGTCGAGGCGGGGCAGCGGCGCGGCGGGCGCGGGCAGCCGCCGACCAAGCTGGTCATCAACCGCGCCGCCTGCTTCGCGATCGGCATCAACGTCGATCGCGACCATGTGACGTTCGTGCTGGTCGATTTCGCGGGCGGCACGCTGGCGCGCATGACGCAGGAGGTGGACTTCGCGCTGCCCGCCGATGTCGCCGCGCTGTACCGCGCGCGCGTGGGCACGCTGATCGCCGAGGCGGGGATCGACGCCGCGCGGCTGGTCGGCATCGGCGTGGCGCGGCCCGACGATCTGGGCAGCGTCGACCTGCCCGGACGCCCCGCCGCCTATGCCGAATGGGACAGCGTCGACCTGGCCGCGCTGTTCGCCGATCCGCTGGGCCTGCCCGTGTTCGTCGAGAACGACGCCGCCGCCGCCGCGATGGGCGAGTTGCAGCTGGGGCATGGCCAGCATCACGGCAGCTTCTTCTACATCCTCGTCTCGGCGGCGCTGGGCGGCGGGCTGGTGATCGACGGCGCCTATTTCCGGGGGGCCAACGGCCGGTCGGGCGAGCTGGGCTTCCTGCTCGGCAGCGACGATCGCGGCGGACAGGCGCAGATCCAGCACCATGTCTCGCTGTCGCGGCTGTCGCTGGCGCTGGGCGAGGCGGGGTTCGGCATCGCCGACATGCTGGGCGCGGCGGCGAACGATCCGGCGCTGCTGGCGGTGGTCGACCGCTGGATCGACAGCGCGGTCGAGCGGCTGGTCGGCCCGCTGGTCGCGATCAACTGCCTCATCAATCCGGCGGCGGTGTTCGTCGGCGGGCGCCTGCCGGGGCGGCATGTCGATACGCTGACGGAGCGGCTGACCGCACGGTTGCAGGCAGAGATCGCGAACCTGCCCGCGCTGGCCCCGGTACGCCGGGCGATGCTGGCGGAGGATGCGCCCGCCGTGGGCGCGGCGATCCTGCCGTTCAGCCACTTCCTGCTGCCCAGCACCAGCGCGCTGTGGAAGGCCGACGGCGCCGAGGCGTAGCGCGTTACCCGGGGTCTTCGTCATTCCCGCGCAGGCGGGAATCCATAGCCGCTTCGGCCCGCGATGGATTCGGGACCTCAGCGCATATCGGCTCCCGACTGCGCGGGAGTGACGCAGATCAGAGCATCCCGCGCGTCAGACGTTCAGGCGCGCGCGCATTTCCTTGCCGGGCTTGAAATAGGGCACGCGCTTGGCATCGACCGCGACCGATTCGCCGGTGCGCGGGTTGCGCCCGGTGCGGGCATCGCGCGCACGGGTGGAGAAGGCGCCGAAGCCGCGCAGTTCGACCCGGCCGTCCGCGCGCAGGCGCTCGGTGATCGCGTCGAAGAAGGTCGCGACGATCCGTTCGACATCGCGCAGCGGCAGGCCGGGATTGTCCTGCGCCACCAGTTGCACCAGTTCGGATCGGATCATCTTGCCCCCAGTTTCATACCGCAATGCCCTGGCCGCGACACCCCCCAGCCTGGCGACCGCGAGACCTAACCTAAATCTATACGCCGCGCCAATTAGTCTTTCGATTGAACGAGAACGGGGCGCTTCCGTCACCGGAAGCGCCCCGCCGTTCAGTCCGCTACGGGACCGGACGATTACTTCTGCTCGGTGCGCGCCTTCAGCGCCTCGCCGAGGATGTCGCCCAGCGACGCGCCCGAATCGGACGAACCGTACTGCGCCACCGCCTGCTTCTCTTCGGCGATCTGCATCGCCTTGATCGAGAAGGTCGGCTTCTTGGAACGATCGAAGCCCGTCACCATCGCGTCGAACTTCTGGCCGACCTGGAAGCGCTCCGGACGCTGCTCGTCGCGGTCGCGGCCGAGATCGGTACGCTTGATGAAGCCGGTCGCGCCGTCGTCGCCCTGCTGCACCTCGAGGCCCGCGTCGCGGACTTCGAGCACGGTGACGGTGACGATCGCGTTCTTGTTCAGGCGATCACCCGCCTGCGCGGCGACCGGGCCGCCACGCTCGAGCTGCTTCATGCCGAGCGAGATGCGCTCCTTGTCCGGCTCGATCGCGAGCACGACGGCCTGGACCGTCTCGCCCTTGCGGTGCAGGTTGAGCGCGTCCTCGCCCGAGATGCCCCAGGCGATGTCCGACATGTGGACCATGCCGTCCACATCGCCGTCCAGGCCGATGAACAGGCCGAACTCGGTCGCGTTCTTGACTTCGCCCTCGACGGTCGAACCCACCGGATGCTCTTCCGCGAACTTCTCCCACGGATTGGCCTGCGCCTGCTTGAGGCCCAGCGAGATGCGGCGCTTGTCCTGATCGACTTCCAGAACGATGACGTCGACTTCCTGGCTGGTCGAGACGATCTTGCCCGGATGGACGTTCTTCTTGGTCCACGACATTTCGCTGACGTGCACCAGACCCTCGATGCCCGGCTCCAGCTCGACGAACGCACCATATTCGGTGATGTTCGTGACGCGGCCCGACAGCTTGGCACCGATCGGATACTTGGCGGCGGCGCCGTCCCACGGATCGCTCTCGAGCTGCTTCATGCCGAGCGAGATTCGCTGCGTGTCGCGGTTGATGCGGATGATCTGGACGCGGACGGTGTCGCCGATGTTCAGCACTTCGCTCGGATGGCCGACGCGCTTGTACGACAGGTCGGTGACGTGCAGCAGGCCGTCGATGCCGCCCAGGTCGACGAACGCACCGTAATCGGTGATGTTCTTGACCACGCCGTCGATAACCTGGCCCTCGGCGAGGCTCTGGATCAGGCCCGAACGCTGCTCGGCGCGGGTTTCCTCGAGCACGGCGCGGCGCGACACGACGATGTTGCCGCGCTTGCGGTCCATCTTCAGGATCTGGAACGGCTGGGGGATGTCCATCAGCGGGGTGACGTCACGCACCGGACGGATATCGACCTGCGAACCCGGCAGGAACGCGACCGCGCCCGACAGGTCGACGGTGAAGCCGCCCTTGACGCGACCGAAGATCACGCCCTCGACGCGCGCGGTCTTGGCGAATTCGGTTTCCAGCTTGTCCCACGCGGCTTCGCGGCGGGCGCGGTCGCGGCTGAGCATCGCTTCGCCGTTCGCATTCTCGACGCGGTCGACATAGACCTCGACCTCGTCGCCGACCTTCAGGTCCGCCTTCTGGCCCGGCGCCGCGAATTCGCGCAGCGGCACGCGGCCTTCGGACTTCAGGCCGACGTCGATGACGGCCAGATCATTCTCGATGCCGGTGACGGTGCCGATGACCACGCGGCCCTCGAAGCTTTCCGAAGCACCGAACATGTCGTCGAGCATCGACGCGAAATCGTCACGGGTGGGATTTGCCATGCTGGCCATAAAATCCTTGGTTCCTAGCTCTGTATTCATTTCCGGCCGGCCGGTTGAATCCGGCGGTCTTTGACCGGCATTGCCACGGCGACCGAATGTCGGCCGCGGCATCCGGCGAATCCCTCGTCACGAAAGGCATGGCCCGGCTATGCGGAGAGGGCGCGCAGGCGCCCGGCCTTCGCGAGTCTGTACTCGACGAACCGGCGCGCCATACGCCTTTGCACGGGTTCGCGCAACGGGCGGCGCGTGACGGGAAGAAGAAAGAAGGTTGGTTCGCGCGGAGGCGCGGAGGAGGTTGCGCTCCGGACCGTCGTCACCGATCCGGCGAAGCCTTTCTCCTGCGGCTGTCCACAACGATGACAGCCGCTGGCGCGGCAGGCGATCGCCGCAAGCGCAGCTTCGCCGCGCCTCCGCGCCTCCGCGCGAACCAACCTGCTACTACCTGCTTCGCGTCTTCGCGCCTTCGCGTGAAAACCCTGCTCAGCCCCGCCGCGAACCCGGCCGGTACGGCTTCGCGGCATGGCGCGGCGGCGCGCCTTGCGGGCGGCGCTGCGGCATCGCGGGCGGGCCTGCCATCTGCTCGAACATCAGGTCGTCGTCGGGAGTCGCGGTGCGCTTGACCGAGGCGACGAACTTGGCGGCGATCGCCTTCGGAATCTCGAACGCCGACTCCTCGTTGCCGATGCGGATCGCGCCGATCTCGCCCTTGGTGATATGGCCGCGGCGGCACAGCAGCGGCAGCAGCCAGCGCGGGTCGGCGTTCTGGCGGCGGCCCACGTTCATGCGGAACCACACCGTATCCTCGAAGCCGGGGCGCGGCCCTTCGGGGCGCTCGCGCCGCTCGGGCACGCCGCCTGCCGACAGTTCCTCGGGCGCGGGCAGCTTGGCGCGATAGGCGCGGACCAGCAGCGCGGCGATATCCTCGGGCGACTTTTCGGCGAGCAGGCGCGCGCCCAGCTCGACATCGGCCTCGTCGAACTCGACCGGCTCGGCCAGCTTGGCGAGCAGCCGGTCGCGGTCGGCGGCGTGGATCTGTTCGGGGGTCGGCACGCCGATCCATTCGGCGTTGATCCGGGCGTCGCGCAGCAACCCTTCGACCCGGCGGCGGCGCTGGAACGGCACGATGAGGGCGGCGATCCCCTTCTTGCCCGCGCGCCCGGTGCGGCCCGACCGGTGCTGGAGCGCCTCGGCATCGCGCGGCAGCTCGACATGGACGACGAGGCTGAGCGAGGGCAGATCGATACCGCGCGCCGCCACGTCGGTCGCGACGCACACGCGGGCGCGACGGTCACGCAGCGCCTGGAGCGCATGGTTGCGCTCCGACTGCGAATGCTCGCCCGACAGCGCGACCGCATCGAACCCGCGCTCGACCAGATTGGCGTGGAGGTGGCGCACCGCCTCGCGCGTGGCGCAGAACAGGAAGGCGGTGTCCGGCTCGTGCAGGCGCAGCAGGTTGACGACCGCATTCTCGATGTCGTTCGGCGCGACGGTCATCGCCTGATAGCTGATGTCGCCGTGGCCGCGCTCCGCCTCGCGCGTGTCGATGCGGTATGCGTCCTTCTGGTAGCGCCTGGCCAGCGCCACGATCGGCTTGGCGAGCGTGGCCGAGAACAGCAAAGTGCGCCGATCCGCAGGCGTGCCGTCGAGAATCCCTTCGAGATCCTCGCGGAAGCCCATGTCGAGCATCTCGTCGGCCTCGTCGAGGATCGCGACCTTCAGGCCCGACAGGTCGAGCGCGCCGCGCTCCAGATGGTCGCGCAACCGGCCCGGCGTGCCGACGACGATGTGCGCGCCATGGCTGAGATTGCGGCGTTCGCGCGCGGCATCCATGCCGCCGACGCACGACACGATGCGCGCGCCGGTCGGGCCGTAGAGCCACAGCAGCTCGCGCGCGACCTGCAACGCCAGTTCGCGCGTCGGGGCGATGGCCAGCGCCAGCGGCGTGCCCGCACGCGGCATCTTCGCGTCCTCGTCGAGCAGGTCGCGCGCCATGGCGAGGCCGAAGGCGACGGTCTTGCCCGAGCCGGTCTGTGCGGAAACCAGCAGGTCGCGCCCCTCGGCTTCGGGGGTCAGGACCGCGGCCTGTACCGCGGTGGGGGATTCGTAACCACGCGCAGCAAGCGCCGCGGCAAGCGGTTCGGGCAATACAGAGAAAGGCATGGTGCGCCAAATGGCCCCAAATTGCGGCGACGGCAAGGCCGGGTTGCGTTGTTCGTCGCGCCGCGCTGCGCTAGAATACCGGAAAAGCGGCGGAGGGATGGTCATGCGGGCAGGTCTGGCGGTGGTGGCGCTGTGCGTCGCGGGAACGGCGATCGCCGCCGATCCGCCGCGATCAAGCTGGGGCCGCGCGGGCGTGGGACTCGAACAATATCGCGCCGACGCGATCGAATGCGGCCGGGCCGGGGTCGCCACCGACGTGTCGCAGATGAAGGCGGTCAAGACGCTCATCACCGCCTCGCGCCAGCTCGATACGGTGCTCGGCACCCAGACGACGGGCGGTGCCGCGCCGCCCCCTTCGCCGGGCGCGGGCGGGATGCTGGAGGTCGATCCGGCGACGCTGAACACCGCGCAGCAGGTGTCGCGCATCACCGACGGGGCCAACCCCCGCGCCCGCTTCCGCGAGGTGCGCACCGCGCTCCAGAGCACCACCGACCAGTGCCTGACGGCCAAGGGCTATGTCCGCTTCAACCTGACCCGCGACCAGCGCGCGCATCTGGATGCGCTCAAGCACGGCACGCCGGAGCGCCACGCCTATCTCCATTCGCTGGCGAGCGATCCCGACGTACTGGCGCGGCAGCGCGCGAGCGTCGAGGTGGTGACGGTCCAATAGGGTTCGGGCGTCGAATCCGACAAAGAGGATTGGTTCGCGCGGAGGCGCGGAGACGCGGAGGAGGTGCGTTCGCGGCAAAGTCTTCCCGCGTCAGCAGCCTGCATCTTTCGTTGCAGCGAAATCCAGAGGCTTCGCCGGGCAGGTCGAAAGCGCCCCGCACGCACCCCCCTCCGCGCCTCCGCGCCTCCGCGCGAACCAATTTTTTCCTCCGGCATGCGCGCCGCTGCGAAACCTCAGTCTCCCGTCACCCGCAGCGGCCCCAGGTCGCCCAGCCCCACCGTCCCGCTCGCCATCGCCAGCATCCGGTCGAGCGACACCTTGGCTTGTCGCCGCAGCCCTTCCTCGATCTCGATCCGCGGGGTCAGGTCGCGCAGCGCGATGTACAGCTTTTCCAGCGTGTTGAGCGCCATATACGGGCAGATGTTGCAGTTGCAGTTGCCGTCCGCCCCCGGCGCGCCGATGAAGCGCTTGGTCGGCAGCGCCTTTTCCATCTGGTGGATGATGTGCGGTTCGGTCGCGACGATCAACGTGTCGCCGGGGAACTCGCTGGCGTAGGACAGGATGCCGCTGGTCGATCCGACGTAATCGGCATGGTCGAGGATGATCGCCGGGCATTCGGGATGCGCCGCGACCGGCGCGTCGGGGTATTGCGCCTTCAGCTTGAGCAGTTCCGTCTCGCTGAACGCCTCATGCACGATGCATACGCCCGGCCACAGCAGCATGTCGCGCCCGGTCTTGCGCATCAGATAGCCGCCCAGATTGCGGTCCGGCCCGAAGATCACCTTCTGATCGGCGGGCAGTTGCGACAGGATCTTTTCCGCCGACGACGAGGTGACGATGATGTCGCTCAGCGCCTTCACCTCGGTCGAGCAGTTGATGTAGGTCAGCGCGATGTGATCGGGGTGTGCCCTACGGAACGCGGCGAACTGTTCGGGCGGGCAGCTGTCCTCCAGCGAACAGCCGGCATCCATGTCGGGCAGCACCACCGTCTTGTCGGGCGACAGGATCTTGGCCGTCTCGGCCATGAAGCGCACGCCGCAAAAGGCGATGACATCGGCATCGGTCGCCGCCGCCTTGCGGCTGAGGTCGAGGCTGTCGCCGACGAAATCCGCCAGATCCTGGATCTCGGGCTTCTGATAGTAATGGCCGAGGATGACGGCGTTGCGCTCGCGCCGCAGCCGGTCGATCTCGGCCAGCAGGTCGGTGCCGGTGGGCAGGTCGGTGCGCGCGTTCATCATCGTCTCCTTGGGCGTGCCCGCCCCCTAGCGGGCGGCACGCGGCTTGTCATCGGCGATTGGCGAGCACGTCGGCGGGATCGGCCGACACGTCCCAACGCTCGCCCCCGCGCCCGCCCCGCTCGGCGGGAAACGTCACCAGCACCCGTGCGTCGCCATAGCCCATTGCCGCCAGCGGGCTGCCCAGCAGTGTGGCGAGCGCGGCGCGTGCCTTTTCGCGCGCCTGCGCCAGCCGCTCGGGGCTGCGCGCCTCGCCCTGCGCCTTGGCCTGCGCGGCGGCGGAGGTGCGCTGGAAGAGGGCTTCCGAGGCTTCGCGGCTGACGTACAGCCCCTGCGTGCGCACCAGCGTGCGTGCCGCCTCGTCGATGTTCGGCGGCGCGACGGTCACGTCGGGGGCGTCGATCACCAGCGTCCGGTTCTGCGCCGACCAGCTGATGTCGCCCGGGCCGATGCGCGACACGTCGACGAAATAGTCGACCGCATAGGGCATCTTGACCACCTGATCCGACTTCAGCAGCCCGAATCCGCGGGTGTCGGTCGCCCGTGCCTGCAACGTGCCGGACAGGGTAGCGACTTTCAGGCTGCTCGCCCCGGACAGGCGCGCGGTGACGATGCGCGTCACCGCCTCGCCGGTGTCCGGTTCGGTGGTGACGGCATAGCGTTCGGCATAACGCTGATAGCCGAACCAGCCGCCGATCCCGGCGACGACCGCGATCAGCAGCGCGGTGGCGACGCGCAGCACCCCCGGCCTCAAGTGCGTCGCCATGCGTCGCCCTCCACGATCACCATCCCGCGCCGTTGCAGGTCGATCAGATGCGCCAGCACCGACCGCCCCGCCGCCCCGACCAGCTGGGGGGCGAGCCCGACATACATCACCGCGACCATCTGCGGGATCGTCGTCTGCCCGCGTTCGAGGGCGCGCAATATCTGCCCCTCGCGCTGTTTGCGGTGGCCGAGCATGCCGCGCACCAGCCGCTGCGGATTGTCGACCGCGCCACCATGCGCCGGATAATAGACGCGGTCGTCGCGTTCGAGCAGCTTCGACAGGCTGGCCATATAGTCGCCCATGTCGCCGTCGGGCGGCGATACGATGGTGGTCGACCACCCCATCACATGATCGCCGCTGAACAGCGCGCCGCTTTCCGGCAATGCGAAGGCGAGGTGGTTCGAGGTATGCCCCGGCGTCGCGACCGCGACCAGTGTCCAGCCGTCGCCCGCCAGCGCTTCCCCGTCGCGCAGCACCCGGTCGGGGCGATAGTCGGTGTCGAACGCGGCGTCGGCGCGCGGCCCCGCGTCATCCAGCGTCAGCGCGGCGCAGCCGATGATCGCCGCGCCGGTCCGCGCCGCCAGCGGCGCGGCACCGGGGCTGTGGTCGCGGTGGGTGTGGGTGCACAGGATCGCCGCCACCGCCCTGCCCCCGACCGCCGCGAGGATCGCGTCGAGGTGGGCCGGATCGGCCGGACCCGGATCGATCACCGCCACCGCACCGCTGCCGCCGACGACGAAGCTCTGCGTGCCGGTGTGGGTGTAGGGCGAGGCATTGGGCGCGAGGATGCGCGTGACCAGCGGTTCCAGCGGCTGGGCCAGCCCGGGGGGAAAATCGGTCATCGCCGTGTCAGATGGCGGCGGCGGCGGCGCGATGCAAGGCACCGGACATGCGGAAAGGACCGGCCGGAAACCCGGCCGATCCCTTCCGCAAACGAACGGGGCAGAACGTTCGCGAAAGCTCGTATCAGTCCTGCTCGCGCATCTGGTCGCGCAGTTCGCGCATCCCCTCGTCGATCCCGGCCAGCGCCTCGCGGCGGGCCGAGGCGGGCATGTCGGTCTGGGCGAGGATCGAGGCGCGGGCGGCCTGCAGCGCGGCGAGGCCTGCGCGCATGCCCGCCGCGGCGGCGACCCGGCCATGCGCCTCGGCCTGGGCGCCCGCCGCTTCGGCCCGGCGCGCGGCGGCTTCGGCATGGCGCTCCGCGAACGCGGCGGAACGCTCGGCGAAGGCGGCATCCTTGGCGGCGAAGCTGGCGATGCGCTCGACCCGGTCGGTGCAGATGATCATCCTGGTGCCGTTCTTGTCGGCGCGGGTGATGGTGAACTGCCGGTTGGCACCCGCCGCGCCGCCGGTGCCGCACTTGGCCTCGGTAATTTCCGGGATTTCGGTCAGGCTCTCGCTCAGCACCTTGTCGTCGTCGCCGAGCTTGCGGATCACGATCTTGCGCACCCGCTCCGGCTTGGCAGGCGCAGTTGCCGGTGCGGCAGGTGCCGGAACCGCGCCCTCGGGCCGGGCGGGCGTCGCGGGCAGCGCGGGGGCGGCCTGTGCGGGCACGATCGCCGCGACCGGGGCCAGCGCGGCCACGGGGGCCAGCGCCTGCGCCGCCTTCGCCTCGACCTGCGCGATCTCCACGCCGGTGACGTTCTCGACCCTGGTGCGGATCGTCTCGGCGGCTTCGGTGCCCGAGGCGGTGAAGCCGAGACCGACGACGGCCAGCGCCAGCGTGGCGGTACCGGCGATGCGGCGGGTGGCGGGCGACATCACCCGGTGCTTGGACAACATGACGAGTCTCCCTTTCAGTTCGTTGACGCTGTGCAGGTGGCAGGCGGCGGACAGCGCCTGCCCGTGCGCCGACTTCACGATGGCGGTGGCATAGGCATGGCGGACCTGCGGGGTGGCACGGGCGAGGACCATGGCGTCGCACGCCATCTCCTGATCGGCGCGGAACGCCCGGAAGGCGCGCCATGCGACCGGATTGAACCAGTGGCAGCCGAGCACCACCAGCGCGACCCAGTTGGCAAGCAGATCGCCGCGGGCATGGTGGCCAAGCTCGTGCGCCAGCGCCAGCGCCTGTTCGCGATCGTCATAGCGTTCGCGGAAGTCGATCGGCATCGCGACATAGCGCTTGAGCACCCCGAAGGCGAGCGGACCGGCGGCATGGCGCGTCTCGATCATGCGGACATGGCCCCCCGCCACGCCCTTCGCCCGGCCCGACGCCAGCACCTTCGCGCAGAAGCGGTTGTGCTGCACGACATGCCACGCGACGAAGCCGATCGCGCCCAGCACCCACAGCGCGATCACCGCCAGTGGTACATCGGCCATGCCCCACCCCTGCGGCAGCGCGGGCACTTCGGCGACGGGCACGAACATCATGATCGTGCCCGGCTCGGTCGCGGCGCCGATCGGGGCATATTCGACCGGGCGCCATGCGTCGGGCAGCGGCGGCAGGATCATGCGCAACGCGGGCAGCGCCCACAGCGCATAGGCCGCCTGCGGCCCGAAGCGTCGCGCCACCGGCCCGCGCAGGGCCAGCACCAGCAGCATCAGCAGCGTCGTCGCCGCCAGCGTTTCCACCGCCCATCCGATCATTGTTTCAGCGCCTTCAACAGAGCCTCGATCTCGTCGATTTCGCGCGCGCTCAGCTGGTCCCGCTGGGCCAGGTGCGCGACCAGCGGGGTGAGACTCCCGCCGAACAGCTTGTCGATGAACCGTTGCGATTCACCCGCGACATATTCCTCGCGCGCCACCAGCGGACGGTAGCGATAGCGCCGCCCGTCCTCCTCCGCCGCGACCACGTCCTTGGCCAGCAGCCGCCCGAGCAGCGTCTTGACGGTGTTCGCGCTCCACCCGCGTGTCGGAGCGGCGCGTTCCACCACTTCCTGCGCGGTGAGCGGGGATTCGTCCCAGAGCACTTCCATCACGGCATGCTCGGCATCGCTGATTCGTTCGGCCATGGGCAATGACTACACCCGTGGTCGTTACGTTTACAAGCGTAATCTTCGCGCATCGATTGACACCTCGAAACGGGGGCGGCACACCGCCGCCACGGGCAGCAAGCGGACGCCCGTTCAGGCGGCTGTGCTGCCCAAGTTCCGCTCCATGCGTCGCGTCCGCGGCGTGAACGGAGCGTGATATGCACCAATGCCCCCCTGCCATCTCCCTGCCCCGGCTGTTCGTGAAGTTCCTCGCGTTCGGCGCGCTCGCGTTCGGCGGGCCGGTGGCGCAGATCGCGATGCTGCGCGACGCGCTGGTGGAGCGCGAGCGCTGGATCGATCCCGCGCGGTTCAACCGGCTGCTCGCCGTGTTGCAGGTGCTGCCCGGACCCGAGGCGCACGAACTGTGCGTCCATATGGGGATGATCGCGCGCGGGCGGATCGGCGGGCTGCTCGCCGGGCTGGGCTTCATGCTGCCGGGGCTGGTGCTGATGCTGCTGGCCGGATGGGCGTACACCGCGTTCGTCGCGGGCAGCGCGGCACTGGCCGCCCCGCTGCTGGGAGTGCAGATCGTGGTGCTGGCGGTGATCGCCCGCGCGGTGGTGCGGATCGGGCAGCATGTGGTCGAGGGCGCGGGCCTCGCCGCGATCGCGCTGGCGGCGCTGCTGGCGACGCTGGGCGGGGTACCGTTCTGGATCGTGCTGGCGGCGGCGGGCGCGATCCATGCCGCCGGAGGGCGGCGGCTGGTCGTGGCCGGGGTGATCGCGGTCGCCGCGCTGCTGGCGGTGCTGGTGCGCCCCATGACGCTGCCCGACGCCGCGCCGGTCGCCACCACCACACCCACGCTGTGGCTGCTGTTCGTGGCAGGGCTGAAGGGCGGGCTGCTGACCTTCGGCGGAGCCTATACCGCCATCCCGTACGTCCGCGCCGATACCGTCGGGCGCGGGTGGATCGGCGATGCGACCTTCCTCGACGGGATCGCGCTGGCGGGGGTGCTCCCGGCGCCGCTGGTGATCTTCGCGACCTTCGTCGGCTATGTCAGCGGCGGGATCGGCGGCGCGCTGGCGATCACGGCGGGGATGTTCCTCCCCGCCTTCGCCTTCTCGCTGCTGTTCTTCGAGCGGCTGGAGGCGATCGTGGCGCATCCCGCGCTCCATGCCGTGCTGAACGGCGTGGCGGCGGCGGTGGTCGGGATCATCGCCGCGACCCTGGTCGGACTGGTCACGGCTACCGCCGGGCGGGTCAGCCAGCCGCTCGTCGCACTCATCCTGTTCGCGGCGGCGCTGGCGGTCGTCTGGCGGGTGCGCGGCGGCTGGGTGACTCCGGCGGTGCTGGCGGCGGGGGCGCTGGCGGGGGCAATCGTCACGCCGTGATATCCCGAAGAATCGTTCGCACATGCGAAACGATTTCGGCGGCCACCGCGTTCAGGGCGCGATGGCGCACCCTGACCTCCCCCTTCCGCCCCCCGGCCTGCTCGACGATGCGGGCCTGTTCCTCGATTTCGACGGCACGCTGGTCGAACTGGTCGACCGGCCCGAAGCGGTCGTGGTCGGCGACGCGCTGCGTGACCTGTTGCGCCGGGCGGCGGCGCGGCTCGACGGGCGGGTCGCGATCGTCAGCGGGCGGTCGGTCGCGCAGATCGACCATTTCCTCGGGCAAACCATCGCCGGTTTCGCGGTGGTCGGCAGCCATGGCGCGGAGATCCGCCGCGCGGGCCACGCCACCTGCGTCCCCGATCGCCCGGCGAGCCTCACCGCCGCCGAAGCCGCCTTCCGCCGGGCGTTCGGCGACGACGACCGCATCGTGATCGAGGTCAAGACGCTGGGCGTCGCGCTTCATTATCGCGGCGCGCCGGAGCGCGAGCCGGAAGCCCATGCGCTGGTCGAGGCGTTCGCCGCACGCGACGGGCTGACGGTGCAGCCGGGCAAGATGATGATCGAGCTGCGCCTGTCGGGCCATGACAAGGGCACCGCCATTGCCGCCCTGTGCGAGGATGCCCCGTTCGCCGGGCATCCCCCGGTGTTCGTCGGCGACGACCTGACCGACGAACCGGGCATGATCGTTGCCGCCCATCACGGCGGGGCGGGCATATTGATCGGGCCGATGCGCGATAGTGCAGCCCGGTATCGCATTGAAAATGTTGACGCCTTCCTTTCCTGGCTGGAGAAGAGCCTGTGACCGCGACGATGGATCTCTGGCCGATCGGCAATTGCCAGGTGTCGGCGCTGGTCGACCGCAACGGGCGGTTCGTGTGGGGCTGCCTGCCGCGCGTCGACGGCGATCCGGCGTTCTCTTCGCTGCTCGACGACCGGCGGCGCGGATCGGACGGCGCCTACGGCTTCTGGGAGATCGACCTCGAGGGCGTGGTCGAGACACGCCAGACCTATATCCGCAACACCCCCGTCCTCGTCACGCGGCACGAGGATGCGGCGGGCAATGCGATCGAGGTGGTCGACTTTTGCCCGCGCTTCAAGCGGCACGACCGCATGTATCGCCCGGTCGCCTTCTGCCGCATCGTCCGCCCGGTAAAGGGCTCGCCCCGCATCCGCGTCCGGCTGCGCCCGTCGATCGACTGGGGCAGCGCCCCTGCGCCGCGCACGCGGGGGTCGAACCACATCCGCTATCTGCTCGACAGCGAGGCGATCCGCCTGTCGACCAGCGCGCCGGTCGGCTGGGTCGAGGACGAGCGGCTGTTCCGCGTCGAGCGCACGCTGCATTTCTTCCTGGGGCCCGACGAGAGCTTCGCCGACGAACTGCCCGCCTCGGTCGAGCGGATGCTGAAGAACACCATCGACGAATGGCGCCACTGGGTCCGCGGCCTCGCCACCCCGGTCGAATGGCAGCAGGCGGTGATCCGCAGCGCCATCACGCTGAAGCTGTGCCAGCATGAGGAAACCGGCGCGATCGTCGCCGCGCTCACCACCTCCATCCCCGAACACGCCGATTCGCAGCGCAACTGGGACTATCGCTACTGCTGGATCCGCGACGCCTATTACACCGTGCAGGCGCTGAACCGGCTGGGCGCGCTGGACGTGCTGGAGGGCTATCTCGAATATCTGCGCAACATCGTCGACAATGCCGCCGACGGGCAGATTCAGCCGCTCTACGGCGTCGGCGGCGAGGCGACGCTGATCGAGCGCGAGGCCGAGGGGCTCGACGGCTATCGCGGCATGGGTCCGGTGCGCGTCGGCAACCAGGCGTATGAGCAGATCCAGCACGACGCCTATGGCCAGATCATCCTGTCCAACGCGCAGGCATTCTTCGACCAGCGGCTGTTCCGCGTCGGCAAGCAGCCCGATTTCGAGGCGCTGGAGCCGATCGGCGAGCGGGCATGGCAAGCCTATGACAAGCCCGACGCGGGGCTGTGGGAACTGCGCACCAAGAGCCATGTCCATACCTATAGCGCCGCCATGTGCTGGGCGGCGTGCGACCGGCTCGCCAATGTCGCGGGCACCCTCGGCCTTACCGACCGCGAGACCTTCTGGCGCGACCGGGCGACCGCGATGCGCACCAAGATCGAGCGCGAGGCGTGGCGGCCGGAGACGAACCGCATGTCGGCGACGTTCGGCGGCGACGACCTCGACGCCAGCATCATCCAGCTGCTCGACCTGCGCTTCCTCGAACCCGGCGATCCGCGGTTCCTCGGCACGCTGGAGGCGGTGGAGAAGGGGCTGCGGCGCGGCAGCCACATGCTGCGCTATGCGACCGAGGACGATTTCGGCCTGCCGCACACCGCGTTCAACGTCTGCACCTTCTGGCTGATCGAGGCGCTGCACGCGACCGGTCGCGACGACGACGCGCGCGAACTGCTGGAGGAGATGCTGTCGCGCTGCACGCCCGCGGGGCTGCTGTCCGAGGATATCGACCCCGAAACCGGGGAATTGTGGGGCAACTACCCCCAAACCTACTCGCTGGTCGGCATGATCAATTCCGCCGTCCTGCTGAGCAAGTCATGGAACGTCATCCGATGAGTCGCCTGATCGTCATCTCCAACCGTGTGCAGGCCCCCACCCCCGGATCGGGCGGCGGGGCGCAGGGAGGGCTGGCGGTCGCGCTCAACGCCGCGTTGGCCGAGGAGGACGGCATCTGGTTCGGCTGGTCGGGGGAGACCAGCGACAACCGCGACCTGCGTTTCCACACCTATGGCGGGGTCACTTCCGCGGTGATGGACCTCAGCGAACAGGATGTGGAGGAATATTACGACGGCTATGCCAACCGCACGCTGTGGCCGCTGTTCCATTACCGCCTCGACCTGACCGAGTTCGAGCGGGATTTCCAGGGCGGCTACGAGCGCGTGAACCGCGTGTTCGGCGAACGCATCGGCCCGCATATCGAACCCGACGATCTGGTGTGGGTCCACGACTATCACATGATCCCCCTGGGCTGGGTGTTGCGCCAGCAGGGGATCACCAACCGCATCGGCTTCTTCCTCCACATCCCGTGGCCGCCGCGCCGGTTGCTGACCGCGCTGCCCGACCATCGCCGCATGGTGGAGGCGCTGTTCGCCTATGACGTGGTCGGCTTCCAGAACGAGGAATGGCTCGACAGCTTCTTCAACTATGTCCGCGAGGAGATGGGCGGCAGCATCGACGGCAACAAGGTGACGGTCGGCGGGCGCACCATCTGCGCGATCAGCTGTCCGATCGGGATCGAGGCGAAGGACTTCATGGCGGGCGCCAACGGCCCGGTCGCCAAGGCGGCGCAGCTCAGCCAGCTCGAAAGCGCGGTCGGGCGCAGCCTGATCGTCGGCGTCGACCGGCTGGACTATTCCAAGGGCCTGCCCGAACGCTTCGCGGGCTATGAACGCTTCCTCCAGAACCATCCCGACCGGCGGGCGCTGGTCTATCTGCTCCAGATCGCGCCGCCGTCGCGCACCGCGGTGCAGACGTACCGCGACATCCGCAACAACCTCGAACAGATGTCGGGACGGATCAACGGCGCCTATGCCGATACCGACTGGGTGCCGATCCGCTATGTGAACAAGGGCTATCCGCGCGAGGTGCTTGCCGGAATCTATCGCGCGGCGCGCATCGGGCTGGTCACGCCGCTGCGCGACGGGATGAACCTCGTCGCCAAGGAATATGTCGCGGCGCAGGACCCGCGCGATCCGGGGGTGCTGGTGCTCTCCCGCTTCGCCGGGGCGGCGCAACAGCTGTGCTGCGGCGCGCTGATGGTGAACCCCTACAGCGCCGAGGATGTGGCCGACGCGATCGACAAGGCGCTGCGCATGCCGCGCGCCGAACGGATCGAGCGGTGGCGGAAGATGGTCGCCAACGTCGTCGAGGAGGACGTGATCTGGTGGCGCCGGCGCTTCATCGACGCGCTGTCGCAGGAAACGCCGGAGGTCGTCGGATAAGGGACGGCGCGTCGCAACCCTCTCCCGTTCGTCCCGAGCGAAGTCGAGGGACGTGCCGCAAACGGTGCGCGTGGTGTCTCGACTGCGCCCGACACGAACGGTTAGCGACGGAGGAACGTAACGACCGCGGCCGTTTCCTCGGCGCGAACGGGGGTGGCGCACCCCTGCCCTACCCCGTATGAAGCGCGCATGACTGCCCGGATCATCGACGGAAAAGCCTTTGCCGCCAGCCTGCGCGCGCGGGTCGCGACCCATGCCGCCGCCTTCGCGGCCCATGCGGGGCGTCCCGCCGGACTCGCGGTGGTGCTGGTGGGCGAGGACCCGGCATCGGCGGTCTATGTTCGCTCGAAGGGCAAGGCGACGCATGCCGCGGGCATGACCGGCTTCGAGCACCGCCTGCCCGCCGACGTGACCCAGGCCGAACTGATCGCGCTGGTCGAGACGCTCAATGCCGATCCCGCCGTCGACGGCATCCTCGTGCAGCTGCCGCTCCCCGCGCATCTCGATACCGATGCGGTGCTGCTGACGATCGATCCCGACAAGGACGTCGACGGCTTCCACCCGGTCAACGCCGGGCGGCTGGCTACGGGCATGCCGGGCATGGTGCCCTGCACCCCGTACGGCTGCCTGCTGCTGCTCAAGGACGTGCTCGGCGACCTGTCGGGTAAGGACGCGGTGGTGATCGGCCGGTCGAACATCGTCGGCAAGCCGATGGCGGCGCTGCTGACCGCCGAGAGCTGCACCGTCACCATCGCCCATTCGCGCACCCGCGACCTGATGGGCCATGTCGGGCGCGCCGATATCGTCGTCGCGGCGGTGGGCCGGGCGAATTTCGTGAAGGGCGAATGGCTGAAGCCCGGCGCGACCGTGATCGACGTCGGCATCAACCGTACCGACGACGGGCTGGTCGGCGACGTCGACTATGCGGGCGCGCTGGGCGTGGCGGGCGCGATCACCCCGGTGCCCGGCGGCGTCGGGCCGATGACCATCGCCTGCCTGCTGCGCAACGCGCTGGTCGCCGCGCACCGCCGCGAAGGGCTGCCGTTCGACGATAGCACCCTGTGATCGAGCTGTTCGTCTCGTCGCTCGTCACCTTCTTCGTGGTGATCGACCCGCCGGGCTGCGCCCCGATCTATGCCGGGCTGACCAGCGGTGCGTCCAAGGTGCAGCAACGCGCGATGGCGATCCGCGCGGTATGCATTGCCGCCGCGATCCTGCTGGTGTTCGCGCTGTTCGGGCAGGCGCTGCTCAAGGCGCTCGGCATCAGCCTCGACAGTTTCCGCATCGCGGGCGGGATCATGCTGTTCCTGATCGCGCTCGACATGGTGTTCGAGCGCCGGACCCAGCGCCGCGAGGACCGCGCGCGCGAGATCATCGAGACGCCCGAGGTGGAGGATGTCTCCACCTTCCCCATGGCGATGCCGATGATCGCCGGGCCGGGATCGATCGCGTCGGTCATGCTGCTGATGAGCCAGGTCGGCGACTGGACGCAGCGCGCGGTGGTGCTGGGCGCGCTCGGCAGCATCCTGCTGCTGACGCTGGCGGCGCTGCTGGCGGCGGGGCCGATCATGCAGTTGCTGGGCGCGCGGATCGAGGCGGTCATCACCCGGTTGCTGGGCGTGCTGCTGGCGGCGCTGGCCGCACAGTTCGTGATCGACGGGCTGCGCGCCAGCTTCCTTTGATGTTGCCCGACGTCGATCGATCGTAACGAAATATTTCTCGAGAAACGCCGTTGCCGGGGAACCGGCGACGGCTTTTTTCGTTTCACTGCCACTGACTAGCATCGCGCGCCCATGAAAACGCGCGCCCTCGATCCGCCCGACGGCCGGGTTTGTGTTGCTACTTAGTTACACCCGATATCAAAACGCGGCGGGCAACCCGCTTAATACCGCCATACGTATTTACACTGCCGAGATTCGGGTCCGATACTCACGCTCCGACGGGTGAGCCATAACGGCCACCCGCCATCGATAATGTCCTTCAGGGACCAGTAAGGGGTTGCCCAACCGATGATCTCCACGTTGATGCGCCTTGGACTCCGCAATGGTGCGGCCGCTTCCGCGGTTGCCGTCGGGCTCCTGGCCACGCCTGCCTTCGCGCAGGAAGTCGCGCCCGCCGCGCAGACCGTTCCCACCCCGCCGCAGAGCGAAGCGAGCGACCCGGACACGATCGTCGTCACCGGCTCGATCTTCCGCAATCCGGACAGCGGCATCTCGCCCGTCACCACGCTGACGACCGAGGATCTGGACCGTCGCGGCATCAACACGGTGCAGGATTCGATCCAGCTGCTGTCGTCGAACAACGGCCCGGCGCTGACCAACTCCTTCACCGCCAACGGCGCGTTCGCGGGCGGTGCGTCGGCAGTGTCGCTGCGCGGCCTGTCGACCAGCTCGACGCTGGTGCTGTTCGACGGCCTGCGTGCCGCCTATTACCCGCTGGCCGATGACGGTTCGCGCAACTTCGTCGATCTGAACACCATCCCCGACGACGTGGTCGACCGGGTGGAAGTGCTGCGCGACGGCGCATCGTCGAGCTACGGCGCCGACGCGATCGCGGGCGTGGTCAACATCATCACCAAGCGCAAGTTCGACGGCATCTCGGAGCGTGGCGATGCGGCGAACCAGCGCATCTCGCTGACCGCGGGCACCGGCGACCTCGATGAGAAGGGCTACAACGCCTATATCAGCGGCTTCTTCTTCCGCAGCGAAGGCGTCGCCAACCGCGACCTGCCGGGCGTGTTCGCGACGGACGACCAGCGCAGCATCGGCGGCCCGAACGGCGTGTTCAACGGCCTCGACGCGAACGGCAACCTTGCGGGCTTCTCGGTCGGCAGCACCTTCTATGTCCGTCCGGGCACCTCGGGTCGCTACCAGATCCTGAACCCGGCGAACGGCTGCTTCGCCGGTCCGTCGATCACGCCGAACGCCGCCAGCCTCGCCGCCAGCGCGACGCTGCCGACCAGCAACGTCTGCCAGGAAGACTTCACCTACAACTACGGCAACGTCACGCCCGACATCCAGCGCTTCGGCGGTTCGGGCCGCGTGACCGCCAAGATCGGCGACACGTCGGAAGCCTATTTCGCGGTCAACTTCCAGCAGACGACCTCGAGCTACTACGGCACGACCGGCACGATCCGCGGCAATGCGCCGACCGGCATCCTGTTCCCGCAGTTCTCGACCTCGTCGGGCGCGGCGACCTTCGCGCCGGGTTCGGGGATCCTGACGCTGCCGGTCTATGTCTGCGCCGCGCGGGTGAACTGCAACGCGACCAACGGCCGCCTGAACCCGAACAACCCGTTCGCCGCCGCCGGCCAGACCGCGCAGATCCTCGGCCGTAACCAGGAGCGGGTGTTCAACGAGACGCGCAGCCGCGTGTATCGTGCCGCCCTCGGCCTGTCGGGCACGATCTTCGACGACGTGGACTACAACTTCAACGCGACGGCGATGCACACCGACCTGCAGCGCAAGCAGGACGGCTATGTCTATATCCAGAACCTGCTGAACGTCATCGCCGACGGCAGCTACAACTTCGTCAACCCCAGCCAGAACTCGCAGGCGGTGCGCGATTACGTGACGCCGGTGAACATCACCGACGCATCGTCGGACCTGTACCAGGCGCAGGTGACGTTCACCAAGTCGCTGTTCGAGCTGCCCGGCGGCCCGCTGCAGGTCGGCGTCGGCGGATCGGTGTTCTACGAAGCGGTCAACGCGCCCAGCGCCAACCCCGACACCAACGGCCCGGCGCAGCGCTACTTCACGATCAATGCGTTCGGTACCGAGGGCAACCGCACCGTCAGCTCGGCATTCGGTGAAATCCAGGCGCCGGTGTTCGACATGCTCGACGTCAACCTGTCGGGCCGCTACGATCACTATTCGAGCGGGCAGAGCAACTTCTCGCCGAAGGCGGGCGCGCGCTTCACCCCGTTCCGTCAGCTGACCATCCGCGGCACCTGGTCGCGCGGCTTCCGCATCCCGAGCTTCGCCGAAGCCAATGCGCTGCCGACGACCGGTTACGTCTCGCAGTCGATCACCAACGTGCCCTCCAGCTTCCGTGCGCAGTATGGCGCGGCCTGCGCCGACAATGCGACGGCGGCGACCGCCTGCCCGACCTACCTCACCAGCTATTCGATCGGGTCGACCACGCTCGCCTCGCCGAACCTGGAGCCGGAAAAGTCGCGCAGCTTCACCGCGGGCGTGCAGTTCTCGCCGGTGCCGAACTTCACCTTCACCGCCGATTACTTCAACATCAAGAAGACCGGGGCGATCACCTCGCCGTCGAACGCTCCGGCGATCGCGGCCTATTACGCCGGTCAGGCGATCCCGGCCGGGTTCAACGTCATCCCCGACGCGCCCGACGTCAACCTGCCCAACGGTCGCCCGCGCATCGGCTTCGTCGAATCGCAGCTGATCAACTCGGACACGATCTTCTCCGAGGGCATCGACTTCGGGATCACCGGTCGCGTCGATTTCGGTGCGTTCCGCTGGCGCACCGCCGCCAACGCGAGCTGGCTGATCGAGCTGAGCACGACCTTCCCGGACGGCAGCAAGGAGACCTATGTCGACACGCTCGGCAACTTCAACCTGACGGCGGGCAACGGCACCTTCCGGTGGCGCGGCAACTGGGCGAACACCTTCTCGTTCGACAAGGTGGACGTGACCGGTACCGTCAACTACGTCTCGGGCTATGACCTGTCGGCGCAGGACCAGGGTTCGGACTATGGCGACTGCTCGCTCAACCCGGGCTATGTCGACTGCCGCGTGAAGAGCTATCTGACGGCCGATCTGAACGTCAGCTTCAACGTCAACGACAAGTTCACCTTCTACGTCAACGCACTGAACGTGTTCGATCGCCTGCCTCCGATCGATCCGGTCACCTACGGCGCGCACCTGTACAATGCGGTGCAGGGCGGCAACGGCATCTTCGGCCGTGCCTTCCGCGCCGGTGCGAAGTTCGGCTTCTAGTCGCTTCGTCCTGACGGAAATCGGGCCGCTCTCCCAACCGGGAGAGCGGCCCTTTTCCTATGCGACCGAGAGGGTCAGCGCGCCGTCGCCCTCGTCCACCTGCACGGTCGACCCGTCCTTCACCGACCCCCGCAGGATCAGGTCGGCCAGCGGGTCCTGCAAGTACCGCTGTACCGCGCGCTTGAGCGGTCGTGCGCCGTACACCGGGTCGTAACCGACCCGCCCCAGCCACGCCCGCGCCGCATCGCTCAGCTCGATCTTCACCTTGCGATCCGCCAGCAGGCGACGCACCCGCCCGACCTGGATATCGACGATCGGCGCCATGTGATCCGCCGCCAGCCGGTGGAACAGGATGATCTCGTCCAGCCGGTTCAGGAATTCGGGCCGGAAGTGGGCGCGCACCACCTCCATCACCTGCGGCTCGACGCTTTCCACACCGTCGCCATCGGCTAGGTTGGTGAGATACTGGCTGCCGAGGTTCGAGGTCAGGATCACGATCGTGTTCGAGAAATCGACCGTGCGCCCCTGCCCGTCGGTCAGACGCCCGTCGTCGAGCACCTGGAGCAGCACGTTGAACACGTCGCCGTGCGCCTTCTCCACCTCGTCGAACAGCACGACCTGATAGGGCCGCCTGCGCACCGCCTCGGTCAGCACGCCGCCTTCCTCGTAACCGACATAGCCCGGAGGCGCGCCGATCAGCCGGGCGACGGCGTGCTTCTCCATGAACTCGCTCATGTCGATGCGGACCATCGCGTTCGGATCGTCGAACAGGAACTCGGCCAGCGCCTTGGTCAGCTCGGTCTTGCCGACGCCGGTCGGCCCGAGGAACAGGAAGCTGCCGAGCGGCCGGTTCGGGTCCTGCAGCCCCGCACGACTGCGACGCACGGCGGTGGCGACGGCGCGGACGGCATCGGCCTGCCCGATCACCCGCTTGCCGAGCGCTTCCTCCATGTTCAGCAGCTTCTCGCGCTCGCCCTCCAGCATCCGGTCGACCGGCACCCCGGTCCAGCGGCTGACGACCGAGGCGATGTCGTCGGCGGTCACTTCCTCGCGCAGCATCGCGCCCGCCGACGCACCCTGCGCCTCGGCCAGCTGCTTCTCCAGCGTGGGGATCGTGCCGTAGGTCAGCTCCGACATCTTCGCGAGGTCGCCCGAACGCTGCGCCTGTTCCAGCGCCATGCGCGCGGCGTCGAGCTGTTCCTTCAGCTTCGCCTCCGACGCGATCTTGTCACGCTCGGCCTGCCAGCGGCTGGTCAGTTCGGACAGCGCCTGCTCGGCATTGGCGAGTTCCTCCTCCAGCGTATCGAGCCGGTCGAGGCTGGCGGCGTCGCTCTCGCGGCGCAACGCCTCGCGCTCGATCTTCATGCGCAGGATGCGGCGGTCGAGCGTCTCGATCTCCTCGGGCTTGCTCTCCACCTCCATGCGGATGCGGCTGGCGGCCTCGTCCATCAGGTCGATCGCCTTGTCGGGCAGGAAACGGTCGGTGATGTAGCGGTTCGACAGCGTCGCCGCCGACACCAGCGCGCCGTCGGTGATCCGCACGCCGTGGTGGAGTTCGTACTTCTCCTTCAGGCCGCGCAGGATCGAGATGGTATCCTCGACGGTGGGTTCGCCGACGAACACCGGCTGGAACCGCCGCTGGAGCGCGGGGTCCTTTTCCACATGCTTGCGATATTCGTCGAGTGTGGTCGCGCCGATGCAGTGGAGTTCGCCCCGCGCGAGGGCGGGCTTGAGCAGGTTGCCCGCGTCCATCGCGCCTTCGGATTTGCCTGCGCCGATCAGCGTGTGCATCTCGTCGATGAACAGGATGATCTGCCCCTCGGCGCCCTTTACCTCGTCGAGCACGCCCTTGAGCCGCTCCTCGAACTCGCCGCGATATTTGGCACCCGCGATCAGCGACCCCATGTCGAGCGACATGAGCGTGCGGTCCTTCAGCCCGTCGGGCACGTCGCCGTTGGCGATGCGCAGCGCGAGGCCCTCGGCGATCGCGGTCTTGCCGACGCCGGGTTCGCCGATCAGCACCGGATTGTTCTTGGTACGACGGGCGAGAATCTGGATCGTGCGGCGGATTTCCTCGTCGCGGCCGATGACCGGATCGAGCTTGCCGTCGCGCGCCGCTTCCGTCAGGTCGCGGGCGAATTTCTTGAGCGCGTCATAGCGATCCTCCGCCCCCGCCGTATCGGCGGTGCGGCCACCGCGCAGGCGGTCGATCGCGGCGTTGAGGCCCTGCGCCGTGACCCCGGCGGCGGCAAGCGCCTTGCCCGCCGCGCCCTGCGACAGGGTCAGCGCCAGCAGCAGCCGCTCGACGGTGACATAGCTGTCGCCTGCCTTGGTCGCGATCTGTTCGGCCTGGTCGAGCAGGCGGACGGTGTCGTTGTCGAGGCCCGGCGTGTTCTGCGCCCCCGATCCCGACACGGACGGAATCTTTGCCAGCGCGGCGTCGGTATCGGCATTGGCGCGGCGCGCATCGCCCCCGGCGGCGGCGATCAGGCCCGATGCCATGCCCTGCTCGTCGTCGAGCAGCGCCTTGAGGACATGTTCGGGGGCGATGCGCTGATGACTGTTGCGGATCGCCACGGTCTGCGCGGCTTGCAGGAAGCCCTTGGCGCGGTCGGTGAATTTCTCGAGGTTCATAATGCTCCCCTGTGGTGTTGGCCGCGATATGGTGTGGCATATCGGCAACACAAGGGGAGTCAGCTTGATCCACGGGCCGTCCCCCCGCGCAGGCGGGGGTCCAGAGCCAGAGACGCTACCGTCGCCCCGCTTGGCCCTGGCCCCCCGCCTGCGCGGGGGTACGGAAAATCACGCCCCTTCGAGCAGCCGTTCCTTCGCGATCTTCTCGCGCCATACCAGCGGGGCGAGGTGGTGGACGTTCTGGCCCTCGCTGTCGACCGCGACCGTCACCGGGAAATCCTCGACCTCGAACTCGTAGATCGCTTCCATGCCGAGGTCGGCGAAACCGACGACCTTCGACCCCTTGATCGCGCGGGCGACCAGATAGGCCGCACCGCCGACCGCCATCAGATAGGCCGACTTCGCCTCGGCGATCGCCTTGGTCGCATCCGCCCCGCGTTCCGCCTTGCCGACCATCGCCAGCAGCCCTTGGTCCAGCATCATGGCCGTGAACTTGTCCATGCGGGTCGCGGTGGTGGGACCGGCGGGGCCGACCACTTCCTCACCGACCGGATCGACCGGGCCGACATAATAGATCACGCGGCCCCGGAAATCGACCGGCAGCGGCTCGCCCTTCGCCAGCATGTCGGCGATGCGCTTGTGCGCGGCGTCGCGCCCTGTCAGCATCTTGCCGCTGAGCAGCAGCCGGTCGCCATGCTTCCACGTCGCGACCACTTCCGGCGTCAGCGTATCGAGGTCGACGCGGATCGCCGCCTTGTCCGGCGTCCAATGGACCTCGGGCCAGTCGGAGAGCTTGGGCGTCTCCAGATAGGCCGGGCCGCTGCCGTCCAGCGTGAAGTGCGCGTGGCGGGTGGCGGCGCAATTGGGGATCATCGCCACCGGCTTGGAGGCGGCATGCGTCGGCCAGTCGAGGATCTTGACGTCGAGCACGGTCGACAGCCCGCCCAGCCCCTGCGCGCCGATGCCCAGCGCATTCACCTTGTCCATCAGCTCGATGCGCAGCGCCTCGATGTCGTTCGAGGGCCCGCGCGCCTTCAGCTGGCCCATGTCGATCGGGGCCATCAGCGATTCCTTGGCAAGCAGCATCGCCTTTTCGGCGGTCCCGCCGATGCCGATGCCGATCATGCCGGGCGGGCACCAGCCCGCGCCCATCTGCGGCAGCATCTCCAGCACCCAGTCGACGATCGAATCGCTGGGGTTCATCATCTTGAACTTCGACTTGTTCTCGCTGCCGCCGCCCTTGGCCGCGACATCGACCGAAACCTTGCTGCCCGGCACCATCTCGACATGCAGCACCGAGGGCGTGTTGTCCTTGGTATTGCGGCGGGTGAACGCCGGGTCGGCGAGGATCGAGGCGCGCAGCTTGTTCTCCGGGTGGAGGTACGCGCGGCGCACGCCCTCATCGACCACTTCCTGCAGCGAGCGGTCGGAGGCGAGGCGGCAGTCCTGGCCCCATTTGACGAACACGGTCACGATGCCGGTGTCCTGACAGATCGGGCGATGCCCCTCGGCACACATCCGGCTGTTGGTCAGGATCTGCGCGATCGCGTCCTTGGCGGCGGGCGACGTCTCGGCGGCATAGGCCTCGCCCAGCGCGCGGATGTAATCCATCGGATGGTAGTAGCTGATGAATTGCAGCGCATCGGCCACGCTGTCGATCAGGTCGGCTTCGGTGATGGTGACGGTCGTCATCGCTTCGATCCATTTCCGTACTGCTTTGCCCTGCACTACCCCCAGCGGCACACCGCTTGCAAAGATTTCGTTCACTCCTTGCCGCCTAGCATGGACGGATATCGTACGGACAAGGGTTGCGGGCTTTGCAGAACGGCGGACTGAGGGCGGCGCTGCGATCGCTGGTGCAGGGCGTGGACGACAGCCCCGCCGCACTGGCCGACCGCGCGCAGCGGCTGGTCCGCGAGGCGGAGGACCATGGCCCGACCTGGTTCTGGCAGACCGACCGCGCGGGCCGCGTCACTTATCTGAGCGACAAGATCGCCGCCGCCTTCGCCGCGCACGGCATCGATGCACCGGGCATGGCGCTCACCGATCTGGTGCGGATCGCGGGCGACGGCGGCGACGGCAGCGAACGCACCATCGCCTATCACCTGAACGCCCGCACCGCCTTTGCCGACTATGCCGTCACCCCGGCGATGCGCAGCGGCGAACCGGTGCACTGGACGCTTTCGGGCAGCCCCTATGCCGACCGCTTCGGCCGGTTCGAGGGGTTCGTCGGCACCGGCAGCGATACCGGCGCGATCCGCCGGTCCGACGCGGCGATCACCCGCCTCGCGCTGTTCGACAGCCTGACCGGGCTTGCCAACCGCCAGCGGATGCGGCTCGCGCTCGAACAGGCGCTGGCGCAGGGCGGATATGACGGGACCGCGCTGTTCCTGCTCGACCTCGACCGGTTCAAGGCGGTCAACGACACGCTCGGCCATCCGGTCGGCGATGCGTTGCTGAAGCAGGTCGCGGCGCGGCTGACCGCGTGCGTGGGCGAGGCGGGACTCGTCGGGCGGCTGGGCGGCGACGAGTTCCAGGTCGTGCTGCCGCGCACCGGCGACCGCATCGGCCTCTCGGCACTGGCGCAGAGCATCATCGCCGCGCTGTCGCAGCCGTTCTTCATCGATGCCGCGACCGTCTCGATCGGCGCGTCGGTCGGCATCGCGCTGTCGCCCGATCACGGCGCGACGCCCGATGCGCTGGTCGAGCACGCCGACCTCGCGCTCTACGCCGCCAAGCACGCCGGGCGCGGGGTCCACCGCTTCTTCCACGACGCGCTGCTCGACGGGGCGCGGGCGCGCAAGCAGCTCGAGGCCGATCTGGCGCAGGCGCTGGGCCGCGACGAACTGCGCCTCGTCTACCAGCCGGTCGTCCATACCGCCGACGGGGCGATCCACGGTTATGAGGCACTGCTGCGCTGGGACCATCCGGCGCGCGGGCGGCTGATGCCCGCCGACTTCCTGCCGATCGCCGCCGATTGCGCGCTGATCGAGCCGATCGGCGAATGGGTGTTGCGCACCGCCTGCGCCGAAGCGGTGCGCTGGGGCGGGGATATCCGCCTGTCGGTCAACCTCGCCGATGCGCAGCTGCGCAATCCGGCACTGCCCGGCCTCGTCGCCAATGCGCTGGCGCGATCGGGCCTGCCGGGCGACCTGCTCGAACTCGACATCGCCGAGGCGAGCGTGCTGCACGACCTGCCCGCCGCCGCCCGCCGCCTCGCCGCGCTGAAGGCGATCGGGGTGCGGCTGGCGCTCAACGATTTCGGCGCGGGTCCGGCGTCGCTCGCCTGCCTGCGCGCGCTGCCGTTCGACCGGATCAAGATCGACCGCGCCTTCATCGAAGGGGTCGGCGACGCAAGCGGGCGCAATGCCGCGGTGGTGCGCGCGGTGGTGACGCTGGCCGATGCGCTGGGGATCGAGACGACCGCCAAGGGCGTCGCCTATCACGACGAGATCGCGTCGGTGCAGGCGCTCGGCTGCACCGCGATTCAGGGCTTCGTCTATGACGAACCGTGCGATGCGGACACGGCACGCGCGCGGCTGGCGCATGGCGGGCGCGCGGCGACCGTCGCCGGCCCCAGGGCCAGTCGCGCGCCACGCACCCGCATGCTGCGATCGGCGACCGTCGAGGTGGCGGGGCGCCCGGTCGGCGCGCGCATCCGCGACCTGTCTTCCACCGGCGTGCTGATCGACTCGATCGACCTGACGCAGCAGCCGCTCGGCCAGCCGCTGCGCATCGAGATCGCGGAGGGCGAATGGGCGCCCGCCCGGTTGCAATGGGCGAGCGACGGGCGCGCCGGATTGCAGTTCGACCAGCCGATCGTGGTCGATCGCCGCGTCATGCGGCGCAGGCGCGGCAGCGGCGGTTGACCCCTTCGCGCCCATGGGGTTAGCGACCGGGGCATGACCACGCCCCCGCTTCCCGAAACCGAGGCCCAGGCCGCCGCCGAACTCGCCGAACTGGCCGCCGCGATCGCGCGGGCCGATGCGCTGTACCACGGCGAGGACGCGCCCGAACTGAGCGACGCCGAATATGACGCGCTGGTCCGCCGCAACCGCGCGATCGAGGCGGCGTTCCCCGCGCTGGTCCGCGCCGATTCCCCGTCGCAGCGGGTCGGCAGCGCGCCGTCGGGGCATCTGGCCAAGGTCGCGCACGCCCGGCCGATGCTGAGCCTCAACAACGCCTTCGCCGACGCGGACGTCGCCGAGTTCGTCGCGAGCGTCCGCCGCTTCCTGCGCCTGTCGTCCGACGAGGCCGTGGCGCTGACCGCCGAGCCGAAGATCGACGGCCTGTCCTGCTCGCTGCGCTACGAGGATCGCAAACTGGTCCGCGCGCTGACCCGCGGCGACGGCGCGGTGGGCGAGGACGTGACCGCCAACGTGGCCACCATCGCCGACATTCCGCAGTCGCTGCCGCCGCAAGCCCCCGACGTGTTCGAGGTGCGCGGCGAGGTGTACATGGCCAAGGCCGATTTCGCCGAGCTGAACGCGCGCCTGCTGGCGGAGGCGGTCGACCCGGCCAGGGCACGCCAGTTCGCCAACCCGCGCAACGCCGCCGCCGGATCGCTCCGGCAGAAGGACGCCGCCGTCACCGCCAGCCGCCCGCTCAGGTTCCTCGCCCACGGCTGGGGCGAGGCGACCGCCCTGCCCGCCGATACCCAGGCCGGGGTGGTCGCTGCCTTGCGCGACTGGGGCTTTCCGATTGCCGATGCATTCCAGCGATGCGAAGGGGTCGACGCGGCGCTCGCCGTGTATCGCGCGATCGAGGAGGCGCGCGCCGACCTGCCGTTCGATATCGACGGGGTGGTCTACAAGCTCGACCGGCTCGACTGGCAGGAGCGGCTGGGCTTCGTCGGGCGCGCGCCGCGCTGGGCGATCGCGCACAAGTTTCCCGCCGAACGCGCGCAGACGACGCTCCGGGCGATCGACATCCAGGTCGGGCGCACCGGCGCGCTGACCCCGGTCGCGCGGCTGGAGCCGGTGACGGTCGGCGGGGTCGTCGTCACCAACGCCACGCTGCACAATGCCGACGAGATCGAGCGGCTGGGCGTGCGCGTCGGCGACCGGGTGGTCGTGCAGCGCGCGGGCGACGTGATCCCGCAGGTGGTCGAGAATCTGACCGCCGATACCGCGCGCGAGCCGTTCGTGTTCCCGACCGAATGCCCGGTGTGCGGCTCGCTCGCCGAACGCGGCGAGGGCGAGGTGGTGGTGCGCTGCACCGGCGGCCTGATCTGCCCGGCGCAGCGGGTGGAGCGGCTGATCCATTTCGTCTCGCGCCATGCGTTCGACATCGCCGGGCTGGGGCAGACGCTCATCGAAGCCTTCTTCGCCGACGGCCTGATCGCCTCGCCTGCCGACATCTTCCGTCTCGACGTCGAACAGCTGGCGGCGCGTAAGAAGGACGGACGGGTTTGGGCGAACAATCTGATCGAAGCGATCGAGGCGCGGCGTACCGTCTCGCTCGATCGGTTCCTGTTCGCGCTGGGCATCCGGCATGTCGGCGAGGTGACGGCACGTGACCTCGCCCGCCGCTACGAAACGCCGCGTGCCCTGGCCCGGATGATCGTGCGCGGGCTTGCCGTGCGGGCAACGACCGTACCGCAGATCGGTGAGGCCGATCGCAAGTTCGTGCTGCGCCGGGGACGGGCGCTGGTTGCCGCGATCGATACGCCGGGCATTGGCCCGGAAGTGGCCGACTCGTTGCTCGCGTTCTTCGCCGAGCATCACAATCGCGATGTCGTGAAAGACCTGCTGCGACAGGTCCGTCCCCTGGACGTGAAGCACCGGACGATCGCGTCCGAACTGACCGGCAAGACGGTGGTGTTCACCGGCAGGCTGGAGACGCTCAGCCGCGACGAGGCCAAGGCCCAGGCCGACGCGCTGGGCGCGCGGGTCGCCGGATCGGTGTCGAAGAAGACCGATCTGGTGGTCGTCGGTGCCGACGCCGGATCGAAACGCGCCAAGGCCGAGGAACTGGGCATACGGGTGATCGACGAAGCGGGCTGGAACGCGATCGTTTCGGGCGCAACGTGATGTTTTTGCAACGCACCAAAAGAGACTTGGCGGCCCCACTTCCGGTTGTCGCAAAATAGAAATATGCCGGGTTCATGGGCGCGGGGACGGTGAATCACACCGCCCGACCAAGTTGCGAGTCGCGCCGGAAAACTGCGATTCAAAGGGGACTTATGAACACCAAGCTGTACGCCGGCGTGGCCTTTGCCGCGCTCCTCCTGCCCGCCTCGGCCTTCGCACAGTCGACCGCGTCGACCGAGATCGACGATGCCGATACCATCGTGGTGACCGGCACGGTCCGGCGCGACGTCGGCGGCGTGGAGGTTCCCAACCAGCCCAAGGCGAAGGTGACGCTCGATTCCGAGATCATCCAGCGCCAGCGCCCCGGCCAGACCGTGAACGAGATCATCAATCTCGTCCCCGGCGTCAGCAACCTGTCGAACGATCCCTATGGCTCGGGCGGCGGCGGCTTCCGTATCCGCGGGTTCGATTCGTCGCGCATCTCGCAGACGCAGGACGGCATCCCGCTGAACGACACCGGCAACTATGCCATCTACACCAACCAGCAGCAGGATTCGGAAACGCTGGAATCGGTGACGGTCAACCTCGGCGCGACCGACGTCGACAGTCCGACCGCATCGGCCGTCGGCGGCACCGTCAACATCCGTACCCGCATTCCGGGCGACAAGCTCGGCGCGCTCGCCTCGGCGTCGTACGGCGACTTCGACTACAATCGCGCGTTCGGCATGATCGACACCGGCGACATCACCGGCATGGGCACGAAGGCGTTCGTGTCGGGGTCGTGGACGACCTATCGCAACCCGTTCAACAACTACGGCAAGATCCGCAAGCAGCAGTTCAACGCCCGCCTGTACCAGGAAATCGGGTCGGACGGCGACTTCGTGTCGATCGCGGGCAACTATAACGAGAACCGCAACAACTTCTTCGGCTCGGCCCCGCTGCGCGACGATGCCAACCGCGCGCCGGGCACCGGCTCGGGCAACCGCTTCCCGCGCACGATCGAGGAAGCGACCTACAACATCAACTATCCCTGCACCGGCACGTCGGTCGTCACCCCGGTGCGCGGCACCGCACAGTCGGCGGCGAGCTGCGGCACCGAGTTCGACCGGCGCTACAACCCGTCGAACACCGGCAACATCCGCGGCAATTCGCGCTTCACGCTCGCCGACGGCCTCGTCCTGACGATCGATCCGAGCTTCCAGTACGTCAAGGCGAACGGCGGCGGCACGATCACCGGCCGCGAACAGCAGCGCACGATCAGCGGCCAGAACTACACCGGCTTCTCGGGCAACGCCTATTACTTCGGCACCGACCTGAACGGTGACGGCGACACGCTCGACCAGGTCACGCTGCTCTCGCCGAGCCAGACGCAGACCCGCCGCTACATCCTGATCTCGAACCTGGTCTACAACCCGACCGAGAACCAGACACTGCGCCTCGCCTATACCTTCGATCGCGGTCGGCATCGCCAGACCGGCGAAGTCGGCGGCGTGTATTCCAACGGCGAGCCGTTCGACGTCTTCCCGGTCAACAACCCGATCACCGACCTGAACGGCAACGTGATCCAGAAGCGCGACCGTAAGTCGTTCGCGCAGCTGAACCAGGTGTCGGGCCAGTATCGCGGTTCGTTCTTCGACAAGACGCTGGTGCTCGACCTCGGCGTGCGTGCGCCCTTCTTCAAGCGCGAGCTGGACCAGAACTGCTTCACCACCTCGGCGGGCGGTTTCGTCGACTGCATCCCCTACCTCCGCCAGGCGGACTATGCGGCGCAGAACCCGACCTTCGCCCGCCCGCAGCAGCGCGAGTACAACTATAGCGCGGTGCTGCCGAATGTCGGCTTCACCTACAACTTCACGCCGCAGGCGAGCGTCTTCGCCAGCTATGCCAAGGGCCTGTCGGTCCCCGGCACCGACGTGCTGTACAACGCCTTCTTCTATGCGCCGGGCCGTCCGGGCGCCGAGCCGCAGCCGGAGCGCACCGACAGCTTCGATGCGGGCCTGCGCTATCGCTCGTCGCAGGTGCAGGCACAGGTGGGTGCGTTCTACACCACCTTCGAGAATCGCATCGCCACCGCGTTCGACGCCGACCTCGGCGAAAGCGTGTCTCGCAACATCGGCGAAGTGACCCGCTGGGGCGTCGACGGCAGCATCTCGTACAGCCCGATCCGCGAGATCACCGCCTATATCTACGGTTCGTACCTGAACTCGGAGATCAAGGACGATCTGCTCGGCGGCAACTGCTCGGCCACGCTGGTCTCGCAGCGTGCCTATGGCTGCACCGCGACCACGCAGCAGTATTTCTTCCCGACCGGCGGCAAGCAGGAATCGGGCGTGTCCGAATATATGTTCGGCGGCCGGCTCCAGGCGAACCTCGGCCCCGTCGAAGCAGGCGTGCAGTACAAGCGCACCGGCCCGCGCTACATCAACGACAGCAACCTGCCGCTGGTGACGCGCTCGGTATCGACCGCGGGCGTGGTGACGACGACCGAACTCTACCCGGCGAAGACCCCCGCGTTCGACATCCTCGATGCCGATGCCCGCTTCTCGATGGCGTCGTTCGGCCTCGAGAAGACCTTCTTCCAGCTCAACGTCACCAACATCCTGAACAGCTTCTACATCGGGTACGTCAGCGGACAGACCAACGACACCTCGGTGCCGTTCGTCCAGATCGGTGTTCCGCGCACCGTCAGCGGCTCGCTGGTCTTCTCGTTCTAACCAACGGTCAGTCCCGCTATCGGAACCGCCGTCCCGGCAACGGGGCGGCGGTTTCCGTTTGGGCGGGGGTCCGCTAGACACCCGGTTCCCAACCCGCCCCCGGCATAGTAAGAGGTCAGCCGGGGGCCAGACACGTGACGGAGCGCATGACGCCGAAGCCCGCCATTTTCTCGCGCCCCTTCTTCGAGCAGAAGAATCGCGCCTTCTGGCTGCTGCAGGCGGCGGGCTGGTCCGGCTATCTGATCCTGCGCTCGGTATCGACCGTGGCCAGCGTCGCGTCGCTGAAGAGCGTGCTCGGCAATATCGTCGAGGTGATCGTCGGCTATTGCCTGACGCTGCTGATGAGCGTGCTCTACGGCTATTACCGCTCGCTGCCGCGCGTGCCCGCGATCTTCCTGACGCTGTGTACGCTGTCGGCCGCGACCTTCGCCTATTCGCTGATCGACGCCTTCGTCTTCACCTTCATCCGCAACGTGTCGCCCGACGTCAGCTTCTCGCTGGTGCTGGGCACGCTGTTCCTGAACTTCACCGTGCTGGCGGGCTGGTCGGCGCTGTATTTTGGGATCAACTTCTACCTGGTGGTCGAACAGCAGGTGGACGAGATGCAGATGCTGGAGATGCAGGCATCCTCGGCGCAGCTGGCGATGCTGCGCTATCAGCTGAACCCGCATTTCCTGTTCAACACGCTCAATTCGATCTCGACGCTGGTCCTGTTGAAACAGACCGAGAAGGCGAACGTGATGCTCAGCCGCCTGTCGTCGTTCCTGCGCTACACGCTGGCGAACGAACCGACCGCGCACGTCACGCTGGAGCAGGAGGTTGAAACCCTCAAGCTGTATCTCGATATCGAAAAGATGCGGTTCGAGGATCGTCTGCGCCCCAGTTTCGATATCGACAGCCGCGTCGCCCACGCCCGGCTGCCCTCGCTGCTGCTGCAACCGCTGGTCGAGAATGCGATCAAATATGCCGTCACCCCGCGCATCGAGGGGGCCGACATCGCGCTCACCGCGCGGCTCGTCGGCAACCGGGTGCAGATTGCCGTATCGGACACCGGCCCCGGCTTGATCGAGGGGCCGAAGCGGCCGACGCTGTCCACCGGTGTCGGGTTGCAGAACATCCGGGACCGGCTGGCACAGGCATATGGCCCCGATCACCGGTTCGAGACCCGCTCCGGCGCGGGCGGCGGATTCGTGGTCGAGATCGAACTGCCGTTCCAGACGCAAGAAGTCATCAAAGAGGCCGCATGACCATCCGTACCATCCTAGTCGACGATGAATCGCTGGCGATCCAGGGCCTCGAACTGCGGTTGCAGGCGCATGAGGATGTCGAGATCATCGACCGCTGCATGAACGGGCGCGAGGCGATCCGGTCGATCAAGACCCACAAGCCCGACCTCGTGTTCCTCGACATCCAGATGCCGGGGTTCGACGGTTTCTCGGTGGTGCAGGGGCTGATGGAGGTCGAGCCGCCGCTGGTCGTGTTCGTCACCGCCTATAGCGACCATGCGATCCGCGCGTTCGAGGCGCAGGCGGTCGATTATCTGATGAAGCCGGTCGAGGAATCGCGGCTCGCCGACACGCTCGACCGGGTGCGCCAGCGCCTGTCGGAAAAACGTGGCCAGGCCGAGGTCGAGAAGCTGAAGGAAGTGCTGGCCGAGGTCGCGCCCGACACGGCGGCCGAGATGGAGGCGGACGAGAGCGGCGACGCGCTGGGCGCCAACCGGTTCGAGAAGCTCATCAACATCAAGGATCGCGGGCAGATCTTCCGCGTCGACGTCGACACGATCGAGATGATCGAGGCGGCGGGCGATTACATGGTCATCAACACCGGCGACAATTCACTGGTGCTGCGCGAGACGATGAAGGATCTGGAAAAGCGGCTCGACCCGCGCCGGTTCCAGCGGGTGCACCGCTCCACCATCGTCAACCTCGACCTCGTCAAGCAGGTGAAGCCGCACACCAACGGCGAATGTTTCCTGATCCTCGAATCGGGGGCGCAGGTGAAGGTCAGCCGCTCGTACCGCGACGTGGTGGCGCGCTTCGTCCACTGATGACCGGGTTCGTCGTTGCGGCGCTGTACCGCTTCGTTGCCGTCGCCGATCCGCAAGCCGTGCGCGATGCGCTGGAACCGGTGCTCGCTGCGCAGAGCGTGCGCGGCACGCTGCTGATCGCGTCCGAAGGGGTGAACGGCACCATCGCCGGATCGGCGGCGGGGATCGATGCCGCGCTGGCGGCGATCCGTGCCCTGCCCGGTTGCGCCGACCTTGCCCCGAAGTTCAGCACGGCGGCGGTGATGCCGTTCCACCGGCTGAAGGTACGGGTGAAACGCGAGATCGTGACGATGGGCGTGCCGGGCACCGATCCGACGCGCATCGTCGGCACCTATGTCGCGCCCGCCGACTGGAACGCGCTGATCGCCGATCCGGAAACGGTCGTGATCGACACCCGCAACGCCTATGAGGTCAAGGTCGGCACCTTCGCCGGGGCGGTCGATCCCGGCACCGACAGCTTCCGCGACTTTCCCGACTGGTTCCGCACCAACCGCGAGGCGTTGCTGGCGGGCAAGACCAGGGTCGCGATGTTCTGCACCGGCGGCATCCGCTGCGAGAAATCGACCGCCTTCCTGAAGGGCGAAGGGGTGGAGCAGGTCTATCACCTCGACGGCGGTATCCTGAAGTATCTGGAGGACGTGCCCGCCGAAGCGAGCGCGTGGCAGGGCGAATGCTTCGTGTTCGACGAGCGCGTCGCGGTGGGCCACGGACTGGTGCCGGGCACCCACGCCCTGTGCCGGGGGTGCCGGATGCCGGTGAACGACGCCGACCGCGCGTCACCGGAGTATGTCGAGGGGGTGCAGTGCCCGGCCTGCGCGGGCACCCGCGATGCAGCGACGCTGGCGGGCAAGGCGGAACGGCACCGGCAGGTCACGCTCGCGGCGGCGCGCGGCGAGGCGCATGTCGGCGCCCGGATGGCGGCGGAGGAGTAGCACCGCCGTTCCCGTTCGCCCCGAGCGAAGTCGAGGGACGTGTCGCGAGCGCGACGCACGGTGTCTCGACTACGCTCGACACGAACGGGGGGTGGTGCGGATAGGCCTACCGCATGACCCGCGCTCCCGGCCAGCGCCGGGATGGCGGACAGAGAATTACTCCGCCTCGTCGCCCTCGACGTCGGCTTCCGGCTCGGCATCCTCGGCAGGCGTCTGGAAATAGGCTTCGACCGGGCCGGACAGCTTGATCGTCAGCGGCTGGCCCTTGCGGTCGACCTTCTTGCCGAGCGCGACGCGGATCCAGCCTTCGGACATCGAATATTCCTCGACATCGTTGCGCTCCGCTCCCTTGAAGCGGATGCCGATGCCGCGCTCCAGCACCGGCTGGTCGAAGAACGGGCTGCGCGGATTGATCGAGAGGCGATCGGGGGGCGTATCAGTCATGGGCGCGGCCCATGCCGCAAAACGCCCGCCCCGCCAAGTGCAAAGGGCGGAGGAGATGCTCCCCCGCCCCCGCCCGGTCAGTTGCAGACGCGCACGCGCACCGTCCGGTCGTAATAGGGATCGTAGCGCCGCTCGACCCAGCACCGGTTATAATTCTGGTAGCGATAGGCGTAATAGCCGTCGTTGGGATAGAAGCCCCGCTGGCGGTAGAAGCGGTCGTCATAGTCGTAGGCGAAGCCGCGGTCGCGATAGTAACGGTCGCGATAGAAGCGATCGCGCGGGGCGGTGAGCGCCGCACCGATCGCGAGGCCCGCGATGCCCGCCACGACGGCCGCACCGGCGGCGTTGCCACGGTCGCGGTAATAGCCGCGGCGCCACTGGGCGTCGGCAGGGGCGGCGGCGGTCAGCGCGGTCGCGGCCAGGGTCACCCCGAGGCCGGCCTTGGTCAGCAAGGTCTTCATGCCTGTGTCTCCTCAAACCTGCCCGGCGTCGGCTACCTCGCCGCACGACCGGGTCGACGCCATCGCGCCGATGATGGATGCTGTGCCACGACCCGACTGAACGGACGCGGAACCGGGCATTCACGGGCCGTTTATTATGGGGATACAGGCAAGGGACGCGCGATGGCATATTGGCTGCTGAAGTCCGAACCCGACAGCTATGGCTGGGACGATCTGGTGCGCGACGGCGCGACCGAATGGGACGGGGTGCGCAACCACACCGCCGCGAAGCATCTGCGCGCGATGGCGGTCGGCGACGGCGCGCTCTTCTATCATTCGGGTAAGGACAAGGCGGCGGTCGGTCTCTGCCGGATCGCGCGGACTGCCCGGCCGGACGGCGACGAGGGCTGGGTATCAGTACAGGTCGCAGCGGATGCGCCCCTGCCCCGCCCGGTACCGCTGTCGGCGATGAAGGGGGCGGCGGCGCTGGCGGACATGGCGATGCTGCGCCAGTCGCGGCTGTCGGTATCGCCGGTGACGGACACGGAGTGGGCGGCGATCCTCGCGCTGGCGGGGGAGTAGCTTCCCCCCTACACCCCGTTCGGTTCGAGTAGCGATCGAGCACAGTCGAGAGCGCGTATCGAGAACGGATTGCCACGAACGCTGCGTTCTCGACGGACGCTTCTCGACTGCGCTCGAAGCTGCTCGAACCGAACGGGGGGTCGGGGAAAGACCCTTACGCCCCGTCCACCCGCGCCAGCCGGGGCGACAGCAGGTGCACCGCCAGCAACGCCACGAAATACGCCGAACCCGCCACGACGAACAACGGCGCATAGCTGCCGATGCTGTCGAGCACATAGCCCGCATATTTCGCCATCAGCATCCCGCCGACCGCGCCGACGGTGCCGCCGATGCCGACCACCGATCCCACCGCCGCGCGCGGAAACAGGTCGGAGGGGAGCGTGTAGAGATTGGCCGAGAACGCCTGATGCGCCGCCGTGGCGATGCCGATGACGAGCACCGCGACCCACAGATTGTCGATCGACTGGGCGAACAGCACCGGCAGCACCGCAAAGGCGCAGACCAGCATCGTCACCTTGCGCGCGAAATTGACGCTGCGCCCGCTGGCGATCAGCCGCGACGACAGCCAGCCGCCCGCGACGCTGCCGAGGTCGGACAGCAGATAGATGGCGACCAGCGGCGGCCCGAAGCTGAGCAGGTCGAGATCATAGCGATCGCCCAGATAGCCCGGCAGCCAGAACAGGAAGAACCACCAGATCGGGTCGATGCAGAACTTGCCCAGCGCATAGGCCCAGGTCTCGCGCCTGGCGATCAGCCGCTTCCACGCGATCGGCTGTACCGGATCGGCCGGGTCCTGCTCGATCCACGCCAGCTCGCCGCCCGACAGCTTCCGGTGATCGCGGGGCGAGCGGTAGAAGATCAGCCATGCCGCCAGCCAGACGAGGCTGACCACGCCGGTGACGACGAACGCCATGCGCCAGCCATAGGTGACGGTCAGCACCGGCACCGCCAGCGGGGTGATGATCGCGCCGACATTGGCCCCGGCGTTGAATACGCCGATCGCGAAGGCGCGTTCCTTGGCCGGGAACCATTCGGTCACGGCCTTGATGCCTGCGGGGAAATTGCCCGCCTCGCCGATGCCGAGGCCGAAGCGTGCCATGGCGAACTGGGTGACGCTGTACGCCCCGCCGTGCGCGATATGCGCGACCTGCCAGATGACGAAGGCGACGGCATAGCCCATGCGCGCGCCGACCACGTCGACGATCCGCCCGAAACCGATATAGCCGATCGCATAGGCGAGCTGGAAAAAGAAGATGACGTTGGCGAAATCGGTCTCGGTCCAGCCGAGATCCGCCGACAGCGTGGGCTTCAGCACGCCGATCATCTGCCGGTCGACGTAATTGATGACCGTGGCCATGAACAACAGGCCGACGATCCCCCAGCGATAGCGGCCCGCGCGCGCTACCGCGCGGTCGATGCCGTCATTCTGCCCCGCTTCCATGCAACGCCTCTCCTTGCACACCCACGCCGGTGGCCGCATCGATCGTGCAGCTCACCCGCAACTCGCCGAAATCGGCGTCGAACGCTTGTCCCGGCGCGACCGGGTGGACCCCCGTGACCGCGCCCGACGAAACCCATTGTCCCGGTGCCAGCGTGCGCCCGCGCGCCGCCAGACAGTCGATCAGGAACGATACCGCCCCGATCGGCCCGTCGAGCATCTGCCGCGCGGTGGCGCGACCGACGACCTGCCCGTCGATCCGCGATTCGACCGGCCAGTCCATGAACGCCAGGTCGCGCCAGCCGGTCAGCTCCTGCCCGATCGAGAGGCCGTAGTTGTTGCCGTAATCGCTGATCGTGACCAGCGGTCCGTCGGCGTTGATCCCCCGGTGCGGCGAGCTGGCGATCTCGATCCCGACATGGATCGTATCGATCAGCTCCATCGTCGCTTCGATCGACAGGCCGGTGCGGCCCGCCGCGGGCGCGCGCGCGATCCGGACGCAATATTCGGCCTCCGCCGCCGCGAACCCGTCGGCGATCACCGGCATCCGCCCGGCAGCGGGGAGATGGACCTGGTCGGCGAAGATCGGCCCGGCCAGCCGGTTCGATCCCAGTGCGGCGTCGAGCGGTGCGTTGATCCTGCCGACCTTCCACCCCGCGACTGCCCGCCCGTCGAGCGCGATCGCATGGTCCTGGATCGCATAGGCTTCGGCCAGGGTCGTCGGACGCACCCCGGGATAGGCGGAGAGACCGCGTGCCTGCCGCCGCGCGTCCACGAATGCGCGTGCGATCCGATCGCGATTGTCCATGCCCCGCCCTCTCCTTCTCCGTTGCCGATGGCCTATAGGAAACCGGTGTCAAAAACAAGCGGGCGAAATCGACGCCCCGCGATTGGCGCGGGGCCACGGCAGCGCTATCGATCGGATATGCAGAAGAGCGGCCAGCCCACCATCAACGATGTCGCCCGACTCGCAGGCGTGTCGAAAAAGACCGTCAGTCGCGTCATCAACCAGTCGCCGCTGCTGAACGCGGAGACGCGCGAGCGGGTGCAGGCGGTGATCGCCGACCTCGGCTACAGCCCCAATCCGCAGGCGCGCGCGCTGGCGCTGCGCCGCAACTTCCTGATCGCGCTGATCCACGACAATCCCAATGCGCAGATGGTGCTGAACGTGCAGCAGGGACTGCTCGAGGTGCTGCGCGATACCGAATTCGAGCTGCTGGTCCATCCGGTCGATCGGGGCGCGCCCGACATGGCCGAGGAAATCCGCCGCTTCCTCGAACGGCAGCGCCCGTACGGGGTGATGCTGTTGCCGCCGATCTCGGAGAATGACGCGCTGGCGGAACTGTGCGCGCAGATCGGCTGCCGCTATGTCCGCATGGGGTCCGCGCCGTTCGACGATCGCCACAACATGGTGTCGTCGAACGATCGCGAGGCGGTGCGCGGCGCGGTGGAGCATCTGTTCGCCGCCGGGCATCGCCGGGTGTGCATGATCGCCGGGCCGCACGGCTTCCGCTCCGCGCACGAGCGGCAACAGGGCTATGAGGAAGCGCTGGCGGCGGCGGGGATCGCGATCCAGCGGACGTGGATCGCGCAGGGGGATTATACCTTCGAATCGGGCATGCGCGCCGCCGAGCGGCTGCTCGACCTGTCGCCGCGCCCGACCGCGATCTTCTGCTCGAACGACGAAATGGCGGCGGGCGCGCTGCATGTCGCGCGGCAGCGCGGACTGGAGGTGCCGCACGACCTGTCGATCATCGGCTTCGACGATACCTCGATCGCGTCGCACCTGTGGCCGCCGCTGACCACGGTGCGCTGGCCGATCGCGACGATGGCGCGCGCCGCCGCGCTGAAGCTGATCGGCGAGGGCGAGGACGACGATGCCGCCGAGCCCGACGCGCTGTTCGTCTCGACGCTGATCCGCCGCGCCTCGGTCGCGGCCCCGGCGGGGTGACTTGCCCGCACCGATGACACCGATTACCATAGCCGCCACAAGAACTTGGCCGGACGGGAGAGGGTCGGTGACGGAACGGGCGCGGATCGGGCGGCGCGGGGTGCTGGGCGGTGCGGCGGCGCTGACCCTGCTGCCGCATGCGGCATGGGGTGCGGGCGATCCGGTGGTGCAAGGCCCCGCCGGGCGCTGGCAGGGCACGCGCGAGGGCGGCGTCGCGGCGTTCCGCGGCATCCGCTATGGCGCGGACCCGACGCCCACCCGCTTCCAGCCGCCCGCCCCGCCCCGCCCGTCACGCGAAACCCTCGCCGCCAACACCTACGGCCCGACCTGCCCGCAGCGCGGATCGGGCACGGACCGGCGCGAGGACTGCCTGTTCCTCAACGTATGGACACCGGAGGCACGGGCGGGCGCGAAGCGGCCGGTGATGGTCTATTTCCACGGCGGGGCCTATTCGGGCGGCACGGTGGTCGACCCGCTGGTCGAGGGCGCGCGGCTGGCGGCGGCGGGCGACGTGGTGGTCGTGACCGTCAACCACCGGCTGAACGCGCTCGGCTATCTCTATCTCGCCCGGCTCGATCCGCGTTTTCCCGACAGCGGCAATGTCGGGCAGCTCGATCTGGTGCTGGCGCTGCAATGGGTGCGCGACAATATCGCGGGCTTCGGCGGCGCCCCCCGGCGGGTGATGGTGTTCGGCCAGTCGGGCGGCGGAGCCAAGATCGCGACGCTGATGGCGATGCCCGCCGCACGCGGACTGTTCCACGCCGCCGCGACGATGAGCGGGCAGCAGGTCACGGCATCCGGCCCGCTCAACGCCACCCGCCGCGCACAGGCGCTGCTGGCGCGGGCGAAGGCGACCCCGGCGGAGGCGGCAACGATGCCGGTCGAGGCGCTGATCGATGCGCTGGCGGCGGAGGACCCGATCCTCGGCGGCGGGGTCTATATGGGGCCGGTGCTCGACATGCGTTCGCTGGAGCGCCACCCCTTCTGGCCCGATGCGCATCCGCAGGCGCGGACGATCCCGATGATCCTCGGCAACACGCGCGAGGAGACGCGGGCGTTCATCGCGCCCGACGGGCCGGTGGTGCGCGGGCTGGACTGGAGCAACCTCGCCGCGCGCATGGCGCCGCAACTGCGCGTCGACGCGCATCCCGAATGGGTGGTGGCGCAGTATCGCGCGCATTTCCCGGCGATGACGCCGACCGACGTCCTCTATCGCGCGACCACCGCCGGGCGCAGCTGGCCAGGACAGGTGATCGAGGCGGATGCGATGGCGGCGGCGGGTGCGGCGGCGTGGGTCTACCAGCTCGACTATGGCGCGCCGCTGCGCCCCGGCGGCGGTGCGGGGCATACCGACGACATCCCGCTGGTGTTCGGCACGCTCGACGCAGCCGGTTCGGTCAGCGGCACCGATGCGGCGGCGCGCGCGCTGTCGGCGCGGATGATGGCGGCGTTCGTGTCGCTGGCGCGCAGCGGCACGCCGGGGGCGGACTGGCCGCGCTATACCCTGCCGCGCCGCGCGACGATGGTGTTCGACCGGACCAGCCGGGTGATGGACGACCCGCGCGGCTGGGAACGCGAATTGTTCGCGCGCTTTCCCTATGTTCAGCCGGGGACGTGAGACTCGCGGCGGCGCGCGGTCGGTCGCCACGCCGTCCAGAGCAGCTCTAAGCTCGCCGCCGCCGCCACTGCGGCAAAGGGGAGCGGCGGCAGGGTGGCGGCGAACCCGACGAACGGCTGCCCGTCCCATAATGCGAACGACAGCGACTGGATCGGCAGGACCACCGCGACGACGGCGAACGGCGCGCCGCCGCGCCGGTCGCGCCACCACAGCCCCGCCGCGATCGCCGCCGACACCAGTTGCGCGGCGTGGAAGCTCGGCTCGAACCCCGGCGGAAAACCGGGAATCCATCCCGCCAGCCGCCCAAGCACCGGCGGCAGGACCAGCAGCACCGTCGCCAGCATCGCCGCCGCATGGCGATCCGCCCGCCGCCGATGGACCAGCGCATCGCGCACCAGCAGCGGCAACAGGATCATCGACATGGTATCGATCGGGGCGAGCCGTCCGCCGAACCGGGCGTTGAACGGATTGGCGGCGGCGACATGGGTGGTCGCCAGCGCCACGATCGCCAGCGCCGCCCCGGCAGCGAACAGCGGTACCGCCACGAACAGCGCCCGCCCGAGCGCGGCATGCAGCGCGAAGCGTCGCGTCGCGATCGCCCGGCTCTGCGCCCATGCCAGCGCCAGCCACAGCGTGCCCGCGATGCCATGGACGTGATGCGCAAGCGACGCCCCGCGCAGGTCGGCGAAATACCCCGGCCAGAAGGCCAGCACGATCAGCGGCAGCAGCGCCGCCAGCCACCAGTGCGCCCGTGCATATCGCATCGCTTCACTCCCCCCGGAGACGGCGTAGCGATACCATATCCCCGGTTGCGGAACCAGCGAGGGTCGCTCAGTCCGCCGCCTGCGCCAGCGGATAGCTGATGACCAGCGCCAGCGGTTCGCGCCCGCGCTGTGCGATGCCGACGCTCGCGCCGCTGTAGAGATACACCGTCTGCCCCGGTCCTACCCGCCGGGTCGTGCCGTCGCTGGTCACATCGCCCTCGCCCGATACGACGTGATAGACCTCGTCATGGTCGATCGGGTGCAGGCCGATCGCCGCGCCCTTGTCCAGCGTGCGGCGGCGGAACTCCATCGTCCGGCCGGGCACCGTGTCGGTGATGCGCCATGCGGTGCTCATGCCGATGGCCCCGTGCGGCGTCGGCTGGCGGATGCGGGTGGCGTCGTCGGTGACGACGACCATCGGCGGCCCCTTCGCCCGCCCGCTCGCCCAGCCCAATCCGCCCGCGACATGGGCGAGCACGCGGGCGTCCGCCCAGCTTTCCTTGCGGTGGCCGAGGCCGGTGTAGAACACCCGCCCCGCCCCGACCCGGTGCGCCCAGGCGAGCGGGCGCGGATTGACCTCGTTCGCGCCGATCGAGCGCGGGTCGAGCGTCAGCAGATGGGTGAGCGCAGGCGACAGATCGTCGAACCAGTACCATTCGTCGGCGATCGCGAACTGCCGGGGCAGCGGCGCGGTGGCGGGATGCGGCACGGCGGTGCGCGTCACCTGCCCCGTTGGCGTACCTTCGGGATGGCGGGCGAAGCGGCCGCCGATCAGCGCGGCGTAATCGCTCCAGCCTGCATGCGAATCGGCGGCGGCATGGATCGCGACCAGCCCGCCGCCGCGTTCGACGAAACCGGTCAGCGCGGCACGACGCGGCCCGACGAACCATTCGCTATCGGGCTTCTTGCGATCGGTGGTGGTGGACACCAGCACGATCGCGGCAAAGCGGTCGAGCGGCCGGTCGAACAGCGCCGGATCGTCGCTCGCCACCGGCTCCAGCCCCTGTTCGCGGGCGATGGTGCTCAGCGCGGCGACGGCGGCGGGGATCGAGTCATGGACGAAACCGGTCGCGCGGTGGAACAGCAGCACCCGGTCGGGCTTCGCCTCCTGCGCCGCAGCGGGCATGGCGACGAAGAGCAGCGACAACAGGGCGTGGCACGCGGCGCGCGGCAGTCGGTGCATCCTCGATCCTCTCGCTTCGTCGTGATGACGGTGGGAGGATGATGCCGGGGTGACACCGGTTTCTCAAGAGAAAACCGCGGGTTGAGGAGGACAGAGGATGAAACTTCCCGTCGTCATTCCCGCGAAGGCGGGAATCCATAGACGCCGCCGTTGCGCATCTTGTCCGCACGTCGGCGCATATGGATTCCCGCCTGCGCGGGAATGACGACGGTGCTCCCTACTCCCGCAACGCCCTCGCGTCGCACCGATCGATCCGCACCGGATTGCACCGCGCCATCGCGCCGCCGGGCAGCGTCACGGTGAAGCCCAGCCCCGCCGGATCGGGTGCGCCGGGATAGTAATCGGTGCTGACCGCCTGCGCCCCGCTCGCCGCCGCCGCCTGCGCCTTGGCATGGTCGCCGGTGCGCGCTTCCACCGTATTGGCGTCGGTGCGGGTGCGGACGATCGTGCCCGCCGTCACCCAGTCGCGGATGCGTGCGCCGTCGACCAACGGGTCCTGCACGATCTGCACGACGCTCTCGGCCTCGCCCGACGGATACCAGCCGAACATCGCCCGCCCCTTCAGCGAGGCGTGCCCGGCGCGATAGGCATCGGACACGGCCTTGCGCACATCGAACAGCACATAGACCCTGCCCCGCGCCCGTTCGAGCGACGGCCAGCCCCCCGTCGCCACCGCCCCTGCCAGCGTCGGCGCAGTCCCGCGCACCATGTCGGGCGTCAGCAGCCGGGTGCCGAGGCTTGCGCGAATTTCCCCGTCCAATGCGTCGAGCAGCCCCGCATCGTCGAGCGGCAGCGGGCTGGCGATCTCGGGACGGGTCGACGGCGTGTCGGCGGCGTTGATCGTCAGCATGATCGGCAGGTGCCGCGGATGCGCGCGCGACCATGCCGCGATCTCCCCCAGACAGCGCGTGAGCGTCACGCAGGTGCTAAGGTAATCCACGTCGGGAATGTGGAACACCTTGTATCCGGGTCGCAGCATCGCCGCGCGGTCGAAGCCGGTCGCCTCGCCCGCTGCCCGCGCGATGGCTTCCCCCTTGGGATCGGCATAGCGCCCACCCTTCGGATCGGCGAAGATATCGATCTCCAGCTGCCGCACGCCGCGGTCGAGCTGGTCCCTGAGCGGCAGGTGATAATAATCGAGCGCGTCGGCGAGCTTCGCATCGCGCGCGCGAAGGACGCGCATCACCGAAGCGGGGATGCGCGCCTTGAAGCTGTTGTGCGACCCGACGACCTGCACGTCGGCCATGGTCGGTGCCGGTACCGGGGCAGCCGCAATGGCCGCCCCGCATCCGATCGCGAACAGGAACTTCCGCATCAGAACTCCGCCCGGACGCCGAACAGCACGGTGCGCCCGTAATAGTTGATCTCGCCGAAGCGCAGCTTGCTGTCCTGATAGGCATAGGCCCGCGCGCCCGCCAGGTTGATCGCCTCGACGCTGGCCATCAGCTTCGGCGTGATGCGGTAGGAGAAATTGCCGTCGAGCGATCCGAACGGCGCGACGTAATTGGGCGTCTGCGTCGTGCTGCCGGTGCCCGCCAGATAGGTGTCGCGCCAGACGTACGACAGCCGGGTCGAAATCGGCCCCTTGTCGTAGAAGCCGACGAGGTTGAAGCTGTTCTTCGACAGCCCGATCAGCTGGTCGACGATCACGCGCGCACCCGCCGTATAGCTCGCCTTGACCGAAGTGTGGGTGTAGGACGCCTGCACGCCCAGCCCGTCGAACGGCGCGGGCAGGAAGGTGAAGACCTGGTTATAGGCCGCTTCCACGCCGTACACCTTGGCATCGCCGCCGTTGACCTGCGTGCTGAGCAGCACCGTGCCGCGGCCGGGGATGTCGATATTGACGTTCTGCGCGGTGATGTAATCGTCCATCGCCTTGTAGAACACCGCGCCGGTCAGCGCCCCCGACGGCGCGAAATACCATTCGAGCGAACCGTCGAACTGGGTCGCGAGGAAGGGTTTGAGCTCCGGATTGCCGCCGCTGGCGGTCGGTGCGTCGGTCGACACGGTGATGCGCGGCGCGCTGTCGGTCACGTTGGGGCGGGTCAGCACCCGGCTGGCCGCGAGACGACCGATCAGTGTCGGGCTGATCTCGGCGCGCAGGTTGGCGCTGGGCAGGATGTTGTCGAAGGTGCGCGGGAAGCTGACCGCCCGCGGGGTGCTGCCGAGCGTCAGCGTACCGCTCGCCACCTGATCGGTATGGACATAGCGCGCGCCGATATTGCCGGTGACGCTGACGTCGCCCAGCGGAAAGGTGTAGTCGGCGCGGACATAGCCCGCCGTGATCTTCTCGCGCGTCACGAACGACGAGCGCAGGTCGCCCGCGCTCAGCGGCGACGCGGCGACGGCGGGGGTGAACAGCCGGTCGAAGAAGCTGCCGGTATCCGGCACCGCCCACGTCCGCGGGGTATTGCCGTCCACGTCCTTCAGGAAATCGCCGTACGGCAGCGCGATCATCGCCCCGCTGCCCAGCACCGACACCGGCTGGCCGGTCAGGGTGTTGATGTTGAAATCGCGGCGGAAATAGTCGCGCTTGCGCCAATGGTACTCGCCGCCCGCCGACAGCTTCGTCAGGAAGCCGTCGACATCGCGCGCCACGTCGAAGCGGGTGTATGCGTCCCAGTCCTTGCTGTCCTTGGGCGCGATGTTCAGCGTCTGCACGACATAATTGGCCGGATCGTTCAGGTCGCGGGTCGTCGTGATCGTCGGCAGCACCTTGTACCCGCCCGACGCATCATAGGTCAGCGGCGCGAAGAACAGCGCGCGGCTGCGCACCGTGCCTTCGCGGTAGCTGGGGTGGAAGCTGTGCGCCGAAGACCAGTTGGCGGTGGCCGAGACATGCCAGCGATCGGGGTTCCACGCCTGCTTCAGCCCGATGGTCAGCAGGTCGTGGCGGTTGAGGCTGTATTCGCGCGACGCCATGAAGCGCACGTCGTTGATCGTCGCGGCGACGACGGTGTTGCCGTCGATCTTCTGCGATCCGGCGACCGGCACCGGGCGGTGGCCGGAGATGCTGGTGTCGTCGGGATAGATGTCGATGCCATATTCGTCATAGGCAACGTCCAGCCGCGTCGCGAGCACGTCGAGCGTGGTCTCCAGTTCCGGAGTCGGTCGCCACTGCGCAGAGACGATGCCCGACAGCCGGTCGCGCTGCTCGGTCTCGATCGTGGGGCGGGTGCGGGTCGGCGTGTAGAAGCCGTTGCCGAGCACGCCCGAGAAGCGGTTGAGGTTCCAGCCGAAGTTCAGGAACCGGTCGTTGCGGACGTCCTTGCCCCAATATTGCGCGCCCGCGAGGATGCCGAAGGTGCCGTCGTCGGTCGTCGCGCTGTGCAGCACGGTGGCATTGGGGCGCACCCGGTGCGTCTGCCCGGTATAGGTACCGCGCAGGTTCAGCGTGGTCTTGCTGCCCACGTCGAGCGGGCGGAAGGTGGTGACGTCGATATTGCCGCCGAGCGCCCCCTCGGTCATGTCCGGGGTCGGGGTCTTCACCACGTCGATCCGCGCGACGAATTCGGCGGGCAGCATCTCGAAGCGGAACGAGCGGCCCTGCGCGCCGCCGTTCTCGATCAGGTCGTTGAGTGCCACCGAACGCCCGTTCAGCAGCGTGTTCTGGAACTGCGGCCCCAGGCCGCGGACGCTGACGTACAGCCCCTCGCCGCGCGGGCGGGTGATCGCGACGCCGCTGACCAGCTGCAACGCCTCCGCCACGTTCTGCGCCGGGAACTTGCCGATGTCGGTCGATGCGATCGAATCGACGCCGTACGCCGCCTGCCGCTTGGTCTGCGTCGCGGTGGCGAGGCTGCGGGCATAGGAGCCGGTGACGACGATCTCGTCGCTATTCGTGTCTTTCCCGGCAGGCGCGGGCGCGGTCTGCGCCAGTGCGGGCGCGGCCAGCGCCAGCGCGGCGAGGGTGAACGGCAGGGTGGCGCAACGTGCGCGGAACTTCGGTGACATGATGACGAACAATCTCCCCCTTCGCACGTCCGGTGCGAAGCCCGTGGGCGCCGCTAGGGGCGATCCGTGACAGCGCCGTGTAATAACGATTGCAATTTTACGAATTAACACTTCCGCAGGCGGCTTGCATCGAAGGGATGAAATCCGCATGGTCCGGCACCCGTCCCCCGACGCGCGCAGGAGCCAAGCGCCATGCCCCGGTCCGCCCCCGCCGCGCACGGCGTCCCGCGCCGCTCGATGGCCGTCGCCGCCTTCTCGACCGTGGTCGAATGGTATGACTTCACCCTGTACCTGTATCTCGCGACCGTGCTGTCGCGGGTGTTCTATGGCGAGGGCGGCACGTCGCTGCTGGCGACGCTCGGCGGCTTCGCGATCTCGTATCTGATGCGGCCGCTGGGTGCGGTCGTGTTCGGGCGGCTGGGCGACCGGCACGGGCGGCGGGTGATGATGCTGACGTCGATGGCGCTGATGACGGTGGCGATGCTCGGCATCGCGCTGTTGCCGACCCGCGCGGCGATCGGCCCGGCGGCGGGGTGGCTGCTGCTGCTCCTGCGCTGCGTCATGGCCTTCTCGGTCGGCGGCGAATATACCGGCGTCGTCGCCTATCTGTTCGAGGGCGCGCGGCCCGAACGGCGCGGGCTGGTGACGTCCACCGCATCGGCGGCGAGCGAGGTCGGCGGGCTGCTCGCGGTCGGCATCTCGGCGGCGACGGTGGCGGCGATGAGCGCGGAGGCACTGGCGGCATGGGGCTGGCGCATCCCCTTCTTCTTCGGTGCCGCGCTGGCGGGAGCGGTGGCGCTGGCGCGATCGACGCTCAGCGAATCCCCCGATTTCGAGCGGCAGCAGGCAGAGGGCACGGTGCCCGCCGCACCGCTCGCCCATGTGCTGCGCCATCATCGCGCGGCGGTGGCACGGGGTTTCGCGATCTCGGCGCTGGGGTCGATCACCTATTATGTCGGTATCGTCTATGTCCCGACCTTCCTGACCGGCACCGGCGCGATGCAGGAGGGCGACGCGCTGTGGCTGTCGACGATCGCGGCGGTGATGGTGATCGCGGTGACGCCGCTTGTGGGCCTGCTGTCCGACCGGATCGGGCGCAGGCCGGTGCTGCTGGGCGTGTGCGCCGCCGCCGCGCTGCTGCCCGCGACGATGTTCGCGGTGATGGCGGGGGGATCGCCGGTGACGGCACTGGGCGGCGCGCTGGTGCTTGCGGCGCTGGGCGGGGCGATGAGCGCGGTCGGCGCGGTCGCCACCGCCGAACAGTTTCCGGGCGAGGGGCGGCTGACCGGCCTTGCGCTGGGGGCCACCGCCGCCACGGCGATCTTCGGCGGGCTGGCCCCGCTCGCCTCCGAACTGCTGCTGGCGTGCACCGGATCGCCGATGGCGCCCGGCATCCTGATCGCGCTGGTCGCGCTCGGAGTCGCGCCGGTGCTGGTCGGCATGCGGGAAACCCGGCCGCCCCGGCACGCCGCGCACGTGCTTCGGTAGCGACCCGTCCCGCCCGACCGGAAATTAGCCTTTGCTTCACGAAGCTTGGGCATGATCCCCCCCATGGCGGGGACAGGGGCACGACAGCTGGATATCGCGGGCATCGCACCGCCCGCCCGCGCCTTTCGGTATACCAAGCGTGCCGGATTAACCGTATCTTATCTGCGCGATCATACATCCGCTTCCATGCCCGGGGGCCCCGGACGGGCAATGGCAGAGGATGGCGATATGCTTCGTTGGTTTCAGGCGTCGGCACCGATCCGACGGAAGTTCGATGTTCTTGGCGTGATCTTCGTCGCGCTGGCGGCGATCCCGGTCGTCACCACGCTGACGGCGGGCGGGACGATGCCGGCCAAGGCGCTGGCGATCGGCGCGCTGGTCGCGATCGCGCTGGTCTGCGCGGTCGCGAAACAGCTCATCACCGGCCCCTATGTCGATACCGTGGTCCGCATGGAGGGACTGGCGGCGGGCGACCTGACCTCGCCGGTCCAATATACCGACTTCACCGATTGCGTCGGTCGCATGACCCAGGCGATGGACGTGTTCCGCGCCAACGGCGAGGCGGTGCGCCGCGCGGGACAAGCGCAGCAGCAGGTCGTGACTGCGCTCGGCACCGGCCTGTCGCGGCTGGCCGACGGCGACGTGACGCAGCGCATCCACGAGCCGTTCCTGCCCGAATACGAACCGCTGCGCCGTGACTTCAACGGCGCGATGGACGCGATCGCCGACATGCTGGCGGCGGTCAGCGCGGCCAGCAACGGCATCAACAACGGCGCCGCCGACGTGCGCCAGGCTTCCGACGACCTGTCGCAGCGGACCGAACAGCAGGCCGCGAGCCTCGAGGAAACCGCCGCGGCGATGGACGAGATCACCTCGACCGTGCGCGAGACGGCGGCAGGCGCGGTGCGCGCCAATGCGGTGGTCAGCGAGACGCGCAGCGAGGCGGAACAGTCGGGCGACGTCGTGCGCCGCGCGGTCGATGCGATGACCGGCATCGAGCGCGCATCGGCGGAGATCGGCGACATCATCAGCGTGATCGACGGGATCGCGTTCCAGACCAACCTGCTCGCGCTGAACGCGGGCGTCGAGGCGGCACGTGCCGGGGAGGCCGGGCGCGGCTTCGCGGTCGTGGCCTCCGAAGTCCGCGCGCTGGCGCAGCGCTCCGCCGATGCCGCCAAGGACGTGAAGATCAAGATCACCGCGTCGAGCGAACAGGTCGGCATCGGCGTGTCGCTGGTCAGCGAGACCGGCAAGGCGCTGCAACGCATCATCGGCCGCATCGGCGAGATCAACACGCTGGTCGCCCAGATCGCGACCTCCGCCGAGCAACAGGCCAACGGGCTGCAACAGGTCAACACCGCCGTCAGCGAGATGGACGGCGTGACCCAGCAGAACGCCGCGATGGTCGAGGAAGCGACCGCCGCCGCCCGCAGCCTGGCCGACGAGGCGCGCGAACTGGCGCAGCAGGTGGCACGCTTCAAGCTTGACGACGCGCCGCGCGCCGCCGCGCCCATCCCGCTGCCGGTCCACCAGTTGCAGGCGCGCGCCGCCCGTGCGGGACGTGAGATCGCGCGCGGTTCGCGGCGGCGGGCGGCAGGCGGCGGTTCGGCGGAACCCGCGCTGGCCGCTGCCGACGACTGGTCCGAATTCTGATGCTCGCCCTTGCCCCTGTCCCCGAGGAAGCGTCGATGGCCCCGCTGCCGCTGCCCGCAGTGATCGACACCGCCGCCGCCGCGCCGCTGCGCGCCATGCTGCTCGACGCGATCGCCGCCGGTCGGCCGCTCCTGCTCGACGGCAGCGCGGTCGAGCGGATCGGGCAGGCGGGGTTGCAGGTGCTGGCTGCGGCGCAGGTGACGGCGGCGGCACGCGGCCTGCTCTTCCGCATCGCCGATCCCGCCCCGGCGTTGTCGGACATGGCGACGCTCGCCGCCCTCCCCACCCTTCTCGCCGCCTGACGACGGAGCGCGCCCGTGGATCTCGACGCCATCCAGCAAATATTCTTCCAGGAATGCGACGAGGGGCTCGCGGGCATGGAGGCGAACTTCGCCCTGCTGCGCGAGGGGAACCGCGACGGGGAGACGATCAACGCGGTGTTCCGCTGCGTCCATTCGATCAAGGGCGGCGCGGGCGCGTTCGGCCATGAACGGCTCCAGACCTATACCCATCATTACGAGACGCTGCTGGACCTGATCCGCAACGGCGCGCTGGTGCTGGACGACGGTCTGCTCGACCTGACGATGCGCGCGTTCGACGTGCTGGCCGATCACGTCGCCGCCGCGCGCGACGGCGGCGCGGTGCCCGACGACGCGGCGATGCTCGCCCGGCTGGAAGGCGCGGCATCGGGCGACGCACCGCCCGTCGTCGCCGTCGTCGACGACGGGTTCGACGATCTGATGGCGATGCTCGACGATTTCGGCCCGCCCCCCGCCGCGCCCGCCGACTGGCGGCTGTGCTATCGCCCGACCGCCGATGCGTTCGATCATGGCGCGGAGCCGCTGCTGCTGCTGCGCGAACTGCTGCTGATCGGCGGCACGGTGACGGCGTGCGACCGGACCCGCCTCCCCTCGCTCGACGCGCTCGATCCCGGACGGCCCTGCCTCGGCTGGGAGGTCCGCCTGCCAGGCGTAGTGGACGAGGACGATATCCGCGCGGTGTTCGATTTCGCCGATCCCGCCGCGATGACGCTGATGCGCGAGGGGGAGGCCGCGCCGGTCGAAGCGCCGGTGCCGACGATCCTGCCGGTCGAACCGGCAGCGGAGCCGGAACCCGTCGCCCTGCCCGCCGCGGCGGATACGGCGGCCGCGCCGCGCGCGGCGGCGGCGCAGCAGACGATCCGCGTCGACCTCGACCGGCTCGACCGGCTGGTCAACCTCGTCGGCGAACTGGTCATCACCCAGGCGATGCTGGCGCAGCGCCTGTCCGAACAGCGGCTGGGCGACATTTCCGAACTGACCGACCTCGAACATCTGACGCGCGAGTTGCAGGAATCGACGATGGCGATCCGCGCCCAGCCGATGAAGACGGTGTTCAGCCGCGTGCCGCGCATCGTCCGCGAACTGGAGGCCGAAACCGGCAAGCGCGTCCGCCTAGAGGTCGAGGGCGAGATGACCGAGGTCGACAAGACCGTGGTCGAACGCATCGGCGAACCGCTGACCCACCTGATCCGCAACGCGGTCGATCACGGGCTGGAAACCCCGGAACAGCGCGCGGCGGCGGGCAAGCCGGGCGAAGGCGTCGTCCGCCTGTCCGCCGCGCACCAGTCGGGCCGGATCGTCATCACCGTGTCCGACGACGGGCGCGGCATCGACCGGGCCCGCGTGCTGGCCAAGGCGATCGAGCGCGGCATCGTGCTGCCCGACGCCCCGCTCACCGACGAGGAGATCGACAATCTGATCTTCGCGCCGGGCTTCTCGACCGCCGCCGCCGTCTCCAATATCTCCGGGCGCGGGGTCGGCATGGACGTGGTCCGCCGCAACATCCAGGCGCTGGGCGGGCGCATCGGCATCCAGTCGCGCGAGGGGGCGGGGTCGAGCTTCTCGCTCAGCCTGCCGCTGACGCTGGCGGTGCTCGACGGGATGATCGTGACGGTCGGCGCGCAGACCTTCGTCGTGCCGCTCGGCGCGATCGTCGAGAGCCTGCGCCCGACCGAGGCGATGCTGAACCGGTTCGGTCCCAACGCGGCGCTGCTCGACGTGCGCGGGGCCTATGTGCCGGTGCTGCCGATCGCGCGCCACCTGGGCATCGCCGACTCCGAACGCGACGCGACGCAGGCGGTGCTGATCGTCGTCGAGGGCGATCAGGGACAGGCCGCGCTGCTGGTCGATTCGATCCAGGACCAGCGGCAGGTGGTGGTGAAGAGCCTCGAAGCCAATTTCCGCCCGGTCGACGGCGTTTCCGGGGCCACCATCCTCGGCGACGGGCGGGTCGCGCTGATCGTCGATGTCGACGCGCTGACCGCCAAGGGCCGGTCGATCGCCCGCCCGCCGCTGGCGCGCGCCGCATGAACGCCCCCGCCCTCCTTCCGCCCAGGGCACGCGAGTTCGGTTTCTGCGATGCCGATCATGCGGCGATCGCCGAACTGGCCTATGCCGAGGTCGGCATCCTGCTGCCGCCGGGCAAGGCGCAGCTGGTCTATGGCCGCCTCGCCCCGCGGGTGCGCGCCTGCGGGCTGACCAGCGTCGGCGACTATGTGCGGCTTATCGGGCGCGACGCCGCCGAACGCGCCCGCGCGATCGACGCGCTGACCACCAACCACACCAGCTTCTACCGCGAACGCCATCATTTCGACGACTTCGCCGAGCGCCTCTGGCCCGGCCTTGCCGAACGGCTGGCGGCGGGCGGCAGCGTCCGGCTGTGGTCGGCGGCGTGCTCCAGCGGCGAGGAGCCGTACAGCTGGCTGATGGCGGCGCTGGGCGAGGATCGCGGCGCCGCGCGGCTGCTGCGCCGCGACTTCCGCCTGCTGGCGACCGACGTGTCGCCGAGCGTGCTCGCGACCGCCCGCGCTGGCCGCTATCCGCGCGCGGCGATGGCGACCGTCCCGCCGACGCTACGCACGAACTGGACACGGGCGGAGGGCGACATGCTCGCCATCGACCCCGCGCTGCGCGAGGCGGTCGCATTCCGCGCCCTCAACCTGCTGGGCGACTGGCCGATGCGGCGGCACTTCGATGCGATCCTGTGCCGCAACGTCATGATCTATTTCGACGAGGCGACCAAGGAACGACTCCAGTCGCGCCTTGCCGATCAGCTGGCGGTAGGCGGCATGCTCTATATCGGCCATTCCGAGCGGCTGGTGGGGCCGGTCGCGCGGCGGTTCGAGATCGTCGGGCGCACCGCCTATCTGAAGGTGGCGGCATGAGCGTCGTCCGCACGCTGGTGATCGACGATTCGCGCGCGATGCAGGCGCTGGTGTGCCAGCGGCTGGCCGCCGATCCGGCGATCGACGTCATCGGCACCGCCGCCAGCGCGGACGAGGCGCGCGCGCAGATCAAGGCGCTCGATCCCGATGTCGTCACGCTCGACATCGAGATGCCCGGCATGAACGGGCTCGACTTCCTCGAACGGCTGATGCGGCTGCGCCCGATGCCGGTGGTGATGGTGTCGTCGCTCACCTCCGAACGGGCCGACACCACGCTCGCCGCGCTGGAACTGGGCGCGTTCGACTGTTTCGACAAGGCGCGGCTGCACGCCGGCGGCGACGTGCCGCGCACCGGCGATCTCGCCGAACTGGTCCGCGCCGCCGCCCGGACCCAGCCGCACACCCGCATCGCCCCGCCCCGCGCCCTGCAACCGGGCAGCTTCAGTCCCCGTGCGGGCAGCCTGATCGCGCTCGGCGCATCGACCGGCGGCGTGGAGGCGCTGATCGAGCTGCTGTCGGGCTTTCCCGCCAACTGCCCGCCGACCGTGATCGTGCAGCACATGCCCGCCAGCTTCACCACCAGCTTCGCCGCGCGCCTCGACCGGCTGTGCGCGCCGCAGGTGGCGGAAGCGCGTGCCGGGGCGGTGCTGACGCCGGGCAAGGTCTATGTCGCGCCCGGCGGCGAGCGGCATCTGGAGATCGGGGGCGACGGCGCGCGCCGCTACTGCCGCCTGATCGAGGCGGACAAGATGAACGGACACCGCCCATCGGTGGACCGGCTGTTCCGATCGGTCGCACGCGCCGCGGGCGCGGATGCGACCGGCGCGATACTGACCGGCATGGGCGGTGACGGAGCGGAGGGGTTGAAGGCGATGCGAACGGCGGGGGCGGTGACGATCGGACAGGATCGGGCGACGAGCGTGGTGTACGGCATGCCCGCCGTCGCATGGGCGATCGGCGCAGTCGCCGAACAGCTGCCGCTGCGCCGCATCGCGCCGCGCCTGCTCCAGGCCTGCGCGGCATGACGCTGGTCGAACCCGCATTCCGCCGGATCACCGTCGCCCAGGGGGAAACCCGCGTCAGCCACGATCCCGACGTGGTGCTGACCACGGTGCTCGGCAGTTGCGTCGCCGCCTGCTTCTACGATCCGGTCGCGCGCATCGGGGGCATCAACCATTATCTGCTGGCCGACGGCGGGGCCGCCGCCGACCCCGCGTCGATGCAGCGCTACGGCGTCTATGCGATGGAAGTGCTCATCAACGCCATGCTCGCCATGGGGGCGATGCGCCACCGGCTGAAGGCGCGGATCTTCGGCGGGGCGATGATGCGCGCGGGCTTTCGCGATTTCGGGGGGGCCAACATCGCCTTCGCCCGCGAATTCCTGTCGAGCGAGCGCATCCCGCTGGTCGGCGAGGATGTCGGCGGCCACAGCGCCCGCCGCGTCGAGTTCCGCGCCGCGCTCGGCCTCGCGCGCTGCCGCAGCGTCGTCGATGCGGCGGCGGTCGCGCCGGTCCGCACCGCCCGCCCGGCGATCATCGCACCGGCATCAGCCGGCGACGTGGAGTTCTTCTGATGCCCATCATCGATTTCGGGGAGTTGCTATCGTGACCAAGACCATCATGACCGTGGACGATTCGCCCAGTATGCGGATGTTGCTGCGCGTCGCGCTGACCGACCTCGGCTACAGCGTGATCGAGGCCGAGGACGGCGTCCACGCGATGGAGACGCTGGGCGGCGTCGAGCCGGACCTGCTCATCACCGATATCAACATGCCGCGCATGGACGGGTTCGGCCTGATCGCCGAGGTGCGCGGCACCGGGCGCAGCGGCCTGCCGATCCTCGTGCTGACGACCGAAAGCTCGGACGAGAAGAAGGCCCGCGCCCGCGCCGCCGGGGCGACCGGCTGGATCGTCAAGCCGTTCCATCCCGACAAGCTGGCCGCCGCGATCCGCCGCGTCCTGCACTGATCCCGCCTACCGGAGCCTGCCCATGTCCCGTCAGCTCATCACCTTCCAGCTCGGCGACCAGTTTCTCGGCGTCGACATCATGGCCATCCGCGAGATCCGCGCATGGTCGCCCGCCACGCCGCTGCCCAACGTGCCCGCCCATGTCCGCGGCGTGGTGAACCTGCGCGGCATCGTGCTGCCGGTGCTCGACCTGCGCTGTCGCCTGGGCTGGGGCATGACCGACCCGAGCGCGCGCCACGTCATCATCGTGGTGCGCATCGGCGAGCAGTTGCAGGGCGTGATCGTCGATGCGGTCAACGACATCGTGACCGTGCCGACCGAGGCGATGCAGCCGCTGCCCGACCTGGGCGACAGCGACGCATCGCGCTATCTCGAAGGGCTGGCGACGATCGACGACCGCATGATCCTCGTCCTCGCGCTGGACCGGCTGGTCGATCCGGTGGTGCTGGCCGACGCCGCCTGAATCTGCCAAGCTGACCTCTTTTCCGCGCTAGGATCGGCCTGTGCCTGTAACGCCGCTTACCAAAGTCCTTGTCGTCGACGATTCGCTGACGATGCGCGCGCTGATCGCAGGCGCGCTGGAGCGCATACCCGGCGTCGAGGTCGTCGGGCTGGCGGACGGCGCGGCCGAGGCGCGCGACATGGTGGCGCAGCTTCGCCCGCACGTCATGACGCTGGACGTCGAGATGCCGGGCATGAGCGGGATCGATTATCTGGCGGAGATCATGGGCCAGCGGCCGATGCCGGTCATCATGTTCTCCACCCGCACCACCGACGGCGCGAGCGAATCGGTCGAGGCGCTCCGGCTGGGCGCGGTCGATTGCTTCCCCAAGCCGCGCGTCGCCGCCCCGGCCGAGCTGGACGCGATCATCGCGCGGCTGGGCAAGCGCATCAAGCAGGCGCGCAACATGGAGTTGAAGGCGCCCCGCCCCGCCGCCCCGGTGGCCAAGGTGGCGTCGATCGACTGGAACGGGCGGCTGGTGGTGGTCGGCGGCGATGCCTCGAGCACGGCGGCGATGTTCGACTTCTTCTCCGCCTTTCCCGCCGACGGTCCGCCGGTGCTGGTCGTGCAGCATCTGGGGGCAGAGTTGCTGGACCGGCTGGTCGCCAGGCTGGGGCAGCAGGTCGCGCCGCGCGTCATGGTGGCGGCGGACGGCATGGCGATCGAGCGCGGCACCATCTATTTCGCGCCCGCGGGCGACCGGCACCTCGTCGTCGACGGCTGGCCCGACGGCCGTGCCCGGCTGCTGGCGCGCGAACCGGTGGCGGGCGAGCGGCCCTCGATCTCGCTGCTGTTCGCCTCGGCGGCAAAGGCGGCGGGGCAGGATGCGGTCGCCGCGCTGCTGATCGACGGCAGCGAAGACGGCGGCGGCGGGGTGAAGGCGATGCTGGGCGCGGGCGGCTATGCCCTCTCCCCCGCGACCGGCGGCGGCTATGCGCTGGCCCGCGGCATGGTTTCCCAACCGGTCGCGCACGAGGCGCTGGCCCAGGCGGTGCTCAAGCTATGTGCGCGATGATCGCCCCGCCCGCCGGAACGACGCTGGCCGGCGCGCTGGCCGACGAACTGGTGCTGGCGTCGCAGTTGCTCGCCGACCTCGCCTATGACCTCGCCGGCGACGAAGCCACGCTGCGCCGCCACCTGACCAGCCTGCAACAGATCGACCGGGTGACGCAGATGCAGCTGGCGATCGCCGCGCTGCTGCGCGACGGCCTGTCCGATGCGGGCGCGGTACAGGCGGTGACGCTGGACGAGATGCGCCAGCGGATCGTCGCGCGGCTGGACGGGGTGCGGCCCGCCGCTTAACGGGTCGTTGAAGATCATGGGCTTACCCCTGCGTGGCAATCGCTACTGGGGGCTGTTCCACATCATGAATTCCATACCGATCGGCAAGCGTATCGCCGGTGCCTTCGCCGCCATCACTCTCGGCGTCCTGCTGATGATGGGCATATTGTGGTGGGCGCTCGACCGGATCGGTACCACCAGCACCGAAAGCGTCCGCGCGCAGGACATCCATGCCCAGGCGCAGGCGATGGAATCGGCGATGCTGAACCAGAACAGCCAGATGCGCGGCTATCTGATCGCGGGCGATCCGCAGAACATCGCCGACTATCGCGACGCCGTGGCCAAGGAACGCCAGGCCGCCGATGCGCTCGACCGGTTGCTGGCGGGCGATCCGGTCGCGCAGCGCGGCATCGCCACCACCCGTGCACGGATGGACGAATGGCGCGCGCGGCTGATCGATCCGATCCTCGCGATCGGTCGGGTCGATCGCGACCGGGGGCGTGCCGAACTGCTCGGGCGCAATCGCTGGGCGGCGGATTTCTGGGTCAACTCCGTCACGCCCGCGCTGCACGCGATCCGCGACGAACAGGGCACGCGGATGGAGCAGGTACGTGCCGACCGGGCGGCGGCGATGCGCACCGGCATGCTCGCGCTGGCGCTCGGCGGGCTGTTCCTCGTCGTGGGGACGATCTTCGCCTCGATCCGGCTGACCCGCGGGCTGGCCCGCCCGATCGTGCGGCTGACCGGCGAGATGGAGGCGCTGGCGCAGGGCGACACGTCGGTCCCGGTGCGCGATGCGGCCCGCGGCGACGAGATCGGCAGCATGTCGCGCGCGGTCATCGTGTTCCGCGACGCCGCCGTCGCCAAGCAGCAGGCGGATGCCGACCAGCAGCAGGTGGTCGATCAGGTCGGCCAGGCGCTCGCCCGCCTGTCGGACGGCGACCTGCGCGTGCGCCTGAGCGGCTTTCCCGCCGCCTATGCCGTGCTGGAGCGCGACTTCAACGCATCGGCGACGCGCCTGTCGGGCGCGCTCCTCGCGATCCGGCAGGGCACCGGCGGCATCGCCGACAACGCCGCCGAGATGCAGGCCGCGACCGACGACCTCGCCCGGCGCGCCGAGCAGCAGGCGGCGAGCCTCGAACAGACCTCCGCCGCCGTCAGCGAGATGACCGATACGGTACAGGCCAATGCGGCACAGGCCCGCGACGCGCAGGGCATCGCCGCCAGGGCGCGCGAGGACGTGAAGGCGAGCGAGGCGATCGTCCGCCGCACCGTCGCCGCGATCGGCGACATCGAACGCTCGTCGAACGAGATCGCCGAGATCATCTCGCTGATCGACGGGCTGTCGTTCCAGACCAATCTGCTGGCGCTGAACGCCGGGGTCGAGGCGGCGCGCGCGGGCGATGCGGGCCGGGGCTTCGCGGTGGTCGCCTCCGAAGTGCGCGCGCTCGCCGAACGCTCGGCGGAGGCGGCGCGCGACATCGACCAGCGCATCACCGCGACGGTGGACCGGGTGCGCAACGGCGTCGACCTCGCCCGGCAGACCGACGAATCGCTGCGCGGCATCGCCACCGACATCAACCAGATCGCGGGCTTCGTCACCGCCATCGCCGGAAGCGCCGCCGAACAGGCCGCGACCATCCAGCAGATCAATACCGCGATCGGCGAGATGGACAGCGTCACCCAGTCGAACGCCGCGATGATCGAGGAGATCAACGCCGCCGTCGGCGCGCTGGGCGACGAGACGGGCACGCTGGAACAGCAGGTCAACCGCTTCCGCGTCGACGACGGGGCCGATACTGGCCGCATCGTGCCGCTGCGCGACGAACGCCCCGCCGCCGGGCCGCGCCGGGGACGATCCATCGCAACGCACGGCAATACCGCGATGAAGCTGGAGGAGGACTGGAGCAGCTTCTGACCCGGCTGCCGGGCCGGGGATCGCCCGGCCCCTCCCCGCCGAAACGCAAGGCGGCCCGGACTCGTCGAGTCCGGGCCGCCGTCACGTCGCCGGAACGACCGCCGATCAGTTGTTGCCGACCACCGGGGTCGAGGCGACGATGCGCGGCTGATCGACGTACAGCGTCCAGAAGGTCGCGATCTCGCCGCGCGGGCCGGTCGTCACCTTGGCAAACGATGCCTTGGCTTCCGCCGCCTGGCCCGCGCGGGCATGGGCGATGCCGATGCGGGTGTTCAGCTCGTCCGCATCGACGCCGCCCTTCTGCAGCGCCAGCTGGTACAGCTCGATCGCCTTGGCGTTGTTGCCGCTCGCCAGATAGACGTTGCCCGCCGCCGCCGCAGGTTTGCCGTTCGCGGCCGACCGGGCGCGGGTTTCGAGGCCCGCCACCGGACCGTCGATGCGCATCTGGCCCTGTGCGGTCGTCTTGAGCGCGGTGAACATCGTCGCCGATGCCGGGATCTTGCCGTTCGCGCGGCCCTCGTCGATCACCGCGACGGTTTCATAGGGCAGGCCGATGTCCTGCGTCGTCTGCACATATTCGCGATAGTCGTTCTGGTCGGCCAGCGACTTGGTGTCGCGCATCAGGCGGAACACGTCGACGCGCGCCTGGTTGCCGATCGTCGCACCCTTGTTGTCGGCACGGTCGCGGAACAGCAGCAGCACCTGCCGCCAATTGGCCTGGGTCGGATATTCGGTCAGCTGGCGGCGGGCCCACTGGCTCGCCTCCGCCGACCGGTTCGCCTTGTACAGCGTCGAGATGGTGTAGCTGTACCATGCGGGCGGCACCGGCTGCCCCGACGCCTTGCGCGCGGCGATCACCTTCTCCATCGACGCGAGGCCCGCGTCGATCTTGCCCTGCTGGATGCTGATCTGGGCGAGGCGCAGTTCGAGTTCGGGGTCGTTATACCCCGCCTCGCGCGCACGCTCGAAATTCTGGACCGCGACGTCGGTCTGCTTGGCATCGAGCGCGAGGATGCCGCGGTTGTAGTACAGCCCGCCGCGATCGGCGGGCTTGATCTTCGGGCTGGCGAGCACCTGATCGATCGCGGCCGCCAGTGCCGGGCGATCGTTCTTCGCCTGCGCGAGGTTCATCTTGAGGTTGGCGAGAAAGAATTCCTCGTCGGCGTTGCCCGCCGTGGTCGCGGCCTGCGCGGCGGCGATCTGCTGGTCGGCGGTCGCGAAGTCCTTGGCCTTGATCGCCGCATCGGCGGCCAGTGCGGCGGTGCGGAACGCCTCGCTGACCTGGATCTGCGGGGCGGCGGCGGCCTCGTCCTTCTTCTTGCGCTGGGCATCGGCGGAGGGCGTGATCGCCAGGGTTGCACCCAGGCCGAGGAAGGCGGCGAGGGCAGCCTTGGAAACGAACGTCATGCCGTGAACTCTCCCGAAACTGGTTGCCGGACGCGCCCGGCAGGCGCGCCACCTCTAGGTCGCGGCCCGCATCCGCACAAGCGCACACACGCTGCGGCGGGTATCCGATGGCGCGTGAACGCACGTTGAACGTTTCGGCTCCACGCCCGTTTGACGCGCCCGCCGGGCGGCGGATAAGCGGCGGCGATGATCGCGATTCTCTCCCCTGCCAAGACGCTCGACTTCACCTCGCCCCTGCCCCCGCTCGCGGCGACCACGCCCCGGCTGGCCGGGGACGCGGCGACGATCGCGCGCGGCGCGGCGCGGCTGGGCGCGAAGAGGCTTGGCAGCCTGATGAAGATATCGCCGAAGCTCGCCGACCTGAACGCCGCGCGCTACCGCACCTTCGCCGATGCGCCCGAACGCCCGGCGCTGCGCGCCTTTGCCGGGGACGTCTATACCGGTTTCGACGCAAAGTCGCTCGACGAACCGGGCGTCGCCTTCGCGCAGGAGCATGTCCGCATCCTGTCGGGACTGTACGGGCTGCTCCGGCCGCTCGACGCGATCCGGCCCTATCGGCTGGAAATGGGGACGCGCTGGGCGCCGGGGCGGCACAAGGATCTCTACGGATACTGGGGCGATCGCATCGCCGCGCTGCTGGCCGACGACGTGGCGGCGAGCGGATCGGCGGTGGTGCTGAACCTCGCCAGCCAGGAATATTGGGCCGCGGTCGCCGGGCGGCTGCCGAACGACATCCGCGTGATCGACGTCGACTTCCGCGAGAACGGCCCCGACGGTCCGCGCTTCGTCAGCTTCCATGCCAAGCGGGCGCGCGGCATGATGGCGCGCTGGATGTGCGAGCACCACGTCACCGACGCGGCGGCGATGCAGGGGTTCGACAGCGACGGCTATCGCTTCGCCGGGGCGGAGGGCGATCGCTGGACGTTCGTGCGCGGTTAGGCCCGCAGCAGCGCGATCACCGCGGCGATGACCGACGATCCCGTCAGCGGTCCGACGAACATGACCAGCAGGAACATGCCGACGGTCGTCAGCATCGTGCGTTCCTGTCGCCGGGTCAGCCGGGGCTGGCGCGGGGGTCGATAGCCGTCGGGCGGCGGCGGCCATGCGTTGGAATCGAAGAACATGCCGCCTGCAACGCGCGAACCGCCGCCCGGGTCACGGCGGCGCGGCGCAGCCGTGCAACGGTTCAGCGCGGGCGCTTCGCCGCGACCACGATCGCCGCGCTCGACAACAGGATCGCCGACACCAGCGCGCCGATCGCGAGCAGCCCGTCGCTGCCGATCGCGACACGCAGGTCGAGCCGCGCCCGCCTGCCGATGCGCAGGCTGACCTCCGCGCGATGCGGGCCATGGGGTACGGGGGTGCCATGATCGACCATATGCATGGGAACGCGGCTACCCGCCCGATGGCTCCCCGTTCAGGCGGCGCGCAGCGGCAGCGTCTTGCCGGTCGTGCGGTCCAGCCCCTGCGCGGTCACGATGTCGAGCAGCGTCACCCCGATCACGAAGGCGATCGATCCCCAGATCGCCCGGTTGCGCGGACTGCCCTTCGCGGCAAACGCCAGTGCGGTCAGGTCCATCGCGTCGCCCGCCACGCGGTTCCAGCTGTTGGTGGCGACCGCCGGTGCGGCGAGCAGGTTCGCGCCCGCCAGCAGTTCGCGCGCGCCGAACCCCTTGATGAGCCCCTCGGCCCCCTCGGCATCGAGCGTTCCGGCGATGCGCTTCGCTGCCAGCAACTCGCCCAGCCCGAGCGCGATCGAAAATACGCCGAGGCCGAATGCCAGCTTTTTATAGGCCATGGCCGTTCCCTCCTGTCGAACAGAGGGAAGGCAACGGAAGCCCCACCGGGGAAGTTCCGGGCTAAATCAAAGTAAATACAGCAACTTGATCAGGATCAGCGAGAATGGCGCCCCCGCTATCGTGGCGGGGGCGCTCCCTCTCCTACCTCATGCCGCTTCGCCGACCTTCGGTGCGGCGGCGCGTACGCCGTCGTCCACCGCATCGACGAATTGCGCGAAATTCTCGACGAACAGGTCGACCAGCCGGGCCGCCGTCCGGTCATAGGCATCCTTGTCGGCCCAGGTCGAACGCGGATCGAGGATCGCGCTGTCGACGCCGGGCACCGCCACCGGCACCTCGAACCCGAAGTTCGGATCGGTGCGGAAGCGGCCCTCGTTCAGCGACCCGTCGAGCGCGGCGTTCAGCAGTGCGCGCGTCGCCTTGATCGGCATGCGCCGCCCGGTGCCGTACTGGCCGCCGGTCCAGCCGGTGTTGACCAGCCAGCAATCGACATTGCCCTTCGCGATCCGGTCCTTCAGCAGATTGCCGTAGACCGAGGGGTGGCGCGGCATGAACGGCGCGCCGAAGCAGGTGGAGAACACCGGCTCCGGCTCGGTCACGCCGATCTCGGTGCCCGCGACCTTCGAGGTATAGCCCGACAGGAAATGGTACATCGCCTGGTCCGGCGTCAGCCGGGCGATCGGGGGCAGCACGCCGAAGGCATCGGCGGTCAGCATCACCACGTTGCGCGGGGTCGGCCCCATATTGTCGGCGGACGCATTGGGGATATAGTCGATCGGATAGGCCGCGCGCGAATTCTCGGCGATGCTCGGATCGTCGAGGTCGAGGGTGCGCGTCTCCGCGTCCATCACCACATTCTCCAGCACCGTGCCGAAGCGCTTGGTGGTCGCGAAGATCTCCGGCTCGGCCTCGGCCGACAGGCGGATCATCTTGGCGTAGCAGCCGCCCTCGAAGTTGAAGACCGCCGTGTCCGACCAGCCATGCTCGTCGTCGCCGATCAGCGTGCGGCTGGCATCGGCGCTGAGCGTCGTCTTGCCGGTGCCCGACAGGCCGAAGAACACCGCGGTGTCGCCGTCCCTGCCGATGTTGGCCGAACAGTGCATCGGCATCGTGCCGGTTTCGGGCAGCAGATAGTTGAGCAGGCCGAACACCGACTTCTTCATCTCACCGGCATATTGCGTGCCGCCGATCAGGATCAGCCTGTCGGTCAGGCTGACCGCGATCACCGTCTCGGTACGGCAGCCGTGCCGAGCGGGGTCGGCGCGGAAGTTCGGCAGGTCGATGATGGTATAGTCGGGTACGAACCCCGCCAGTTCGCCCGCCTCGGGGCGCACCAGCATCGTGCGGATGAACAGGTTGTGCCACGCCAGCGTGTTGATGACGCGCACCTTCACCCGGTGTTCGGGCTGCGATCCGCCGAACAGGTCCTGCACGAACAGCGTCGGTTCGTTGGCGACTTCGGCGAGGAAATCGGCCTTCAGCGCAGCGAAATGTTCCGGCTGCATCGGGCGATTGGTCTTGCCCCACCAGATCGTGTCCTCGGTGGTCGCATCGCGGACCATGAACTTGTCCTGCGGGCTGCGGCCGGTGTGACGCCCGGTGGTGACGACCAGCGGGCCGTCCTTGGCCAGCCGCCCCTCGCCGCGCGCGACCGCCTGCTCGACCAGTTGCGGCGTCACCAGATTCCAGTGCACGTCGGCCCCGGTCTCGATCCCCATCGCGTCCAGGCCATGTTCCGGCGTGACGTTCGCCATGCTGCACTACTCCCCTGTCCGAATCGGCGCCGACGACCCCGACGTCCTCCGGCGCGTTGTTCAACCTGTTAAACAGCGTCTATTCTATCGGTCGGGGTTCGTCAAACACGTTAAACGTACGTTTGGACTGGCCGTCGAGCGGATGCGACGAGCCGACAATTGCGCGCGATCGGCACAATTGTCTTATAATCGGATAATAAGACTGTCGCCGGTCAGGCCGCTGGGCGGAACAGCGAAAATCCGCTGGGCAGGCGGCGCGGCGGCTGGTTGCCGCCGATCACCGCGTCGATCGCATCGATCGCACCGAGCAGGTCCTTCTGCGCATAGGGCTTGGCGAGGCACCCTGCGGCGAACACCCGCGCATCCTCGGGGCACGCACCGGTGACGAGCAGCACGGGGATGCCCCGCCCATGCGCGGTGCGCGCCACATCCACCCCGCTGCCGTCGGCCAGGTTCACATCGGCCAGCACCAGTTCCAGCGTCTCGTCGCTCTCGACGAGTCGCAGCGCATCGGCCACCGAATCGACCGTCGCCGCGATCTCGAAGCCGCTGGCCGACAGGAAATATTCGGTGTCGAACGCCACCAGCGGCTCGTCCTCGACGACCAGGATGCGCGTGATCTGCCGTTTCTTTCGCCCGAACAACATCGCCCGCTCGCTTTCAACCGGATGGCATTCATCCTATACGATTTCGACAAACTCACGAATGCGACGAAGGAACCGCGCCGATGCGAAACTTTCGTCACCCTGTTGCAAGCTGGAACCCCGACCATCGCACCCCCTGTTGATTCCCCCGCCGAACCCAAGCGCGAAGGCCAGCGCATCGCCAAGCTGCTCGCCCGCGCGGGCGTGGCGTCGCGGCGCGACATCGAACGCATGATCGCCGCCGGGCGCGTCGCGATCGACGGCGCGGTGGTGGAAACCCCCGCCACGATCCTGCCCAATCTGAAGGGCGTGACCGTCGACGGCGCGCCCGTCGCCGCGCCCGAGCCGACGCGGCTGTTCCGCTTCCACAAGCCCGCGGGCACGCTGACCGCCGAACGCGACCACAGCGGGCGCGCGACGATCTACGACCGGCTGCCTGCGGGGCTGCCCCGGCTCATTCCGGTCGGGCGGCTCGACCTGAATACCGAGGGGCTGTTGCTGATGACCACCGACGGCGAGTTCAAGCGCCGTCTGGAACTGCCCGCGACCGGCGTCGAGCGGACGTACCGCGCCCGCGCCTATGGTGAGATCAGCCAGCAGCAACTTGAGGAGCTGATGCTCGGCATCGAGATCGACGGCGTGCGCTATGGCCCGATCAATGCCAATCTCGAACGCCGCACCGGCACCAACACCTGGATCGAGATGACGCTGACCGAGGGCAAGAACCGCGAGGTGCGGCGCGTGCTCGAACATCTGGGGCTGAAGGTCTCGCGGCTGATCCGCACCCGCTACGGCCCGTTCTTCCTCGAAGACCTGCCCGAGGGCGCGGTGGACGAGATCAGGCAGCACGAACTGGTCGCCTTCCGCAAGACGCTGGAGCACAAGCCGACCCGCAAGGCTGCGCCCGAGGGGGCCGATCCGGCGGCGCTGAAGGCGTGGAAGCGCGCGTCGCCGCTGCCCCGGCCCGAACCCGTGCGCCCGCGCACCGAGCAGGATGCCCAGCGCTCGGGCTTCGGCGGGCGCCGCCCCGACCGGCCCGATCGCGCCGCGCCCGTGTCCGCCCGCGCGGCACCGGCGACCAAGCGCCCGACCGGCTTCCGCAGCCATGCGACCGAACGTCCCGTCGAACCGCGCGCCGGGTTCGACCCGCTCGCCGCCGCCGGTCAGACCCCGGCGGAGCGCCGCCAGCCCGGCCTCGGCGATCGGCGCGCCTATGGCAAGGCACCCGCGCGCGGTGTGACCCCCGCGCCGCAGCCCCGCGCCGACGCGCCCAACCCGCGCGCGCGCCGCGCCGCCGCCTTCGCCGAGCGCCCGGCCTATGACGAAGCGAAGCCGCGCGCCGCGCGCGGTCCCGTCGACCGCCGCATGACCCAGGCGGAGGCGGCGGACGCCGACCGGGCGAGCTTCGTCGACCGGCCCAGGCGCAAGCCCGCAGGCTGGGCGAAGGCCGCGCCGTCGAACCGCCCGCCCAAGGGCAAGCCGCCCGGCACCAAGCCGAAGCGCGGCGGTCCCGGCGGGGGGAAGCGCTGATGCGGATCATCGCCGGGGAATGGCGCGGCCGCCCGCTCGTCGCGCCCAAGGGGGATGCCACCCGCCCCACCGCCGACCGCACGCGCGAGGCGCTGTTCTCGATGCTCGCCAGCAGGATCGGCAGCTTCGACGAACTGGCGGTCGCCGACCTGTTCGCCGGATCGGGCGCACTGGGGCTGGAGGCGCTGTCGCGCGGGGCCGCCACCTGCCTGTTCGTCGAGCAGGACAAGGCCGCGCTCGACGCGCTGCGCGCCAACATCGCGAAACTGAACGCAGGGGGCGCGGACGTGCGCGCGACCTCGGTCCTGTCGCTGGGGGTAGCACCCCGCCCGCTCGACCTCGTGATGATGGACCCGCCCTATGCCAGCGGCGCGGGCGCGGTGGCGGCGGACAAGCTCGCCCGGCTCGGCTGGATCGGCCCCGCCACCTGGGTCAGCATCGAAACGGCGAAGGGGGAGGCGATCGACCTGCCCGACTTCACCGTCGATGTGCAGCGGGTGCACGGCAAGGCGCAGATCACGCTGCTGCGGCGCAGTTGAACAATACGTACATAACGGCAATCGCCGCGCTCGGGATCGATCGTTCCATGATATGAAGCGCGCGGTCAAAGGGGGCAGGATCGGGTGGACGGCGCACTCTACGCTCTGATCGGCAACACGGTCGTTGCGGCGCTGTTCGCCGTGGCGTTCGCGTCGATTCGCCTGTCCTACCCCGACCAGCGCTATGTCCTGTGGTTCGCCGCGGTCTATGCCATCGGCATGCTGACCCCCCTGAGCGAACTGGGGGTGCGACTCACGCCGTGGACGGGTCCCTTCGTGGCGTTGAGCTACGCTTCGTTCCTGCTGTGCCTGACGATCATGCCGCTCGCGCTGGCGGCGGTCGCGGGGCGGTCGCGTCCGACGGCGGCGGCGCTCGGCATATTGGTCGTGGGCCTGGTGATCCGCGCGCTGATCTGGGGCGGGCCGCGCAACGTGCTGTGGTACGAACTGACGTTCCAGGCGCCGTTCGTGGCCGGGACCGCACTGTCGGCGGTCGTGTCGTTCCGCGTCGCGCGCGACGTGGGCGGACGGATCTGGTGGGCGCTGAGCGGCGTGCTGGCGGTCCTCAGCCTGTATTTCGTCGCCAAGCCGTTCTTCGCGGTCGCCTTCGGATCGGGGCAGAACGCGCGGGACTATGCGGGCAGCGCCTATGCCCTGTTCTCGCAGGCGACGGGCGGCATGTTGATCGTCACCGCCGGGCTGCTGGTGCTGCTGCTGGTCATGCGCAACGCCACCGGATATCGCCTGGCGCAATCGGAAACCGATCCGCTGACCGGGCTGGCGAACCGGCGCGCGCTCGACCGGCGGGGCGCGGCGATGCTGGCGTCGGCCCAGGCCGGGGGGGAGCCGCTCGGCGCGATCCTGTTCGACCTCGATCATTTCAAGCAGGTCAACGACAACTACGGCCATGCGACCGGCGATGCCGTGCTGCGCGCCTTTGCCCAGGTGCTGCGCGCCCATGCCCCGCCCGGTGCGATCGTCGCGCGGCTGGGCGGCGAGGAATTCCTGATGCTGCTCGACCGCACGACCGCGCGCGGCGCGTGGCTGACCGCGCAGGCGGTGCGCGGCGCGGTGCCCGCGATGGGCGCGCACCTGCCGATGGTGACGGTCAGCGGCGGACTGGCCGAGTTGCAGGCGGGCGATACGCTCGCTTCGATGATCGAGCGCGCCGACAAGGAAAGCTATGTCGCCAAGCGCAGCGGGCGCAACCGCATCTCGCCCGCCCCGGCCCCGACCGAGGGCGACCGGCAGCGCCCGACCCTCGTCGCGATCGATCGCCACCCGCGCTGAAGCCTCAGCGGCGCGGCACCAGCGCCAGCCCGACCAGGCTCGCCACCCCCGCCGCGCCGAGCACCAGCCCCACGGCCCACAACCCCTGCCCCGCCGACAGCGCCTGCGCGATGCTGGGGGTCAGCCCGCCGCCGATCACCCCGCCGACGTTGAACGCCATCGACGCCCCCGTATAACGCACCCGTGCCGGGAACAGCGCGGGCAGCCATGCGCCGAGCGGACCATAGACGAACCCCATCATCAGCAGCGCGAACGATAGCCAGACGCCGATCACGAACAGCGATCCCGTGCCCAGCATCGGCGCCAGCAGCAGGCCCGCCGCGACCACCCCGCCGCATCCGCCCGCCAGCACCCGCCCCGGCGTCGCCCGGTCGGACCACCATCCCGCCCACGCGATGCCCAGCCCCATGAACAGGATCGCCACCAGCTGCGTCTGGAGAAACGCGCTGCGCGGGAAGGCGAGCGCGGTGGTGCCGTACCCCAGCACGAACGTCGTCGCGATGTAATAGAGCGCGAAACAGGCGACGACCCCGAACGTCCCCGCCAGCGTCGCGCGCAGATGCCCGCCCGCCAGTTCGGCGATCGGTACGCCGGCGGGGGCTTCCTTCTCCAGCGCGGCACGGAAGGCGGGCGTCTCGGTCAGCTTCAGGCGCACCCAGAGGCCCAGCCCGACCAGCGCGACGCTGAACAGGAACGGCAGCCGCCAGCCCCACGCCACGAAATCCGCCTCCGACAGCGCGAGGCCGAGGATCAGGAACAGCCCGTTGGCGGCGATGAACCCGACCGGCGCCCCCAGTTGCGGCACCATGCCGAAGCGCCCGCGCCACCCCGGCGGCGCATTCTCGACCGCGAGCAGCGCCGCGCCGCCCCATTCGCCGCCCAGCCCCAGCCCCTGCGCGAACCGCAGCGTGCACAGCAGCAGCGGCGCGACCCAGCCGACCATGGCATAGGTCGGCAGGAACGCGATCAGCAGCGTCGATCCGCCCATCAGCATCAGCGAGGCGACCAGCGTCGACTTACGCCCCAGCCGGTCGCCGAAATGCCCGAACACCACCGCGCCCAGCGGCCGCGCGACGAAGGCGAGGCCGATCGACAGATAGCTCGCCATCAACTGCGCCGACACGCTTTCCGACGGAAAGAACAGCGGCCCGAACACCAGGGTCGCGGCGGTGGCGTAGATATAGAAGTCGTAGAATTCGACCGAGGTGCCGATCAGGCTGGCGATCAGGATGCGGCGATGCGCGCGCATCGGGTTGGGACTGGACATGGCCGTCCGCCTATCGGCTGCGGGCGCGGACGCAAGCAGCTTTCGCTTCGGCGGAAGCCAGCGCTGCTTATTTCGTGGGAGAAAGGGGGTTCACGCGGAGACGCGGAGGGAAAAGAGAAAGGCAAATTTCGCGCAGAGGCGCGGAGGCCACAGACGGGGTGCGGGCGGAACGGCTGCCGCGTGCCCGGCGAAGCCTGTTGAATGGCCGGACCCAAGGTGCGAACGCCGTTCGCGCGACCGGAGAGGCCCCTCTCTGCGTCCCCTGCGTCCTCCGCGCGACCAATCCTTCTTCCTCCGCGCCTCCGCGCTTCCGCGCGAACCCAGCGTTTTTCTTGCTGCATCCGCTCAACGCCTGCTGGCGGCGTGCCGACCCGGCAACGTTCGTCATCCCCGCGAAGGCGGGGATCCATATGCGCCAGCGCTTGCGACAGATCACATCCGGCAGCGAATATGGCTTCCCGCCTACGCGGGAATGACGGATCCGGGAGATAACTGTCGGTTTGCCTTACAATATGGCGAGGCGACCAGGCGCGGTTAACGATCATACCCCGCCCCGTTCCACGCCTTTCCCGAACTGGCACGCGAACTGCAAAGTAGAATATGCCTCGATGCGTTCGCGCTTCGACGGGCGGATCGGTTCTCTCCAGTCGCCGGTCCGCCCAACCCGGCCCCGCCGTCGCGCCCAAGCAAAAGGCCCGAGGGCACCATCGTGCCGCCGGGCCTCGCATCCATCGGTCGTCAGGCGTTCAGGCCGCCTTGTCGCCGCCCAGCAGTTCGGCCAGCTCGCCGCTCTCGTACATCTCCATCATGATGTCCGATCCGCCGACGAACTCGCCGCCGACATACAGCTGCGGAATGGTCGGCCAGTCCGAATAGCTCTTGATCCCCTGCCGGATCGCCTGGTCCTGCAACACGTCGACGCTCTCGAACTCGGCGCCCAGATGGTTGAGGATCGCGACCGCGCGGCTCGAGAAGCCGCACTGCGGGAACAGCGGGCTGCCCTTCATGAACAGCACGACGGGGTTGTTCTTCACCACCGCATCGATGCGGGCACTGGTATCGTCGGTCATCGTGTCAAATCCTTCAGGCCGCCGGAACGGCGGTGGTCAGTTGCAGCGCGTGGAGCACCCCGCCCATCCGTCCGCCGAGCGCGGCATAGACGGCACGCTGCTGCGCCACGCGGGGCTTGCCCCGGAAACTCTCGGAAGTGACGCGCGCAGCATAATGGTCGCCGTCGCCCGCCAGATCGGTGATCTCGACCGTCGCATCGGGGATCGCCGCGACGATCAGGCCCACGATCTCTTCGGCTGCCATCGGCACGTTACAGGCTCCCCAGCAGCTGGCGGCGCGCCTCGACCTCGGCATCGGCCATCGCCTGGCGGACTTCCGCCTCGTCGAACGTCACATTGGCGGCGGTCAGGTCGGACACCAGCTTGCGGATCACGTCCTCGTCGCCGACCTCCTCGAAATCGGCCTGCACGACGGCGGTGGCATAGGCCTCGGTCTCCGCCGGGGTCAGCGCCAGCTTGCGCGCCGCCCAATGGCCGAGCAGCCGGTTGCGCCGCGCGGTCACACGGAACGCCATTTCGCCGTCATGGGCGAATTTGGCCTCGAATGCGCGTTCGCGGTCGTCGAAGGTGGTCATGCTGGTCCCCTGTGGTCGTCGCCCTCCGAGATAGGGCGGACGATGCGCCCGCGCAACGGCCTCAGGCGGCGGCACCGACCCATGGCCGCGCCGCCGCGACGCGCGATTCATAGTCGGCGATCGCCCCGTCCTGCGCCAGCGTCATGCCGATCTCGTCCAGCCCCTCGATCAGGCACTTGCGCCGGAACGGGTCCAGCGCGAACGCGAAGCGGTCCTGATAGGGGGTGGTGACGGTCATCGTCTCCAGATCGATCGCGACCGGATGCTCGCGCGCCACCTCGACCAGCCGGTCGATCGCGTCCTGCGGCAGCACGACCGTCACGATCCCGTTCTTGATCGCGTTGCCGGAAAAGATGTCGGAGAAGCTCGGCGCGATCACCGCCTTCACCCCCATGTCGCCCAGCGCCCAGGCGGCATGTTCGCGGCTGGAGCCGCAGCCGAAATTCTCGCCCGCGATCAGGATCGGCGCGCCGGCATAGCGCGGATCGTCGAAGATATTGCCGTCTTCCGCCCGCACGCTCTCGAACGCGCCCTTGCCCAGCCCTTCGCGCGTCGTGGTCTTCAGCCAGTGCGCCGGGATGATGATGTCGGTATCGATGTTCTTGGCGCCCCACGGATAGGCGCGCCCCTCGACATGGACGACCGGTTCCATCAGCGCGCCGATCCCGGAAATGCGGGCAGCTTGGCCACGTCGTTCGCCTCGTGTTGCAGGATCACGGTCGCCCTGGTGTTGCCCGCCAGCTTCTTGAACCGGTCGAGCGAGGCAAGCGACTGGGCGCGATCGGTGTTGAACGGCGGCACGCCGTTCGTATCGTAATTCTCGCGGAAATGGGCGAGGTCGCCCGACAGCAGCACCGGCCCCTTGTCCTTGAGCAGCACCAGCAGCGCATGATGCCCCGGCGTATGCCCCGGCAGGTTCAGCATGGTGACGCTGCCGTCGCCGAACACGTCCTTGTCGCCGTCCACGGGCTCCACCTTCGCATTGCCGCCGAACCAGGGTTTCAGCGGTTCGGCGCTGGTGCCGGGTTTCCCCGCCTTCAGCGCGTCGGCATCGCCCTGACCGATCAGCAGCGTTGCCTGCGGAAAGCCCGCCGCCTGTCCGATATGGTCGAAATGATAGTGGCTGATGCCGACGCGACCGATCTGTTCGGGGCGGACGCCGATCTTCGCCAGCTGCGCCTTGATCGTGGTGGTCAGGATCGGCGACATCGCGTCGGTGCTGTTCGGGGCCTTGCCCAGCACCGCCTCGGGCAGGCCGGTGTCCCACAGCAGATAGTCGCCGCCGTGGCGGATCAGATAGCAGCTGGCGACCAGCCGCTTGCGCTGCCCGGTATAGGCCAGCGTGTCCGAAAAGGCGTTGAGGTCGTTGACCTGCACCCCGCCGCAGTCGAGCCGCCACAGCTCCACGTCGGCGGCGGGTGCGGCGGGCTTCGGCGCCTGCCCCATGGTCAGCAGCAGCGCGGCGGCGGCGGCGATGCGCGCGATCATGCGGGCGTGCCCGGCCGGCTCGTCACCGGCTTCGTCAGCCCACGCGGGGCGGAGGCATAGGCCGCCGCGACGCCGCTCAGCACGGCACCCGCGATCAGCATCATCAGTACCTTCTTCATGCCCCGTTACTCCGTCACCAGTTCACGCACATCGGCCAGCCGCCCCGTCACCGCCGCCGCCGCCGCCATGGCGGGGCTGAGCAGATGGGTGCGGGCGCCCGGTCCCTGCCGCCCTACGAAATTGCGGTTGCTGGTGGAAGCGCAGCGTTCGCCCGGCGGCACCTTGTCCGGGTTCATCGCGAGGCACATCGAACAGCCCGGCTCCCGCCACTCGAACCCCGCCTCGGTGAAGATGCGGTCCAGCCCCTCGGCCTCCGCCTGCCGCTTGACGAGGCCGGAGCCGGGGACCACCAGCGCCTGCTTCACCCCGTCGGCGACATGGCGCCCCTTCACCACCGACGCCGCGGCGCGCAGGTCCTCGATGCGGCTGTTGGTGCAGCTGCCGATGAAGATGTAGCTGACGGGCACGTCCTGCATCCGCGTGCCCGGGGTCAGCCCCATATACTCCAGCGACTTCTGCGCCGCGACGCGCTTGCTCGGATCGGCGAAGCTGTCGGGCGAGGGCACGACGCCGGTGATCGGCACCACGTCCTCCGGGCTGGTTCCCCAGGTGAGCGACGGGGCGATGTCGGTCGCGTGCAACTGCACCACCCGGTCGTAGCGCGCGCCCGCATCGGTCGGCAGCGTCCGCCAATATGCGACCGCCCGGTCCCAGTCCGCGCCCGTGGGCGCCATCGGACGCCCCTTCAGATAGGCGAAGGTCGTCTCGTCCGGCGCGATCAGGCCGGAGCGCGCGCCGCCCTCGATCGACATGTTGCTGACCGTCAACCGCCCCTCGATCGACAGGCCGCGGATCACCTCGCCGGTATATTCGACGACATAGCCGGTGCCGCCCGCCGCCCCCGTCCTGCCGATGATCGCCAGCACCACGTCCTTGGCCGATACGCCATAGCCCAGCGTCCCGTCGACGCGGATCTCCATCGTCTTCGACTGTTGCAGCAGCAGCGTCTGGGTGGCGAGCACATGCTCGACCTCGCTGGTGCCGATCCCGAACGCCAACGCGCCGAGCGCCCCGTGCGCGCTGGTATGGCTGTCGCCGCACACCAGGGTCGTGCCCGGCAGGGTGAAGCCCTGTTCCGGCCCGACGACATGGACGATCCCCTGCTCCGCCGCCGTCGCATCGATATAGCGGATGCCGAAATCGGGCGCGTTCTTCTCCAGCGCCGCCAGCTGCTGGGCGCTGGCCGGGTCGGCGATCGGCAGGCGGTTGCCCCGCGCATCCACCCGCCGCGTCGTCGGCAGGTTGTGGTCGGGCACCGCCAGCGTCAGGTCGGGACGGCGTACCCCCCGCCCGGCGGCGCGAAGGCCCGCGAACGCCTGCGGACTGGTCACTTCGTGGACGAGGTGCCGGTCGATATAGATCAGGCAGGTGCCGTCGTCGCGGCGCTCCACGACATGATCGGCCCAGATTTTCTCATACAGGGTTTGCGGACGGCTGCTCATGCGCGTGCCGTTATCCGAAAACTGCGCCGACCGAAAGGCGCAGCAATATTTCGTTACGAAAAGCCCGGCTTGGCGGACCCTTCGTCCGGCATGCCCGTTGGCCGCGCGCACCCTTCGTATACGGATATGCCATGGCCACGCTCGCGCTGCATCCTCCCCGGCCCCGCCCCGATCGTCGCAACGGGCGGGCGCTGGATGCGATGAATGCCTTTCTCGCCGATGTGCGCGACGGGCTCGGGCCGTATCTCGCCATCTATCTGGTGTCGGTGCGCGGCCCGTCGCACGGCTGGACCGAGGCGACGGCGGGGATGGTGATGACCATCGCCGGGATCGCCGGGCTGCTGGCGACGACGCCCGCGGGCGCGCTGGTCGACCGGGTGCGGGCGAAGCGCGCGATCCTCGTCGTTGCGGCGCTGGTCGTCACCCTCGCCTCGATCTCGCTGCCGATCGTGTCGGGGTTCACCATGGTCGCGATCACCCAGTCGCTGGCGGCGGTGGCGGGGGCGGTGTTCGCGCCGGGCATCGCCGCGATCACGCTCGGCATCGTCGGCCCGCGCGCCTTCACCCGGCGGGTCGGCCGGAACGAGGCGTTCAACCACGCGGGCAATGCCGTCGCGGCGGCGCTGGCGGGGGTGCTGGCGTGGAAATTCGGGCCGCAGGTCGTCTTCTACCTGATGGCGGGCCTTGCCGTGTGCAGCGTCGGCGCGATCCTGATGGTGGACGGCGATGCGATCGATCACGACGTCGCGCGCGGCTGCGAGGGGCGGGAGGACGACCCGGACGAATCCTGCGCCCCCGCGCCGTCGCTGTGGCGCACGCTGACCGGCACCCCCGCGCTCGCCATCGTCGCCGCCGTCGCCTTCCTGTTCCATCTCGCCAATGCGGCGATGCTGCCCTCGGTCGGGCAGTTGCTGGGGCGCGAGGTCGGCGCGGCGCAGGCCACCTCGCTGGTCGCGGCGTGCATCGTCGGCGCGCAGCTGGTGATGGTGCCGGTCGCGATCGTCGTCGGGCGCAACGCCGATCGCTGGGGGCATCGCCCGATCCTGCTGGTCGGCACCGCCGTGCTGGTGCTGCGGGGCGTTCTCTATACCTTCGCGGATGCCCCGGCGTGGCTGCTGTTCGTGCAGCTGCTCGACGGGATCGGCGCGGGCATCTTCGGTGCGCTGCTGCCGGTGGTGATCGCCGCGATCATGCGCGGCAGCGGGCGGTTCAACGCCGCGCAGGGAGCGGTGGCGACGGTGCAGGGGCTGGGCGGCGCACTCAGCACCACCCTCGCGGGCGTGATGATCGTGCGCGGCGGATATGACGCGGCGTTCCTGCTGCTGGCAGGGATTGCGGCGCTGGCGCTGGGCCTGCTGTGGTGGAAGATGCCGGAGACGGCGCGTTGATCGGGTTCACGCGAAGGCGCGAAGCCGCGGAGTAGAAAGAAGAAGATCGTTTTCGCGCAGAGACGCAGAGACGCAGAGAAGGGTTCTCCAGCCGCGCCAGCGGCACTCGATAACCGGGTCCAACGGATCAAAAGGCTTCGCCCGACAACCCGCAGCCGCCGCGCAGGCACCCCCTCCGCGCCTCCGCGTCTCCGCGCGAACCAACCTTCTTCCTTCTTCGCGTCCTCGCGCCTTCGCGTGAACCAAACTACTCGACGTAATCCGCCGTAGTCTTCGCGCGGACCTCTTCCCGCGTCACCCCCGGCGCGCATTCGATCAGCCGGAACGGGCTGTCGTGGTCGGGCCGCTGGAACACCGCGAGGTCGGTGACGATCATGTCCACCACGTTCCGCCCGGTCAGCGGCAGCGTGCACGCCGGGATGAACTTCGCATCGCCGTTCTTGGACACATGCTCCATCACCACGATGATCTTCTTGACCCCGGCGACGAGGTCCATCGCCCCGCCCATGCCCTTCACCATCTTGCCGGGGATCATCCAGTTGGCGATGTCGCCGTTCTCGGCCACTTCCATCGCGCCCAGCACGGTCAGGTCGATATGCCCGCCGCGGATCATCGCGAAGCTGTCGGCGGACGAGAAATAGGCCGACTGCGGCAGCTCGCTGATCGTCTGCTTGCCCGCATTGATGAGGTCGGGGTCCTCCTCCCCGGCATAGGGGAACGGGCCGATGCCCAGCATCCCGTTCTCCGATTGCAGCGTCACCGTCACCCCCTCGGGGATATGGTTGGCCACCAGCGTCGGGATGCCGATGCCGAGGTTGACGTAGAAACCGTCCTTCAGCTCGCGCGCGGCGCGGGCCGCCATTTCGTCACGGGTCCAGGCCATGCGCCTACTCCTTGGGAACGCCGGGATCGCTCCAGCGCAGATCATTGGGAAACACGTCGTCGAAATCGCCCGCCAGCGCGGTGCCGTAGACCGGGTTGGGCAGCACGAACCAGCCGTTGCCCCATAGCGACGCGATCGCCGGGGCGTTGGCGGCGGCACGGCGCTCGGCAGGCTTCAGCCCGGCATTGAACAGGTCGCTGAAGTCGCCCAGCTGGTCGCCGACGAGTGCCAGCACGCAGTATCGCTTCGCGATCAGCGCGCGCCGCGCGTCCTTCGCCGATCCGCCGGGCGCATCGCCCTTCAGGAACAGCGTGCTCCCATGCTTCGCCGGACCCAGCCCGGCGCGGTTCAGCACCGCTTCGGTGTATTGGGCCGTCGCGGCATTGCGGTTGGAATTGAACACGACGGTGACGCCCGCCGCGCGCAGCGCCGCCAGCCCCTCGACCGCGCCGGGCACCGCCTGCGTCGCGCGCCCGTCGGATCGCTCCCACCGTTCCCAGCGCGCCGCGTCATAGGCGAGGCCCCCGCGCGCGTCGGAATATTCGTATCCGGTGTTGAGCAGCACCGTCTCGTCCACGTCGAACACGACCGCGCTCGGGCCGGTGCACGGCAGCGGCGTCGGCTGCGCCAGCGTCGCCGTGGGTGCCAGCACCGCCTGCATCGGCATCCGGCGCAGCGTCGTGCGGTCGCGCTGATACTGCTGGGCATAGCGCACGAGGCCCGCATAGGCCTGCCGACTGGCGGCAGCGGCCTCGCCCGACCCATAGAGATACTGCATCCCCGCGGGCACCCCCGCGACCGTCGCGGGCGCGACCGGGGCCGCCGACTGGTTGCCGACCGCGACGACGCAGCCCGACAGCGCAAGGGCGGCGGTGCCGAGGGTCAGCACGCGCATCGCCGCAGGCAAGCCTGTACCCCGGCGAAGGCCGGGGCCCAGTCGGGCAACCGTTGCGATGATACCCCGGCGTCCCCCGGCTGGACCCCGGCCTCCGCCGGGGTACGCGGTGGGCAGGGCGAACGCGCCTCCCGCCTCAGCCGTATCCCCGCGCAGGCGGGGATCCAGAGCCACGGACACTGGCGCTAGACAACCCTGGTTCCCCGCCTGCGCAGGGATACCGGAAGCGCGCGAACCCATCACGCCCGTTCCCGCACGGTGCGGAACTCGATCTGCTTGTCGTACGGCGCGCCCACGATCATCCGCTTCACATAGATGCCCGGCAAATGGATGGCATCGGGGTCCAGCGACCCGACCGGCACCACCTCCTCGACCTCCGCGACGCAGATGTTGGCGGCGGTCGCCATCGGCTGGTTGAAGTTGCGCGCGGTCTTGCGGAAGATCAGGTTGCCGCTCTCGTCGGCCTTCCACCCCTTGATGATGCTCAGGTCGGCGCGGATGCCGCGTTCGAGGATATAGTCCTCGCCGTCGAACTGCTTCACTTCCTTGCCCTCGGCCACCAGCGTGCCGACGCCGGTCTTGGTATAGAAGCCGGGGATGCCCGCTCCCCCTGCGCGGCACCGCTCGGCCAGAGTCCCCTGCGGGCAGAACTCGACCTCCAGCTCGCCCGACAGATATTGCCGCTCGAACTCCTTGTTCTCGCCGACATAGCTCGAGATCATCTTCCTGACCTGGCGCGTGCGCAGCAGCTTGCCTAAGCCCTGCCCGTCGATGCCCGCATTGTTGCTGGCGATGGTCAGGCCGGTTACGCCCGAAGCCTGGATCGCGTCGATCAGCCGCTCGGGGATGCCGCACAGGCCGAACCCGCCCGCGCAGATCGTCATCCCGTCGTGGAGCAATCCTTCCAGTGCCGCCGCGGCATCGGGATACAGCTTCTTCACGCGCGCTCTCCTCGTCTGTCCGGCCCGATTACGCATGGCGGGCGGTTGCCGTCAAGAAGTTGAACCGGCTTTCAACTTGGCCACGCCGCTGGCGCTCGCCCGGTCGGCGCGGTAGCGTGGCGGGATGACAATCGCACGACCCGGCGGCCGCATCCTCGTCGACGCCCTTCGCATCCATGGCTGCGACCGCATCTTCCACGTTCCGGGCGAGAGTTTCCTCGCGGTGCTCGACGCGCTGCACGACACGCCCGACATCGATCTGGTGACATGTCGGCAGGAGGGCGGGGTCGGCTTCATGGCCTGCGCCGATGCGGTGCTGACCGGACGTCCCGGCGTCGCCTTCGTCACGCGCGGGCCGGGTGCGACCAATGCCTCGATCGGCGTGCATGTCGCGATGCAGGACTCGATTCCGCTGCTGCTGTTCATCGGCGACGTCGATCGCGGCATGCGCGACCGCGAGGGGTTTCAGGAGGTCGATTTCGGCGCGATGTTCGCGCCGCTCGCCAAGCTGGTGCTGCGCATCGACGATCCGGCGCGCATCCCCGAATATGTCGCGCGTGCGTGGCGCACCGCCACCTCCGGTCGGCCCGGCCCGGTCGTCATCGCGCTGCCGGAGGACATGCTGGTCGAGGAAGCGGCAACGACCGACCGGCCAGCGCTGGCGGTGCAACCTTCCACCCTCGACCCTGCCGACTTCGGGACGCTGTTCGCCCAGTTGCAAACCGCCCATTCCCCTGTGGCGATCGTCGGCGGGGCGGGCTGGGATGCCGCTACCGGCGCAAACTTCGCAACCTTTGCGGAACGCTGGGGCATCCCCGTCGCCGGAGCCTTCCGCCGCCAGGACGCGATCGCCAACGACCGCCCGGCATGGGCGGGCAACCTCGGCTACGGCCCCTCCCCCCGGCTGGTCGCCCGGATCAGGGCGGCGGACCTGCTGCTGGTCGTCGGCCCCCGCATCGGCGAGGCGACGACCGACGGCTATACCCTCGTCACCCCCGACCATCCGGGGCAGGTGCTGATCCACGTCCACCCCGACCCCGGCGAACTCGACCGGGTGTACCGCGCCGACATGGCGGTGGCGGCGACCCCCGCCGCCTTCGCCGACATGCTCGCCCGCGCCGAACCGCCCGCGCAGCCGCATCCCGCCGGCAAGGAAGCACATGCCGAGTGGCTGGCATGGTCCACCCCCGCCCCCCGCGACGTGACGCTCGACCTCGGCGCCTGCGTCGCTGCGATGCGCGACCGGCTGTCGGGGCAGGACACGATCATCTGCAACGGCGCGGGCAATTTCTCGGGCTGGTGGCACCGCTACTGGCATTATGGCTGGTCGGGCACGCAGCTCGCCCCGACCTGCGGCGCGATGGGATACGGCGTCCCCGCCGCCGTCGCCGCCGCGCTGCGTGAACCGGGCAAGACGGCGGTCGCGGTCGCGGGGGACGGCGATTTCCTGATGAACGGACAGGAACTTGCGACCGCGGTCCAGCATGGCGCGGACCTGCTCGTCATCCTCGTCGACAACGGCGGCTACGGCACGATCCGCATGCACCAGGAACGCGAATATCCCGCGCGCCTCAGCGGCACGACGCTGAACAACCCCGATTTTGCAGCGCTCGCCCGCGCCTATGGCGGCTGGGCGGAAACGGTGGAGACGACCCATGCCTTCGCCCCCGCGCTCGACCGCGCGCTGGGCCGCAAGGGCGTGCGGCTGCTGCACCTGAAGACCGATATCGAGGTCATCACCCATGGCACCACGATCGCGGCGATCCGTTCCCGCTGAGCGATGATGGAGGCCGCCATGACCAGACCTGCGATCCTGATGCCCGCGCCGATGCCCGATCCGGTCGTCGCCGCGCTCGACGCCCGGTTCGACCTCCACCGAATGTGGGAACAGGATGATGCGGACGCCTATCTTGCGAAGATCGGGCCGGAAATCCGCGGGCTGGCGGCGAACACGCTGGCCGGGCGGATCGACGCGGCACTGTTCGACTGGCTGCCCGCGCTGGAGATCGTCGCCAATTTCGGCGTCGGCTACGACAATATCGACGTGCCGGCAGCGACGGCGCGCGGCGTGGTGGTGACGAACACGCCGGGCGTGCTGGATGACGAGGTCGCCGATCTCGCCGTCGCGCTGCTGCTCGCCACCATCCGTCGCCTGCCGCAGGCCGATGCGTTCGTGCGCGCGCGGCACTGGCCGGACGGCCCCTTTCCCCTGTCGCCCACGTTGCGCGGACGGCGGATCGGCATCCTCGGCCTCGGCGCGATCGGCAAGGCGATCGCGCGGCGGCTGGAGGGGTTCGGTGTCGAGATCGCCTATCACGGGCGACACCGGCAGGCGGGGGTCGCCTATGCCTATCATCCCGATCCGGTCGCCCTCGCGCATGCCTGCGACGTGCTGATCGCGGTCGTGCCGGGTGGTGCGGGCACGAAGCATCTGGTGGATGCCGGGGTGCTGGCGGCGCTGGGCAGCGACGGCATCTTCGTCAACGTCGCGCGCGGCAGCGTGGTGGATCAGGACGCGCTGGTCCGCGCGGTCACGCAGCGCACGATCCTCGCCGCCGGGCTGGACGTCTATGCCGACGAGCCGCAGGTGCCCGACGCGCTGATCGCCGCCGACAATTGCGTGCTGCTGCCGCACATCGGATCGGCGTCGCAGGCGACACGCGCGGCGATGGGGCAGCTGGTGGTCGACAATCTGGTCGCGTGGTTCGAGCAGGGCAAGGCGCTGACGCCGGTAGCCTGACCGCCCGGTCCGTGCCATGGACCCTCCTCATGACCATGCTCCGCGCCACCGCCGACGCCCGCCCGCTGGGGCGCAGCGACATCCTCGTCTCGCCCCTCGCCTGGGGCATGTGGCGCTTCGCCGCGCGCCCGGTGGCGGAGGCGCAGGCGCTGGTGGAGGCGGCGCTGGGTGCCGGGATCACCCTGTTCGACACCGCCGACATCTATGGCGCCGACACACCCGATGGGTTCGGATCGGCCGAGGCGCTGCTGGGGCAGGTGCTGGCCGACGCGCCGCAGCTGCGTGGACGGATGGTGCTGGCGACCAAGGGCGGCATCCGACCGGGCGTGCCGTATGACAGCGGTGCCGACGCGCTGGCGCAGGCGCTGGATGCGTCGCTCGCCCGGCTGGGGGTGGAACGGATCGACCTGTACCAGATCCACCGCCGCGACCTGCTGACCCATCCGCAGGAGGTGGCGCGGGCGCTGACCGTGATGGTCGACAGCGGCAAGGTGCGCGGAATCGGCGTGTCGAACCACAGCCCGGCGGAGGTCGAGGCGCTCGCGACCTTCCTCGACCTGCCGTTGCTCAGCACCCAGCCGGAGTTCTCGCCGCTGCACGCCGCGCCGCTGTTCGACGGGACGCTCGATCAGGCGATGGCGCGCGACATGGCGGTGCTGGCATGGTCGCCGCTGGGCGGCGGGCGGCTGGCCGATCCCGCCCATCCCGCCGCCGCGCTGCTCGCCGGACAGGGCGCGCGCTTCGGCGTGGATGCGACGGCGGCGGCGCTGTCCTGGGCGATGGTCCATCCGGCGCGGGTGATCCCGATCGTTGGATCGCAGAACCCCGGGCGCATCGCCGCGGCTACCGACGCCTATCGCGTCGAATGGACCCGCGCGGAATGGTATGCGGTGTTGCAGGCCGGCATGGGCACCCGCCTGCCGTAGAGTCTGATCCAGCAACGCGGGATCAGTGCGGTACCGGCCCGCTCCCCCACCCGGCCACCCACGCCAGTATCCTGATGGGTGGCCGGGTGCGGGTAGCCCAGCAAAGTATTACTTTGCTGGGACCCGTGGGGGAGCGGGCCGGTACCGTTTCCACGCAAGTGGATCAGGCTATAGCGCCGCCTACTCCCCGATCGCGCCGAGCTGGTCGAGCAGGAACGCCTGCCACTCCGCCCCTTCGCGGTACCGCTCGAACCGGCCGGACTTGCCGCCATGGCCCGCTTCCATGTTGGTGCGGAACACCAGCGGCGCACTGCCGGTCTTGCGGTCGCGCAGGCGGGCGACCCATTTGGCGGGCTCGTAATATTGCACCTGGCTGTCCCACAGCCCGGTGCCGACATACATCGCCGGATAGGCGATCGCGCCGACATTGTCGTAGGGCGAATAGCTCAACATGTAATCATAATAGCGCTTCTGCGCCGGATTGCCCCATTCGTCATATTCAAAGGTGGTCAGCGGAATCGATGCATCGAGCATCGTCGTCACCACGTCGACGAACGGCACCTGCGCCACGATCGCCTTGTAATCGGCGGGGGCCATGTTGACGACCGCGCCCATCAACAGCCCGCCCGCGCTGCCGCCCATCGCCGCTACCCGGTCCTTCGCGGCATATTTCTGCGCGACGAGATAGCGGGTCACGTCGATGAAGTCGGTGAAGCTGTTCTTCTTGTTGAGGAGATGGCCGTCGTCATACCAGCCGCGCCCCATTTCCTGCCCGCCGCGGATATGCGCGATGGCGAACACGACGCCGCGGTCGAGCATCGCGATCCGCGCCGGATCGACGGCGGGATCGGTCGAATAGCCGTAGCTGCCGTACCCGTACTGGAACAGCGGCGCGGTGCCGTCGCGTCTGAAACCCTTGCGATAGACGATCGACACCGGGATCGGCGTGCCGTCGCGCGCCGGAGCCCACAGCCGTTCGGTGACGTAATCGGCGGGATCATAGCCCGGCACCGGTGCCACCTTCAGCACCCGGCGCTGCCCGGTGGTCACGTCGATCTCATAGGTCGTCGTCGGCGTGCGCAGCGAGCCATAGGTGTAGCGCACCACCTGCGCATCCGCCTCGCGATTGGTGGCGAGGCCCATGCGGTACGCGGGCTCGTCGGCGGGCACGACGCTGGAACTGCCGTCGGCCTTCAGCAGGCGGACCATGCGGTTGCCGCCCATGCGCTGGTCGATCGCGACGAAGCGGTCGAACGGCTGGAAATTCTCGATGAAGACCTTGTCATCGGCGGGCGTCAGGTCGCGCCAGCCGCCGCTGCCCTTGCCCAGATCGGCGTCGGCCATGGTGACGAGCTTGTAGTTCTTCGCCCCACGGTTGGTGCGGATGACCCAGCGTCCCCCGGCGTGATCCGCGCCGTACCGGAATTCGCGCGCGCGCGGCGCGATCACCGCGAAGCGCGCGATATCGCCGACGGGGGCGCAGCGCTGTTCGTCGCTGACCGTGCTGCCGAGCGTGATGCAGACGAAGCGGCTGTCGGCGGTGCGGCCGATGCCCATCTGATAGGTATCGTCCTTTTCCTCATACACCAGCCGGTCGGCACCGGCGGGCGTGCCCAGCACATGCGCCATCACGCGGTAGCCGCGCAGCGTCACCGGATCCTTGGCGACATACAGCACGGTGCGGTTGTCCCCCGCCCAGACGATGTTCGGTTCGATGTTCGTGATGCCGGTATCGACGATGCGTCCGGTCGCGATATCCTTGACCTTCAGCGCATATTGCCGCCGCCCGACGACATCCTCGGCCCATGCGACCAGCCTGTTATCGGGGCTGACCGCCCAGTCGGACAGCGCGAAATAGCCATGCCCCCTGGCCATCGCGCTCTGGTCGAACAACAGTTCGGCGGGCGCTTCGGGGGTCCGCCGCCGCTCGATCAGCGGATAGTCGGCGCCGGTCACGAAGCGCGACTGATACCACCAGCCGTTCTCGCGGTAGGGCACGCTGCTGTCGTCCTGCTGGATGTGCGACACCGTCTCGGCATAGAGCCGGTCCTTCAGCGGCTTGAGCGCCGCCAGCCGCGCATCGGCATAGGCGTTCTCGGCATTCAGATAGGCGAGCATCTCCGGATTCTTGCGGGTGTCGTCGCGCAGCCAGTAATATTCGTCGGTGCGCGTGCCGTTGGGGGAGACGACGGCATGCGGGCGCTTGGCCGCGCGCGGCGGCTCCTGCGCGCCCGCCGCCACCCCGATCATCGCCGCACCCGTCAGCAAGTACCGAATCATCGTCACACCCCCTGATTGCAGGCGTCATGGCTATCAGCCCCGCCGCGCAAGTCCATTCCCGGTCCCTGGGATAATTCTGCGACACTTGGTGGTTAGACGGGGCTGCTGATCGAGGAGAATCGGCCGTGACCGCGTACCGCATCGCCACGCATCGTTTCGGACTGGGGCCGAGGCCGGGCGATCGCCCGGACGCCGACCCCCGCCGCTGGCTGACCGACCAGTTCGCCCGCTTCGCCCCCGCCGCGCCGCCGATCGCCGCCGCCCCCGGCAGCACGTCCGCGGCGGAGCGGCTGGCCGCCTTCTACGACGAACAGCGCGCGATCCGCGAGCAATACGGCCCACGCCGGGCGGCGATGCCGGTGCCGCCGCCGACGACGCCCGGCGCTCCCGCCATGCCCGACGCCGCCATGCCCGCCGATCCCCGCCAACTGGCGCGGCGGGCGGCGGGGCGCGATGCGCGCGCCATCTATGCCGCCAGCGTCGCCGCGCGCGCCAACGCCGCGCTGCTCAGCGACGCGCCGTTCGTCGAGCGGCTGGTGCATTTCTGGGCCAATCACTTCGCGGTATCCGCCGACAAGCTGGAACTGGTCGCGCTGTCGGGCAGCTTCGAGTTCGAGGCGATCCGCCCGCATGTGCTGGGCCGCTTCGCCGACATGCTGTCGGCGGTCGAGCGGCACCCGGCGATGCTGCTCTACCTCGATCAGGCGGTGTCGGTCGGCCCCGCCAGCACCGTCGGCCAGCGCGTCGCCGCGCGCGGGCGGCGCAAGGTGGGGCTCAACGAAAATCTGGCGCGCGAGATACTGGAGCTGCATACGCTGGGGGTGCGCACCGGCTATACCCAGGGGGACGTGACCGAACTGGCGCGCGCGCTGACCGGCTGGACGGTGCCGCTGGCGCGGGGGCCGGGAACGCAGGGGGTGCAGGGACCGCCGGGACGGTTCGTCTTCGCACCCGCGCTGCACGAACCGGGCGCGCGCACGATCCTCGGCAAGTCCTATGCGGAGGCGGGCGAGACGCAGGCGCAGGCGGTGCTGGCCGATCTCGCCCGCCATCCCGCGACCGCGCGCCACCTCGCGACCAAGCTCGCCCGCCACTTCGCGGGCGACACCCCGCCCCCGGCGATGATCGCCCGGCTGGAAAAGGCTTATCTCGATTCCGACGGCGACCTGCCGAGCGTGTACCGCGCGATCGTCGCCTCGAGCGAGGCATGGGTCGAGCAGCCGGTGAAGTTCCTGACGCCGTGGGAATGGACGATCGCCGCCTATCGCGCGCTGGGCGTCCGCCAAGTGCAGCCCGGCGCCATCGTCGGCCTGCTCAACCAGCTCGGGCAACCGACATGGAAGCCGGGCCAGCCGGTCGGCTATGACGATATCGCGGCGAGCTGGGCCGGGCCGGATGCGGTGATGCGCCGGGTCGAGGCGGCGGAGCGTTTCGCCACGCGCGCCGCCGGGGTCGATGCCCGTGCGCTCGGCAGCGAACTCTTCCCCGCCGCGCTGTCGCCTGCCACGACCCAGGCGATCGCCCGCGCCGAAAGCCCGGCACAGGCGACCGCACTGCTGCTGGTCGCCCCCGAAATGCTCCGGAGATGATCCGATGATCGACCGTCGTACCCTGCTGGTCCGCTCGGGCCTCACCTCGCTCGCGATGGGGCTTGCCCCACGCATGGCCTTTGCCCGTGCCGAAACCGACCGGCGCTTCGTCTTCATCATCCAGCGCGGCGCGGCGGACGGGCTGGGCACGATCGCGCCGATCGGCGACCCGGCATTCGCGGGACAGCGGGGTGCGCTGGCAGAGGATTTCGCCGCCGCGCCGAAGCTGGACGCGATGTTCGCGCTGCACCCGGCGCTGGTGCGCACCCATGCGCTGTACGGACAGGGACAGGCGCTGTTCGCGCATGCCGTCGCCTCCCCCTATCGCGACCGGTCGCATTTCGACGGGCAGAACGTGCTCGAGACCGGCGGGCGCGGCGCGTATCAGCTGAAGGACGGCTGGCTCAACCGGATGCTGGGGCTGATCCCGTCGGGACAGGCGCGGGCGATCGCGGTCGCGGCGACGGTGCCGATGGCGCTGCGTGGCGCCCATGAGGTGGCGAGCTATGCCCCCTCCGCGCTGCCCGAGGCGTCGGACGACCTGCTGGCGCGCGTGACGATGCTGTACGAGGGCGACAGCCAGCTCCACGGCCTGTGGAGCGAGGCGCTGGCGACGCGGCAGCTGACCGGCGACCTGTCGGGCAACGACGGACGCAATGCGGCGGCTACGGGCACGCTGGCGGCGCGGCTGCTCGGCCCCGCCGAAGGTGCGCGGATCGCGATGATCGAGACCGGCGGCTGGGACACGCACAGCCAGCAGCGCGGGCGGCTGGCGGCGAACCTGAAGGGGCTGGACGCGATGCTCGGCGCGCTGCGCGACGGGCTGGGGGCGGCATGGGCCGACACCACGGTGCTGGTCGCGACGGAGTTCGGGCGAACGGTAGCGGTCAACGGCACCGGCGGGACCGACCATGGCACCGGTGCGGCGGCGATGCTGCTGGGCGGCGCGGTCAAGGGCGGGCGGATGCTGACCGACTGGCCGGGGCTGGCGGCGGCGCAACTCTACGAGAACCGCGACCTGCGCCCGACGATGCAGCTCGACGCCCTGATTGCGGGCGCGGTAGCGGGAGCATATGGCCTCGACCCGGCGCAGGCGGCGCGGGTGCTGTTCCCGAAGTCCGCAGGCCTGCGCGGGGTGACGGGGCTGCACCGCGCCTGAGGCTGATCCACTTGCGTGGAGGCGGTACCGGCCCGCTCCCCCACCCGGCCACCCATCGAGCGTACTGTATGGGTGGCCGGGTGGGGGAGCGGGCCGGTACCGCGCTGATCCAGCATTGCTGGATCAGCCCCCGGACCTCAGGTGAGCGGCTGCAAACCCCAGTTGTCGTAGCGGAACGCCTTTCCGCCGACCGCGAAGCTGCGATCGTCGATCCGCTCTACCGCCGGGTTCGCGGACACCCCCCGCAGCATCCACTCCGGCACGCTGATCCGCGAGATCGCCTGACCGAACGGCCCGGTGAGCGGCTCCGCCAGATCGAGCAGCAGGTCACGCGCGCCCAGCCGGGTCGCCAGCACCTCGCCATCGGCCGGGAACACTAGGTCGGTGAACGGCTTCGTCAGGTCGAGCGCCACGGTCCCCGCCGTCTGACGCTCGGCGACGTTCTTCCCGCTGTGCTCGGCGCGGTGGTTGATCCACGGCGTGCCGCGCGCCGCGGCGATGGCCGACAGCACGTCCGGATGCAGCGCCCGTTCGACCAGCCGCCGGTTGTCGCGCGGGATGACGATATCCGCCCCGGCTTCGAGCAATGCGAGCGTCGCCTCGAGCTGGACGATATCGGGATAGACGCTGCCGAGCCCGTGCGGCGGCCGTCGGGTTACGAGCAGTTTGCCGAGATCGCGCTCCTCGGGCCGCAGCACCAGCACCCTCGCCTGCGCGAACGCGCCTCGATCGTCACGCGCGTGGCGATGCAGCCGCCCGATCCGCTGGAGCAGCACGTCCATCGGCGCAAGATCGGTGATGAGGAAATCGGCATCGATGTCGAGCGATTGTTCCAGCGTCTGCGTGCCGACCAGCACCCGTCCGCCGCCGCTCCGGCCCTTGCCGAACAGGCGTCCGACCGCCGTGTCGAGCAGTTCGCGATCGTCGCGCGCGAAGCGACCGTGGTGGAGCGTAGGCACGCCCTCCACCCGGAACGCGAGGTCGGGGGCCTGTTGCACCACCGCCTGCGCCACCGCGATCGCACCGCCGACGCTGTTGCGCACCACCAGCACCGCCGCGCCCGCGCGCGCCGCCGCGACCGCGCGAGCGGCGACCGCATCGGGCTCGCCCAGCAGCCCGGCGGTGTCGACCGTCACCCGCTTCTGCGCACGCTCCGCCCCGGCGGCGGGGCGCAGCGACACGCCACGGCCCGACAATGCGGGATAGGGCAGCGTCTCCGCTGCCGCGACCGGCGCCAGCGGCGTCTTGAGCAACCGTGCCCGCGCCTCGGCCCCCAGCGTCGCCGACAGCAGCAGCGCATGGCCGCCCGCCGCGACATGATGGTCGAGCAGCCGCTCGAGCAGCCCGGTCATATAGGCATCCGACGCATGCACCTCGTCCACCACCAGCAGGCTGCGCGAGAGCACGCCGGCGCGGAACAGCGCGTGCCTGACCGGCAGGACGCCGAGCAGCGCCTGGTCGATCGTGCCGACCGCGACGCGCGCGGCGAGGAAGCGGTTGGCCCGCTCCGCCGCCCAGCGACTGTCGCCGGCGTCGTCTCCCTTCTCGCTGTCCCAGCGGACCGCGTAATCGGGCAGCGCCTGCCCATTCGCATCGCCCGACCGGAGATAGCCGGGCACCGCCAGCACCGCCTCGGGCGCGTGGTCGCCCCACACCCTCCGCAGCATGGCATTCACGCGGGCGTGCAACTGCACCGCCGCCGAGCGCGTCGGCAACGCGAAATAGAGCGAGTCCACCGCCCCCCGCCGCCGCAGTTCCAGCCAGCGCCACAGTGCCGCCTCGGTCTTGCCCGATCCGGTTTCGGCCTCGATCAGCGCCACCTGCCCCAGATCGGCGGCAGCGGCGTCGGACTGGAAGGGGTAGGGCGGAAAGGCCAGCGCGGCGGCGAAGTCCGCGTCCGGCGTGGGTAGCGGCACGAAGCCGCGCGCGGCGGCAGCCTCCCGCGCCGCCGTCTCGCGCATTGCCACCCGGTCGTCGTCATACGGTCCCTCGACCGGAAAGCGCCGCGTGTCGGACCCGAGCCAGTCGGCCAGCGTCACCAGCCCGGCGAACAGCGCGGCAAAGCCCGGCGCATCGGGCAGCGGCGGCCCATCCTCGAACGCCAGCGGCCAGCGTGCGCGCACCGCGGCCAGCAACGGCAGCAGCGCGGCGGCAGGATCGCCGTCGTGCTTGGGCCACCAACAGTCGGTGTGTCCCGTCCACCTGGTCGAATCCTCCGGTGTCCGCAGCACGTCGATCGGCCTGCCGTGATGCGCCATCGCCGCCGCGAAGCACTGCCATGCGCCCCAGTCCTCGATCAGCCCGGCGAGCGCGCGGGCCGCTTCGCCGTTGCGGAGTTTCGACTGGAACAGCAGTGCGGACACCTGCGCGGTATGGCCGATCTTCTCCCGCTTGGGATCGATCCGCGCCTGAAACCCGCGATTGGCCTTGCCGAGGTCGTGCAACGCCATCAGCGCGGCCAGCCGGGCCATGTCCTGCGCGGTCAGCGTCCGCCCGGCGACCGCCTCCAGCGACGCTCGCCACGCCGCAAGCACCCGCTCCCCCGCTACGCCCACGTCGAGGCAATGATCGACCAGCGGTAGCGCGGCGACGACTCGCCCGTCCTCGTCGCGTACGAGCTTCGCCCAGGGCGTCTGCATGCTGACCGTCATCACGTCCTCTCCGGATTCGCAGGCACCTTGCCGACCTGTGCCGGGCAAGTCGTACCTTTCTGATCCATACCGGATCATGTTTCCGGCGTTCCACCTTGGGCAAGGCAAGTTTTCGACTCGACCATAACATGTTGTTAACAAAGCAAAATGGATCGATCGGCTACTGACCTCCCCCCTCCCCACCCCCAGCGTGGCGGGCGGAAGGGGGCGGACGATGGCACATACGACGACCGGTCGCGACGAACGCCGCCGCCCCGCGCCCACGGTCGGGCAGTTCGTGTCGCTGCGCGGGCGGCTGTGGATGGTCGAGGGGGAGCCCGAAGGGCCGCTCGACGGGCATCGCATCGCCTGTATCGACGACGACGCCAGCGGCGAGGAAGCGCGCATCCTGTGGAGCGCCGAGATCGACGCGCGGCTGCACGACGCAGAGGCATGGGCATCGCTCGGCACCGGCGGCGGCGATGCCGCGACCTTTTCCGCCTATCTGCGCACGGTCCGCTGGCGCACCGCGACCGCCGCCGAACGCGACCTCTTCCAGGCACCGTTCCGCGCAGGCATCCGCCTAGATCCCTATCAGCTGCTGCCCCTGCGCAAGGCGTTGCGCCTGCCGCGCGTCAACCTGCTGATCGCCGACGACGTGGGGCTGGGCAAGACGGTGGAGGCGGGCCTCGTACTGCGCGAGCTGCTGCTGCGCCGCCGGGTGGATTACATGGTCGTGCTGGCCCCGGCGGCGATGACGCTGCAATGGCGCGACGAATTGCAGTCCAAGTTCGGCCTCGCGTTCGAGATCGTCGATGCCGCGCATCTCGAATCGCTGCGCCGACGTCGCGGCTATGGCGCGAACCCGTGGGCGGCGGGATCGCGCTTCATCCTGTCGCACCGGCTGCTGGGTGAGGAGGCCTATGTCGCGGGGCTGCGCGACATGCTGGAGGATTTCCGCGCCCGCTCGCTGCTGATCCTCGACGAGGCGCATCATGCCGCCCCGGCGGGCGGCGGGCGCTATGCGATCGAGAGCCAGTTCACCCGGGCGCTGCGCGACCTGTCGGACCGGTTCGAGCATCGGCTGTTCCTGTCGGCGACCCCGCACAACGGCCATCCCAACAGCTTCGCGACCCTGCTCGAACTGCTCGATCCGCAGCGCTTCACCCGCGGCGTGGCGGTGCGTCCCGCCGATCTGGAACCGGTGATGGTCCGGCGGCTGAAGAGCGACCTGCGCGCGCTGGGCGAGGCGTTTCCCGAGCGGGTGGTCGAACCGGTGGTGCTGCGCGATCTCCCCGCCGATGCGCCCGAACTGGTGCTGGCGGCGATGCTGGCCGACTATCGCACGATCCGCGAACGGCGGATCGGGGCGCTGTCCGGTACGCAGGCGGCGCGGGCACGGCTGGCGTTCGTCGGGTTGCAGCAGCGGCTGCTGTCCTCGATCCCCGCCTTCGCGCGCACGCTGAAGGTGCATCTGGCGGGCCTCGATCGGGCGATCGCCGGGGAACAGGCGGCGGGTGCCGAGACGGGCGAGATTCCGGTTCCCGAACGTGCGGCGGAGGAGGCGGCGGCGCTCGACCTGCTCGACGCGCAGGACGCAGCCGGTGCGCAGGCAGCGGCGATCGCCGGAGCCGCCGGATCGGCGTCGGCGCAACTGGCGGCGGAACGTACCCATGCCGCTGCGATGCTGGCGGTCGCGGAGGCGGCGCGCGGCCTGCCCGATGCACGGGTCCGCTGGATCCTCGCCTGGGCACACGCCAACCTGCTCGATGCGCAGGGCCGCTGGGGCAAGCGGCGGCTGATCCTGTTCACCGAATACGAACATACCCGCCTGTGGCTGCAACGACAGCTGGCGGTGCTGCTCGACCCCGCCGACGCGAACGAGGCGCGGCGGATCGACAGCTTCACCGGCATCACCTCGACCGAACGGCGCGAGGCGATCAAGCGCGCGTTCAACGACCCCGCCGACCCGCTGCGCATCCTGCTGTGCACCGATGCCGCGCGCGAAGGCATCAATCTGCAGGCGCAGTGCCACGACCTGATCCATGTCGACCTGCCATGGAACCCGTCGCGGCTGGAACAGCGCAACGGGCGGATCGACCGCAAGCTGCAACCGAGCCCCACCGTCACCTGCCGCTACTTCGTCTATGCGCAGCGGCCCGAGGACGTCGTGCTCGACGCGCTGGTGCGCAAGACCGAGCTGATCCGCCGCCAACTGGGCTCGGCGGGTGAGGTGCTGGGCGCGCGCATTGCCGACCGGCTGGGCGACGGCGGGATCGACCGCGCGGGCGTGCAGGCGATGGCCGCGCGCATCCGCGATGCCGAGGCCGACGCGCGGGTCCGCGCGGCGGTGGAGGAACTGGGCGATGCCCCGGACCGGCGCCTCGCCCGGCTGAAGCGCGAACAGACCGATCTGGCGGCGACGCTGGAGAAGGCGCGGGCGCGGGTCGGAGTCGATCCGGGCGAGTTGCAGTCGGTCGTCGGCCTCGCGCTCGCCCGCGCGGGCGGCGGATGGCACGCGCAGGGCGCGGTGGGCGCCACGCCGGTATTCGCGCTCGACCCGGCAGCGCCCGGCATCGCCGCCGATCCCAGTTGGCAACCGCTGCTCGACGAACTGCGCGCCCGCCCGCCCAAGCCCGGCGAGCGCCCCGGCGAATGGCGCGCCAGCGACGACGCGGGCGTCCGCGCGATCAGCTTCGCGCCCGCGATCCTCCCCGACGGGCGCGATGCGGGCGATGTGGTGCAGCTGCACCTCGAACACCGGCTGGTGCGGCGGCTGCTCGGCCATTTCCTGTCGGCGGGGTTCCGCCAGGGACTGGCGCGCGCCTGCGTCATCCGCACGCCCGCGACGGCGGTGCCCCGCGTCCTGCTGATCGGGCGGCTCGCGCTCTATGGGGCGAAGGCGGCACGGCTGCACGAGGAGGTGCTGAGCGTCGCCGCCGACTGGCGCGACCGTGCCCGCGACGCCGCCCCGCTGCGCCCGCTGGCCGAGGGGCGCGAGGCGGAGGCGCGGGTGCTCGACGAACTGATCGCCGCGCTGCGGGATGCGCAGGATGCCGACCCCGCCACCGCTGCGCGCATGACCGCCGACAGCGCGGCGGACGTGGCCGACCTGCGCCCGGTGCTCGAAGCCCGCGCCGCCGCCCGCGCCGAACGGGTCGGCGGCGATCTGATGAAGCGCGCGGCAGCCGAGGCACGCGGGCTGGAACGGCTGCTCGAACAGCGCATCGCCCGCATCCGGCGCGAGCGCGGCGAGGACGACGCGCAATTCTCGCTGCTGCTCGACCCGGCCGAGGCGAGACAACGCGCCGCCGACCGGCGTTCGTGGGAGCGCGCCGCCACCCGGCTCGACGACGAACTGATCCGCGAGCCGCAACGGCTGCGCGATGCCGCCGAGGTCCGCGCGACCCGGATCGAACCGATCGGCCTGCTCTATCTGTGGCCGGCGCGATGAGCCGCGGCGATCGCGAGGGGCTGCACGACTGGATCGGCTATCTCCAGCCGACGGGACTGGTCGTCGCCCCGGCCGCGCTCGCCCGGATCGGGGCATGGCCCGCACCGCAGCGTGGCCCCGACGGCGAGGCGGTGGCGGAAGCGCTCGCCACGTTCGACGCCGATCCGTGGCCGTTCTTCCGGGACGTGCTCGGCTGGACGCCAGCGCGGGTCGCGGGCGCGCCGGGCGGGCCGCCGCTGGGCACCGACCTGCGCTTCGCCTTTCGCGAACAGGATACGCTGCTCGAACCCCATTGGGCGGTGCTGGCGCCGGACGGCAGCGTGCAGCTGCTGGTGCGGATCGAGGCCGCCGGGCTGATGCTCGACCGGCGCGGTACGCTGGACGGGTGGGAGCCGACCGCGCAGCAACGCTTCGAGCGGCTGCTGCGCGAAACCGGGGTGGGTGCGGGCGTACTGATCGGCGCGCGCGAGACCGGGCGGATCGACGGCCCGAAGACCGAGCCGGTGCTGCGACTGGTGGTCGCGCCGCGCGGCGAAGTGTCGGGGCATATGGGCTGGCCGCTCGACGCGCTGGCGGCGGTCTCGGGCCGCGGGATGCTTGCCGGGCTGAAGCTGCTGCTCGACGCCCATGCGCTGTTCACAGGGCCGCCGTCGCACCGCCTGCCCGCGCTGCTCGCCGAAAGCCGGGCGGCGCAGGCCGATGTGTCGTCGCGGCTGGCGGGACAGGTGCTGGCCAGCCTGCACGAACTGCTGCGCGGGCTGGACGCCGCCGATCCCGGCACGATCCGCGCGCTGGCCGCCGACGATCCGCAGCAGCTCTACGAAGGCGTGCTGACCGTGCTGCTGCGGCTGATCTTCATCCTCTATGCCGAGGATCGCGGCATGCTTCCCTCCGCCCCCGGCGCGGCGGCGGCGGCGCTGTATGAACAGGGCTATGCGCTGGGCGCGCTGCACCTGCGGCTGCGCGACGATGCCGCGCTGCATCCCGACACGATGGACGAGCGGCGCGGCGGCTGGGGCCGGTTGCTCGCGCTGTTCCGCCTGATCGAGCGCGGCGATCCGTCGGGCTTTCTCCAGGCGCGCGGCGGCAAGCTGTTCGCAAGCGACCGTTTCCCCTTCCTGCTCGGGCGGGAGGGAGCGGACGCATCCGAACGGGTGCTGCCGGTGGGCGACGGCTGCGTGTTGCGCGTGCTCGACGGGCTGCTGATGCTGGACGGCGAGCGGGTCCATTACCGCAACCTCAGCGTCGAGCAGATCGGATCGGTCTATGAAACGGTGATGGGCTTCACCGTCGAGCGCGCTGCGGGGCCGATGCTGGCGATCCGCGCGGGCAAGGGCAACAAGGTGCCGGTGTGGGTCGATCTGACCGAACTGGCGGCGGCGAAGGGCGGCGATCGCGAGAAGCTGCTGAAGGAACGGACCGGCCGTGCGACCTATGGCGCGGAGGTGTCGCGTGCGCTGCGCATGGCGGAGGGGATCGACGCGCTGGCGGCGGCGCTGGCCCCGATCGCCGACCCGCGCGCCTGTCCACGCGGCAGCCCGGTGGCGGCGGGCGTGCCGATCCTGCAACCGACCGACGAACGCCGCCGCACCGGCAGCCATTATACCCCGGCGTCACTGACCCGCCCGATCGTCGCGCATGCGCTGGCCCCGGCGTTCGCGCGGATCGGGACGGAGGCGACGCCCGCCAGCGTCCTTGCATTGCGTGTTTGCGATCCCGCCGCCGGATCGGGCGCGTTCCTGGTCGAGGCGTGCCGCCAACTGGGCGAACGACTGGTCGCGGCGTGGAACCGCTGGCCGATGCTCAAGCCGACGATCCCGCCGGACGAGGACGACCTGCTCCATGCCAAGCGGCTGGTCGCGCAGCACTGCCTGCGCGGCGTCGACCGCAACCCGCTGGCCATCGATCTGGCCAAGCTGTCGCTGTGGCTGGAAACGCTGGCGCGCGATCATGAATTCACGTTCCTCGACGGGGTGCTGCGCTGTGGCGACAGTCTGGTCGGCCTGCCCAACGACCGTATCCTGTCGGTGGCATGGGGCAAGACGATCGCGCAGCACAGCACGCTGGAGCCGCTGGTCCGTCCGTCGATGCAACGCGCGGCAGACATCGCCGAGGCCATCCGCCGTGATGCCGAACACGCCAGCCACGCGCGACAGGAAGAACGGCAGGCGGAACTTCTCGCCGAACTGGAACCGGTCAAGCTGGTGGCCGACGCGATCCTTGCCGCCTTCTTCTCCGGCAGGACCGCCCGCGACCGCAAGATCGCGCTGGCCGAGGTCGAACAGATCGTCGGTGGCAGCGATGCGGCGGACTGGGTCGATAAGCTCCAGCCGCTGCGCGACCGGCTGCGCGCGTCGCCGATCGGGATCACCAGCTTCCACTGGGAGCTGGAGTTCGAGGACGTGTTCAACCGCGAGAATGCCGGGTTCGACGCGATCGTCGGCAACCCGCCGTTCGCGGGCAAGAACACCATCGCCTCGGGCCATGCGCTCGCCTATCCCGACTGGCTGAAAACACTGCACGAGGGGGCGCACGGCAATGCCGACCTGTCGGCGCACTTCTTCCGCCGCGCCTTCGGCCTGCTGCGCCGGGGCGGCGCGTTCGGGCTGATCGCCACCAACACCATCCGCCAGGGCGATACGCGCGACACGGGGCTGACCCGCATCCTGGGCGAGCGCGGCACGATCTACCGTGCGGTCAGCCGCCACCAATGGGAGGGCGAGGCGGCGGTGGTCGTGGCGCAGGTGTTCGTGCTGAAGGGCAAGCTGGCGGACGGGGTGCAGCCGGTGCTGGACGGGCGGCCGGTCAGGCGCATCTCGGCCTATCTGATGGACGGCGATCTGGACGGGTCGCCGCAGGCGTTGCGGGAGAATGCGGGCAAGGCGTTCATCGGGTCGTTCCTGCTCGGCATGGGATTCACCTTCGACGACGTGAACGCCGCCCGCGGCAAGGCATCGCCGCTGGCGGACATGCGACGACTGATCGAGGCCGATCCCCGCAACGCGGAAGTCATCAAGCCCTATCTCGGTGGCGAGGAAATCAACAATGCGCCGACCCACGCGCATCATCGGTTCGCCATCGACTTCTTCGACCTGCCGCTTCACCGAAAGACAGAGGGTCCGTCATGGGCATCGCTCGACGCCAACGAGCGGCAGGTTCAACTGCGGACAGGAATCGTTGCCTCCGACTATCCGGGTAAGGTTGCTACCGATTGGGCGGAGCTTCTCGACATCGTCCGGTGCCGCGTCAAACCGGATCGCGACGAACAAACTCGTCCGGCTCTGCGCGAGAGGTGGTGGCAATATGCCGAGAAGCGCCCCGGCCTGTATTCGGCGATCGACGGCCTGCCGTTCGTCCTTGCAGTCAACTGCGGCGCCACGCCCCACGTGGCCTTCGCGACGCTTCCGAACGGATTGGTATTCTCTCATACCACCGCCGTCTTCGCCCTCCCCGGCCTGGCCTCCTTCGCCGTCCTTCAGTCGCGCGTCCACGAAGTCTGGACCCGCTTCTTCGCCTCCTCGATGAAGGATGACCTCCGCTACACCCCCTCCGACTGTTTCGAGACCTTTCCCCTGCCCCCCGGTCATGCCGACGCGCCCGCGCTGGAGGCGGCAGGGCAGGACTATCACGATCACCGCGCCACGCTGATGATCGCGCGGGACGAGGGGATGACGCCGACCTACAACCGCTTTCACCGCAAGGCCGAGGTCGCCGCCGACATGACGGGCCTGCGCGAACGGCATGCCGCGATGGATCGCGCGGTGCTGGCGGCGTACGGCTGGGACGACCTCGCGGAGGCCGCCGCGCCGGTGTTCCTCGATGCCGATAGCGAGGACGACCACCGCTATCAGGGCCGGTTGTTCTGGCCCGCGCCGTTCCGCGACGCGGTGCTCGCGCGCCTGCTGCGCCTGAATCAGGAACGCGCACGACAGGAGGCGATGCGATGAACGCGACCGGGGTACGCGCGGAAATGGTGCGGCGGCTGAGGCGCAACCTGATCGGCCCGAGCGAGCCGGAGGATGCCGACCTCGCCACCGAACGCCTGCCCGAGGGGGAAAGCCCGTCGCGCTGGTATCTGTCGGGCTTCATCGCGCCGTCCGGCGAACTGACCGTCGATCCGCCGATCGGCCCCGATGCCGAGGCGGAGGAGGCCGACGTCCACCTGCCCGACTTCGACGGCTATCTGGCGGCGGGGGCAGCGGGCGACCACGACACGCCCGACGCGCCGCCCGCGCGCCGCCGCTTCCTGCCGAGCGCCATCGGGCTGTCGGCGATGGTCGCGCCGGAGGTGGCGACGCTGGAGGTACTGGTCGAATGGGGCGACTACGTCCCCGAACCGCCGCTGCCGCCCGAAATGCTGGAGAGCGGCGACGGCAGGCGCGGCCAGCCGGTGGGATGGCGACGGGTGCCGCGCCGGACGAGCGTTACCGTGCCGCTGCCGGACGAGGCGCGCGGCGTCGTCCACCTCCCCCTGCCCGGCACCGCCGCCACCGCGCGGCCCGGCGGCGCGCTGGAACTCGCGGTCCGCGCGCGCCCGTTCACGCTGCAACCGGCGATCGGGGGGCCGCGCGCGGTGCGCGTGGTGACGGTGTTCCTCGTCAACAAGCGCAGCGAGCCCGCGTCGCACTATCGCGACCTCGCCTATGCCTATCAGCTCCGCCTGACGCTGGCATGCGGTGCCGGGTTCGTGGCGCAGCACGACCTGTCGCGGATCGCGCGCGACGACTGGGACGACCGGCTCGCCGACCTGCACTACCGCGATGCCGCCGCCTATGCCGCGGGGCTCGGCTGCGCCGCGGGCCATGACGCCGACCCGGACGGCACGGTCCGGCGGGTGTGGACCACCCACCTGCCCCGCGCCGCCGTCGAGCGGACCGTCGCCGACAGCGACGGCGCGATGACGCTCGGCATGGATGCGCTGGCCGAGCTGGCGCAGGGCGACGGCGCGGCGCTGGGCACCGCGCTGCACCCGCTGGTCGCCGCCTATGCCGCATGGATCGAAGGCCAGCAGGTCGCGGCGCGGGCGGACGACATCGCCGGGGCATCGCAGCGCGCAGGGACCGCCGCGCACCTCGTCGCGGCGCAGGCGGAGGCTCGGGCACGCATCGCCGAAGGGATCGCGCTGCTGGCGACGGATGCGACGGTGCGCACCGCCTTCGCCATCGCCAACCGCGCGGTCGCCGATGCGATCCGCGCGCGGCAGGGGGCGGCGGCGCGCCCCGCATGGCGATCGTTCCAGCTCGCCTTCCTGCTGCTCAACCTGTCGGGCATGGCCGATCCGACCCATGCCGACCGCGACACCGCCGACCTGCTGTTCTTCCCCACCGGCGGCGGCAAGACGGAGGCGTATCTGGGCCTCGCCGCCGTCACCATCGCGCTGCGGCGGTTGCGCGGGCACGGGCTGCTCGGCGCGGGCGTGGCGGTCGTCATGCGCTATACGTTGCGGCTGCTGACGCTCGACCAGCTCAGCCGCGCGGCGGGGCTCGTCTGCGCGCTCGAACTGCTGCGCGACGGGCCGGACTATCGCGATGCTACCGGGCGGCGCAGGCTGGGCGACTGGCCGATCGAGATCGGGCTGTGGGTCGGATCGGATGCCAGCCCCAACAGGCTCGGTCGTCGCGGCGACCGCAGCGAAGGCACCGCCGTCCGCCGGGTGCGCGCCTATGCCGGCGGGCGTGACGGTCGCGCCCCTGCCCCGATCAAGGCCTGCCCATGGTGCGGGACGCCGTTCGACCGCAAGAGCTTCCAGTGCGTGCCCAACGCCGATGCGCCGACCAACCTCGAGATCCGCTGCGCCAGCCTGACGTGCGCGTTCAACGGCGACCGCGCGCTGCCGATCGTGACGGTGGACGAGGCGATCTATCGCCGCCTCCCCGCCTTCCTGATCGCCACGGTCGACAAGTTCGCCGCGCTGCCGTGGAGCGGGGCGGCGGGGGCGTTCTTCGGCCATGTCGACCGGGCCGACGGCGACGGCTTCTACGGCGCCGCCGATCCGGGGCAAGGCCGCGCGCTGGACGGCGGCCACCGGCTCGATCCGCCCGACCTGGTGGTGCAGGACGAACTGCACCTCATCTCAGGCCCGCTCGGCACCGTCGCCGCGCTGTACGAGGCGGCGATCGACCGCCTCGCCACCCGCCATGTCGGCGGGCACCGGGTGCGGCCCAAGATCGTCGCCTCCACCGCCACCGTGCGCCGCGCGCAGGACCAGATCGCCGCGCTGTTCGACCGGCACACGACGCGCATCTTCCCGCCGCCCGGCCTCGACCGGCGCGACAGTTTCTTCGCGCGCACCCGCCCCGAAAGCGCCGACGACCCGGCGCGCTGGTACGTCGGCATCGCCGCCGCCGGGCGCGGCCCCAAGCTGGTATTCCTGCAGGCGCTGGTGACGCTACTCGCCGCCGCGCAGGGGCTGGCGGAGGACGGCGGCGATGCCGACGCCTATCGCACGGCGCTGTGCTATTTCAACGCGCTGCGCGAACTGGGCGGGGCGCGCCGCATCGTCGAGGACGAGGTGGCGGCACGGGTCGCGCATTACGGCGCCCGGCGACGGCGCGTCGAACCCGCCGACCGCCCGTTCGGCGACCGGATGCTGGGCGAGCCGGTCGAGCTTACGTCGCGCGTGTCGACCGATCAGGTGGCGGCGGCCAAGCGGCGGCTGGAAACCCGTTTCGACGCGCACAGCGACGACGCACCGGTGGACGTGGCGCTGGCGACCAACATGATCTCGGTCGGACTGGACATCGACCGGCTGGGGCTGATGCTGGTGCAGGGCCAGCCGAAGACGGCGGCGGAATATATCCAGGCGACCAGCCGCGTCGGGCGCAATCCGGCGCGCCCCGGCCTCGTCGTCGCGGTGCTCAACGTCCATCGCCCGCGCGACCGGATGCATTTCGAGCAGTTCGGCCATTTCCACGACACTTTCTACCGCGCGGTCGAGGCGACCAGCGTGACCCCATGGTCGCCCCGCGCGCTCGACCGCGCGCTGGCGGCGGTGGTGGTGGCGATCGCGCGGCACCTCGACCCCGCGCTCACGCCGTCCGGCGCGGCGGATGCGCTGGCGAGCGCGCCTGCGACCCGCGCGGCAGTGGTCGCGCATCTGGTCGAACGCGCGCCGCCGGGGATCGAGGGCGGCCGTGCGGGGCTGGCGGCGACGATCGAGGGGCTGCTCGACGACTGGGCCGCGATCGCCGCCGAACGTACCGCCACGGGGGAGCGCTTCAGCTACGACGAGCGGCCGCACCGGCTGCTGCATCCGCCGCTCGACCCCGCGCTCGCCAATCTCGGCGCGGCGGAGCGGCGGTTCCAGGCGGGCTACAGCATGCGCGACGTCGAACCCGGCGTGCTGGTGAAGCCGCGCGGGCCGAACGGCGAGAAGGTGAGCGGCGCGGGGGACATGGCATGAGCGGCAAGCAGGTGACGCTGCGCCAGTCGCAGTTGGTGTTCGGCTTCGGCCCCGGCGCGATGGTCGACCTGCCGACCCGCTCGGTGGTGATCGGCGGGCTGGACCTGTGGCACATGCGCGAGCGGGGCAGCTGGCGCCCGATCCACGAACCGCGCGCGGTGGCGGTGCTGGAGACGCTGCTGCGCGCCAACGGGCGGCTGGCGGAGGGCAAGGCGCTGACCCTGCGCACCCCGCCGATGCACGAGGACGGGCGCGGCGGCGCCGGCGAGCCGCCGGGGATCGAGGCGCGCATCTTTCCGGCATGGTTCGTCGCGCGCGAGGCGCAGGAGGCGGGCGACCTGCGTCGCCGCCGGCTGGTGCGCTGGCGCGACCTCGACCCGCGCGGGCGGAGCGACTTCATCGACGACGACGGGCGGCGCGTCGGCGTTACCCCGATCCGCTTCGTCGCCGGGTGCCGCAAGGGGCATCTCCAGGACATCGACTGGACCTATCAGGTGCATGTCGGCCAGGCCGAACGCTGCGCGCAGCCCTTGTGGCTGGAGGAGCGCGGCACGTCGGGCGATCCGGCCTCGACCCGGATCGTGTGCGATTGCGGCGCGGCGCTGTCCCTGAAGGATGCGCAGGCGAGCGGCATGCTCGGCAAGTGCCAGGGACGGCGCCCCTGGCTCAACGCCCCGGAGCCGGGCGATTGCGAGGAAAACCTGCGCTTCCTCACCCGCACCGCGACCAACGCCTATTTCCCGCAGGTGCTGACGGTGATTTCGCTGCCCGCCGCCGAGGACGAGCTGACCCGGCTGGTCGAGGCGCATCTGGACGCGATCGGCTGGGTCACGACCGAGGCGGAACTGGCGATCGCCCGCCGCGCCAATCCCGCCTTCGGCGCAGCCGTCGCGGGATGGAGCGACGCCGACGTCCTCGCCCGCATCGCCCGGCTGCGCACCACCGGCACGCAGACGCTGGCCAAGACGCCCAAGGTCGCCGAGTTCGACCTGCTCGCCTCGGGCCTTGCCGAGATCGGATCGGACGCACCCGACGCCCGGCTGCACGCGCGCACCCTGCCCCGGTCCGGCTGGGACGGCGACCGCCCGCGCCTCGCCCCGATCGCCGCGGCGGTGGCGGTGCATCGCCTGCGCGAGGTCGCCTGCCTCTACGGCTTCACCCGGTTCGAGGCGGCGCCGACCGCGATCGACGGCGATCTGGAGGAACTGCACATCGCGGTCGAGGGCGCGGCACTCGCCGCCGAGCTCGACTGGCTCCCCGCCGTCGAGCAACTGGGCGAGGGGCTGTTCCTGCGCTTCGATCCGCAGGCGATCCGCGACTGGTCGCAGCGCGCGGCGGTCGCGGCACGGGGCGAGGCGCTGTACGACGGGTGGGAGCGGTGGCGCGCCAACCAGCATTTCGGCGACACGCTGCGCTTTCCGCGCCTCGCCTATTACGCGCTGCACAGCTTCAGCCACGCGCTGATGAACGAGATCGCGCTCGACTGCGGCTATCCGGCGACCGCGCTCAAGGAACGGCTCTACGCGATCGTCGACGACGACGGCGAACGCTTCGGGCTGCTGCTCTACACCGCCTCGACCGGCGCGCAGGGGACGCTGGGCGGGCTGGTCGCAGTGCTGCCGCGCCTCGGCGCGATCGCAGAACGCGCGCTCGACCGGCTGGCGCTGTGCTCGGGCGACCCGATCTGCGCCGAGCACGACCCCGACGCCCACGGCGACGAACGCGCGCTGAGCGGTGCCGCCTGCCACAGTTGCCTGCTGGTCGCGGAGACGAGCTGCGAGGCACGGAATCTGTACCTCGACCGGGTGCTTACCGCGCCGACGGTGTTGGGCGGGGCGGCGGCGTTGTTCGGCGAACGGGATGCGGGAGCGACCGATCCGAAACGGATCGGGTGCCCCGTTGGTGCTTGACCGCGTCCATCGGCTAGGCTCCGATGGGGTTCGGAGGGGCACATGATCGGATGGCGGGACGAACAGGGCGAGGTGCATCGCGGCAGCTTGTTCGCGGCGTTCGCGGCGCTGGCGCGGGGCGAGGCGTGGAGCTTCCCCGCGCTGCGCCCGCACCAGCGCGAGCCGTGGCACGCCTTCACGGTACAGGTCGCGGCGATGGCGCTGCTCCATGCCGGGCGCGATGCCCCGCCGACCGACGAGGTGGCCTGGCGCGACCTGCTGATCGGCCTGACCCCCGACTATCCCGATGGCGAGGCATGGGAACTGGTGGTGGACGACTGGTCCAAACCCGCGCTGCTCCAGCCGCCGACCGTCGCCCCGACCGACCGCGCGGCGTACAAGAACCGCCTGCCCACCCCCGACGCGCTCGACATGCTCGTCACCGCCAAGAATCATGACCTCAAGCAGGAGCGGATGGTCGCGGCGAGCGACGAGGACTGGCTGTTCGCGCTGGTGACGTTGCAGACGACCGAGGGGTTTCTGGGCGCGGGCAACTACGGCATCTCGCGGATGAACGGGGGGTTCGCGAGCCGGATGAGTCTGGGCGTCCGGCCGCGGGGCGGTGCCGCCGGGGGTTTCGTCCGTGACCTGCGGCGGTTGTTGCAGGACGCGACCGCTCGCCCCGACCGGCGCGGCGGGATCGGGCTGATCTGGACCGTGCCGTGGGACGGAACGCTATCGCTCGACTTCGACACGCTCGACGAACTCTATGTCGAAATCTGTCGCCGGGTCCGACTCCGCCGCGCCCCGGACGGCGCGATCGAGGGGCTGGCGGCGGGGTCGAAATGCGCGCGCGTCGCCGCGGCGGAACTGAAGGGCCGGACGGCGGACCCATGGGCGCCGATGAAGGCGGACGGATCGACCAGCCATACCCCGACCGGCGCGGGATTCGGCTATCGCCAGATGGCCAACCTGCTGGATGAGACGAAGATCACCACCCCGCTGCTGGCCAGGTTGCACGACGGTGATGATCGGGAAGGTCTGACGATCCTCGCCGCCGCGCTGGTGCGCGGTCAGGGCAAGACCGAAGGGCTGCACCGCCGGGCGGTCCGTGCGAGCAGGATGGAGCGCATCGGAGCCTATGGGACTTCGCCGATCGACCGGATCGGCGCGGTCGCCCGCAAGCGTTCCGACGAGGCGGGCGAGGCCGGACGACGACTGCGCCGGGCGCTCATTTCGCTGGTGCAGGGCGGGCCGGAGCAGGCACGGCTCGATGACGACGCCGCCAAGAAGAAGACCAACCGTTGGCTCGACCTGTTCGACCAGACGGTCGATGCCGAGTTTTTCGACGCCCCCTTCTGGGCAGAGGCGGCGCGCGACGACGACAATCCGCGTCTCTCGTGGCGGATGCGGTTGCGCGCGATCGCGAGCGACACGTTCGAGGCGGCCGCCGAAGCGGCACCGGGTACCGAGTTGCGCCGGGTCCGGGCACGCGCGCGGGCACGGGGGTTGCTCGACGGGCAGATGCGCAAATGGGTGGAGGACGCGAAACATGGCGAATGATGCCGCGATGGCGAGCGCACCGGATGCGGCGACCGCCGATCCCGCGAAGGAGAACTGGGTAAAATCGGTTGCCGGGCAGATCGGCTACCTCGGGACCGGCGACCGTGCGGCACTGCGGCGCATTCCGCTCACCCGATCCCGCGAGGCGGACGGCATCGTCGTCAAGCTCCTCGTACGGTCGAAGCTGCCCGACGAACGTATCCGGCACGACTTCGATCGCTGGCGGTCGCTCGCGCATGTCGCGGCGACGCTGTCGGGCACCGGCGCGGTGCAGGCGCATGACGAGCGCCGGTCGCTCGGGCGTGCCCTGTCCGACGTCCACTATGCCGAGAATCGCCTGCTGCGCCTGCTCGCCGCGCGCGGGGATGCGCTGGTCGATCAGGTGCACCGCGCCGCCCGGATGCTGGCGACGACGCGCAAGCCGGTGAACCTGTGGACGCTCTATCACCTGCTCGGGTCGGACCCCAGGAAGGCGGATGCCGCGCGCATCCGCATCGCACAGGATTTTTATGCCGCCGAGGCGCGGTCGGAAGAAGGGAATGCGCGTGACGACTGACACGACCGGCGGCGTGGTGCCGAAGTTCATCCAGATCCACTTCCTCGCCGCATGGCCGGGCGCGCTGCTCAACCGGGACGATGCCGGGCTCGCCAAGCAGCTGCCGTTCGGCGACGCCACGCGGACGCGGGTGTCGTCGCAATGCCTCAAGCGCCACTGGCGCGTTACCGAGGATCGCCACGGCCTGCACGATCTCGCCAAGCAGGCGGGCGTCGAGGGCGTCCGTTCCAAGATCGCGATCGAGCGCGAAGTAACCGGCCCGCTGCGCAACCGCTTCGACGAAAAGGCGGTCGATGCCGTCGAGGAGGCCTTCCTCGCCAAATTTTACGGCAAGAATGCCAAGGACAAGCAGCAGCGGCAGGCACTGTTGTTCGGCCGCCCCGAACTGGCATGGATGCGCGCGCAGGCGGAACGACTCCTGTCCGAAAATCCCGACGCAAAGGCCGTCAAGGCCGCTGCCGAGGCATGGATCAAGGAAGAAAAGTCCAATCTGAACCAGTTGCGCGACCAGAGCGTCCTCGCGTCCTCGCTGGAGGCGGCACTGTTCGGGCGAATGGTGACCAGCGACCCTCGCGCAAATCGCGACGCCGCAATCCATGTCGCGCACGCTTTCACCGTCCATGCCGAACAGGCGGAACTCGACTATTTCACCGTCGTCGACGACCTGCGCGACCGCGAACAGGGCGATGACGCAGGTGCGGCGGGCGTGTTCGACACCGAACTCACCTCCGGCCTCTACTACGGCTATGTCGTGGTCGACGTGCCGCTGCTCGTGTCCAACCTGACCGGCTGTGCGCGCAGCGACTGGGCCGGGGATCACGACCGCGACCTTGCCGCGGAGGTCGTCGAGCATCTGGTCTATCTGATCGCCGAAGTCTCCCCCGGCGCGAAGAAGGGGTCGACCGCGCCCTACAGCCGCGCCGAGCTGGTGCTGGTGGAAGCGGGCGACCGCCAGCCGCGCACGCTCGCCAATGCCTTTCGCGACGCGGTGCCGACGCAAGACGCCAAGTCGAACCGCTCGCTCGGCAGCCGGACCGCGCAGGCGCTGCTCGGCCATCTCGACGCCCTCGACGCGATGTACGACACCGGAGAGAAGCGCCGCCACGCCGCCCTGCCCGACCTGCGGCTCGATAGCGTCGATGCCGACAGCCTGCCCGCACTCGCGGCATGGGCGGGCAAGCTGGTGCGGGACGCAGCCGCGTGAGGCATCTGCTGCTCGATCTCGACGCGCCGCTGATGAGCTTCGGCGGCGATCTGGTCGATGCGTACGGCGTGGTGCGCGACTTTCCCGCCAAGTCGATGGTGGCCGGGCTGTTCGCCAATGCGCTGGGCTGGGAGCGGCACGACGTGGCGCTGCATGCCGCCCTGCAGGAACGCCTCGTCATGGGATCGGCGCGCATTGCCGAGGGGCAGCGCCAGCGCGAGTTCCAGACGGCGAAGCTGGAGGCGAACGACCGCGGCTGGACCACGCGCGGTCGGGTGGAGGGTCGCGCGGGCGGCGCGGAAACCTATAAATCCCCCCACATCCGCTACCGCGACATGGACGCGGACGCACGGGTGGTGATCGCCTGCCGCCTGATCCCCGCCGACGAAGCTCCCGATCTCGACGCGCTGGCGGCGGCGCTCGAACGCCCCGAACGTCCGCTGTTCATCGGGCGCAAGCCGTTCGTACCGTCGCGCCGGTTGTTCGTCGATTTCGTCGAGGCGGCAACGATCCCCGAGGCGCTGGGCGCCGGACTAGCGCTGCTCAAGCAACCGCCCCCGGCCCGCCCCGACCTGCGTGCACAATGGCCCGTTGGTGAGGGCATCGGCACCGCGACGCCCGTTGCCCAGCCGCAGGAAGACGAACAGACCGACGAACGCCGCTGGCCCGCCGGAGTCCATGCCGGATTGCGCCGGGTGATGCACGGACGGCTCGGCTGGCCGGAGGCGGCGGCGTGAGCCTCCACCTGCTGCGCATCGGCGTCGATCCGCGCGCGCTGGCGACCTTCGCGGTCGCACGGCGGATCGATGACGACGACGGCGGCTATGCGCTGCATGCCGCGCTGCTCGCGCGGTTCGGCGATGCCGCGCCGCGCCCGTTCCGCTATCTGCCCGACCATGCCGCCGGGCCGCACCTGCTCGGCTATCTCGCCGATCCCGCCGCGCTGACCGATGCCGCCGCCCTGCCCGCCACCGACGACCTGCTCGCGCATGTGTTCAGCAGCGCGCCCGCCGTGCGCGCGATGCCCGAGGCATGGCGCGAAGGCGCGCGCTACGGCTTCGAGGTGCGGGTGCGTCCCGTGGTCCGCTTCGGCAGGCGCATCCGCGAACAGCGCGCGGCCAGCCCCGGAGCATGGCAGCCCGACGCGGGCGAAATGGACGCCTATGTCGCCGCCTGCGAACGGGCGGTCGCCGCGGGCGAGGACTGGCGGAACGTCGACCGTGAGAGCGTCTATGTCGCATGGCTGGGGCAGCGCCTCGCCCCGGCGGCGGCGCTGGAGCGCGCGGGGATGCGGCTGTTCCAGCGTAGCCGCACCCGACGCAGCACGCACCGCAAGGAAGGCGAGGCCCGGCGCACGCACCGGGTCGAAGGCCCCGATGCGGTGCTGGCAGGCACGCTGACCGTCACCGATCCCGCCGCCTTCGCCGCATTGCTGGCCAAGGGGGTCGGGCGACACAGCGGCTTCGGCTACGGCATGCTGCTGCTCGGCCCGCCGGGGCGCGCCGGATAGATGCTGTCGGGCCGCCTCGGGCTGGAGCGGGCGCGCATCCCCCATGCCGACCGGCAGGGGCTGGTCTGGCTCGATCGCGGGCGGCTGGAGGTGGAGGACGGCTGCCTGCGCTTCGTGACGGCGGGCGGCGGGGCACTGGGCGCGGGCGACTATCAGATCCCCTATCACGCCATTTCGATCGTCCTGCTGGGGCCGGGGTCGAGCGTCACCCACGACGCGCTGCGCCTGCTCGCCCGCCACGGCTGTGCGCTGGCCGCGATCGGCGACGGGGCGGTGCGCTTCTATACCGCGCCGCCGCTGATGCCCGACAGTTCGGCGCTGGCCCGCGCGCAGGTCCGGCGATGGGCCGACCCCAAGCTGCGCATGGAGACCGCCCGCGCGATGTACGCCATGCGCTTCGGCGAGATCGTGCGTACCCGCGACATCGCGGTACTCCGCGGACAGGAAGGCGCGCGGATCAAGCGCGCCTACGTTCTCGCCGCCGAACGCCATGGCATCGGCTGGAACGGCCGCCGCTACGATCGCGAAAATCCGGAGGCGGGCGACCTCGCCAACCAGGCGATCAACCACGCCGGATCGGCGATGACCGCAGCGGCGGCGGTCGCGGTGGCGGCGACGGGCGCGATCCCGCAACTGGGCTTCGTGCATGAGGATTCCGGCCAGAGCTTCGTGCTCGACATCGCCGACCTCTATCGCCACGACGTGCTGCTCGACATCGCGTTCGGTGCGGTGCGCGAGGCGCGCGGGCGCGGTGCCGCCCCGATCGAGCGGCTGGTGCGCAAGCGTGCCGCGCTGCTCTTTCGCCAGCGCGGCGTCATCCCCGGCATGATCGAGCGGATCAAGACGCTGCTGCTGCCGGGCGAGACGGCGGCGGGCGGCGACGGCGCGGCGGCGGGTTCCGCCTGATGCCGCTGACCGTCGTCATCACCCGCGACGTGGAGGACCGCTATCGCGGCTTCCTCGGCTCGGCGATGCTGGAACTGGCCCCCGGCGTCTATGCCCAGCCGCGCATGAGCGCGGGCGTGCGCGGCCGCATCTGGACCGTCGTCGAGGAATGGCACGCCCGCCTGCGCCGCGGCAGCATCGTGATGTGCTGGGCCGAACCGGCGTCGGCGGGCGGATTGGGCCTCGCCGTGCTGGGCGAACCGCCCAAGGACGTGGTGGCGCACGACGGCATCCTGCTCGTCCGCCGCGCACTTTCCGGGCGCGACGTACCGCCCCGGCCGGGATAGCGGCGGGCGGAATTGCGGGACGGTCTTTGACATCGTGAATGGTTGCAGATAGTTGCATGGGAGAGGCTCCCCCGCGTGTGCGGGGATGGACCCTGCCGCGTGTACGACAGCATCGTCAGCGACGTGGCTCCCCCGCGTGTGCGGGGATGGACCCCGGGCGATGTTCTTCGCGTCAGCCGCTGCGGCGGCTCCCCCGCGTGTGCGGGGATGGACCCAGTTCCGGCATCACCCCCGGCGGCATTCGTGGGGCTCCCCCGCGTGTGCGGGGATGGACCATTTCCCTTAGAAGCTGTACGGTGGATCGCGCTGGCTCCCCCGCGTGTGCGGGGATGGACCCAACGATTGGTGACATTCGCACCAATCAAGCACGGCTCCCCCGCGTGTGCGGGGATGGACCCCCAGTATTCCTCCGACGGCTGCTGCGCGGCGGGGCTCCCCCGCGTGTGCGGGGATGGACCCCCAGTATTCCTCCGACGGCTGCTGCGCGGCGGGGCTCCCCCGCGTGTGCGGGGATGGACCCGAGTGCTCGGCGGGCACCTGTCCGACGCGCTGGGCTCCCCCGCGTGTGCGGGGATGGACCGTCGCCCGCAGAATTCAACGCGGCGGCCGAGAAGGCTCCCCCGCGTGTGCGGGGATGGACCCATGCGCCGCGTCGACATTGAGGCACAGGTCAAGGCTCCCCCGCGTGTGCGGGGATGGACCCCGCGCGCCGCTCCCTGTCCCCAAGTCGTCCCAGGCTCCCCCGCGTGTGCGGGGATGGACCGTTGCCACAAGGCAACGGCGAAAAGCGGTCACGGGCTCCCCCGCGTGTGCGGGGATGGACCCATTGCAAGCCCGCGCGCCGGAGGCACCCTCCGGGCTCCCCCGCGTGTGCGGGGATGGACCCCTGCCCGCCGCCGACACCGTCCGTGCGTTCGAGGCTCCCCCGCGTGTGCGGGGATGGACCCTGGAACAGCCACGCGATCCGCGGCTGCTCGCAGGCTCCCCCGCGTGTGCGGGGATGGACCCAGATGCCACCAAGGCACGGTGCCGCCGCTCATGGCTCCCCCGCGTGTGCGGGGATGGACCCAATCGACATGATGACCTATCCGGACACGGCGAGGCTCCCCCGCGTGTGCGGGGATGGACCCTCCCTAGCGGCACGGACATGGCTCCTATTCTAGGCTCCCCCGCGTGTGCGGGGATGGACCCTCATTGATCGCGTGGCGACGGTCGGCGTCGCTGGCTCCCCCGCGTGTGCGGGGATGGACCCTGGTCGAGGATTACCCGACGCGCGCGGCGGCGGGCTCCCCCGCGTGTGCGGGGATGGACCCATGCCGGGCATCCTTAGCGAGCGGTGGGCGAGGGCTCCCCCGCGTGTGCGGGGATGGACCCTACCACCGGCGGTCCGATGAGGTGCTGCGCGAGGCTCCCCCGCGTGTGCGGGGATGGACCCGTCGTCAAGAACGGCCGGCCGGACCTGAAGGGGGCTCCCCCGCGTGTGCGGGGATGGACCCCGAATCGAGGCCGAGATGCAGGAGTATCGCCGGGCTCCCCCGCGTGTGCGGGGATGGACCCTCCACCGGCCCGCGCCGGGCGTTCTCGACGGCGGCTCCCCCGCGTGTGCGGGGATGGACCCACGCGATGGAGGTCGGCATGTCCGAGCGCGGCGGCTCCCCCGCGTGTGCGGGGATGGACCATTACGTCTCCCCGCCGCTGGCTGACAAGGTCTGGCTCCCCCGCGTGTGCGGGGATGGACCCCTCACATCGGCGGAGAAGGAAGCGCTGCAATCGGCTCCCCCGCGTGTGCGGGGATGGACCCGGCCTCCACTTCCACGACCTCCGCGGCACCGCGGCTCCCCCGCGTGTGCGGGGATGGACCCCGGTCAGGTAATCGATCGGGCACCCACCTCGGGGCTCCCCCGCGTGTGCGGGGATGGACCCGGCTCGCAATGGCCCAAGCCGAGGCGGACGCCGGCTCCCCCGCGTGTGCGGGGATGGACCCCAGGCGCGCAAAGCGATCTGGGATGCGGTGAAGGCTCCCCCGCGTGTGCGGGGATGGACCCTGCTGGCCCTGATGACCACGGTAGTCGGGCTGGGCTCCCCCGCGTGTGCGGGGATGGACCCGTGGCAGGTTATCGGCTCGGATAATTACGACGGGCTCCCCCGCGTGTGCGGGGATGGACCCTCCATGCCCATCGCCTCACGTCCGGCCACGGTGGCTCCCCCGCGTGTGCGGGGATGGACCCTGCGCCCCGCTCGGGCCGTGCGTCACGCTACGGGCTCCCCCGCGTGTGCGGGGATGGACCCCCAGACGCTTCCTCGCCCGTGCGACCGTCGCGGGCTCCCCCGCGTGTGCGGGGATGGACCGGTATCGATCAGCGCACAAAGGCGCGCGGCAAGGGCTCCCCCGCGTGTGCGGGGATGGACCCCTACGGCCGATCCGATCGGGACGCCCCGCTCCGGCTCCCCCGCGTGTGCGGGGATGGACCCGCCCTGCCGGCTGGCGGAAGTCGAGCGCCAACGGCTCCCCCGCGTGTGCGGGGATGGACCTTCGTCGTGACGCAACCGGCGGGCGGCGACCCGGGCTCCCCCGCGTGTGCGGGGATGGACCCCGGATCATCGACGCGCGATCGGCCGGGCGGATGGCTCCCCCGCGTGTGCGGGGATGGACCCTTTTGCAGGAGGTGCGCCAAACGTATCGCCAAGGCTCCCCCGCGTGTGCGGGGATGGACCCGTCGAGATACGCGGCGCGTCGACGTCGTCGCGGGCTCCCCCGCGTGTGCGGGGATGGACCCATCGAGGCGGCGGCGATCGGGGTTCTGATCGCGGCTCCCCCGCGTGTGCGGGGATGGACCCGATCAACGCCGGCGGCGTCGAGGTCTATCGGCGGCTCCCCCGCGTGTGCGGGGATGGACCGTACATGCCGATGATCAACAAGGTCGAGAAGCCGGCTCCCCCGCGTGTGCGGGGATGGACCCCAATTGGAGCGCGTCGCGCGGCGTGATCTTCGGGCTCCCCCGCGTGTGCGGGGATGGACCCCCAAGCGCCTCGTCCCACGACATAATCCGGTGGGCTCCCCCGCGTGTGCGGGGATGGACCCCGCTTGCGCAGCTTGTCGCGTGCCTTGATAACGGCTCCCCCGCGTGTGCGGGGATGGACCCAACCCGCTGTTCTTCGACGCCATCGCCCGGATGGCTCCCCCGCGTGTGCGGGGATGGACCCGGGCCGGGGTTCTTCTCAGCCTGGACCTTGAGGGCTCCCCCGCGTGTGCGGGGATGGACCCTGCGAACAAGGGCGAAGGCTGGGGAACAGCAAGGCTCCCCCGCGTGTGCGGGGATGGACCCGCTCGGCGATCGACCACGAAACCGCACTCGTCGGCTCCCCCGCGTGTGCGGGGATGGACCCCTCCGCAGCCTCATCAATCCGCTCGACCGCGTGGCTCCCCCGCGTGTGCGGGGATGGACCCGCCGCCGCAAGGCGCGTGAGGCCGAGCAGCTCGGCTCCCCCGCGTGTGCGGGGATGGACCCTTTGAGAGCTGATCGGCGACCGATCCACAGGAGGCTCCCCCGCGTGTGCGGGGATGGACCCTGGACGCACCGTTCGCCGCGTTGACGGCGATCGGCTCCCCCGCGTGTGCGGGGATGGACCCCGCGCCGGTCAGGTGGGCGCGACCGGGGTCGGGGCTCCCCCGCGTGTGCGGGGAGGGACCCTGAAATGCCGCAGGAACGTGAAAACCAGTACCGGCTCCCCCGCGTGTGCGGGGATGGACCCGCAAGCAATCATGTCCCTGTACGATCGTCGGGGGCTCCCCCGCGTGTGCGGGGATGGACCTTGGGCCGCTGTCCGACGCATGGGCCGCCAGTAGGCTCCCCCGCGTGTGCGGGGATGGACCCCGCGCCGCCCGGGCTGTCGATGACCGCCAGAAGGCTCCCCCGCGTGTGCGGGGATGGACCATAGCCGATGCCAGTAGGACGTGGTTCGGGACAGGCTCCCCCGCGTGTGCGGGGATGGACCCGAGGTGCGGTCGATCGCAGGCGAGATCACCGGGGCTCCCCCGCGTGTGCGGGGATGGACCCGCCGTGCTGGCGACCAACGGCCTGCCCGGCACGGCTCCCCCGCGTGTGCGGGGATGGACCCCACCGAGAAGATTTGGCCCCACCACAACGTCAGGCTCCCCCGCGTGTGCGGGGATGGACCCGCGGAAGTCGATGATCACCGCCTCGACATTGCGGCTCCCCCGCGTGTGCGGGGATGGACCCTGACCGGCTCGGTCCGATTGGCGGTGCTGGTGGGCTCCCCCGCGTGTGCGGGGATGGACCCCCGATCGCCCACTATCCGTGCATGACGATCGAGGCTCCCCCGCGTGTGCGGGGATGGACCCTTAAAGTTGGTGAACCCGAGCGGCCACGACTTGGCTCCCCCGCGTGTGCGGGGATGGACCCCCGGATTTATCTTCGGTGTTTCCGTGACCCGTGGCTCCCCCGCGTGTGCGGGGATGGACCGTTGTCACACGGCCGCATGGTGTTGACGTTGGAGGCTCCCCCGCTTGTGCGGGGATGCCCCCCCGTCATGCTTGGCCAGATCGGCGGTCTCCTCGGCTCCCCCGCTTGTGCGGGGATGGACCCGGCGCGCGCCTGCGCGTCTACATGGACAATCCGGCTCCCCCGCTTGTGCGGGGATGGGCCCACGCTGCGGTTTGGGCCGGGTGAATACAAGACGGCTCCCCCGCGTGTGGGAGTGTTCACCTTGGACTCAACAGGTGTTTTCTGGCGAGGAAGATGTCGAGGGTGATTTCGAGCATCTGCCGGGTCTTGGAAGCGCATTTGGTCCTGCGGTTGAAGCGGGCGAGCATGTCGCGGAAGGAGGCGTTGGACGATTCGATCAGATGCGTCTGCGCCTTCGTCTGCCGGTGCGGTTCGGGCGCGCCGATCCGCTCGAAGGCGAGGTGGTAACAGGAGTTGGCGTCGGTGAAGATCGCGCCGATCTGGCCGACGGCGGCCCTGGCCGAGGTGTAGATGGCGGTCGCGCTTCTGACGCCGCTATCGCCGACATGATAGGCGACGACGCGCCGATGCCGGCGGCTGTACGCGGTCCAGACTACCGCCCGCTGCCGTTTTTCTGGACGTAGGTATAGATCTCGTCCATCTCGATGACGTCGGTCTCCCCGGTGTCGAGCGGAGCGGCATGCGCCAGCTTCGCCTGCAGCGCCGCATGTTCCTTGCGGATCCGCTTCAGCACCGCTGCCGGCGAGGCTCCCGGCACCCGACCGATCGCCCGGATGCCCATGCTGTTCATGTACATCTCGATTGCCAGCGCCCTGGTTTCGGCACTGAAGCGGGGCTGGCTGTCGGTGCAGTATCGACCGCATGCCCGGCACACATAGCGCTGACGTCCAGACTTGCGGCCCCGCTTGATCAGATCGCTTCCCTCACACGCCGGACAACGCATCCCATCCCCCTCGCATCAACCCTCAGCGAGAAACAAGCATCCATAATGCTGCCAAGGTAAACAGTCCCCTCGACATGGCGGCGATAGCTGCCGTCGGTCAGCACCGCATGGAGGAGGCTGGCCGCCAACGGGCTGCCCATCATCGAGGTGGCGATGCGCAGGTCGGCGAGCGCCTCGATCCAGTCGGGCCGCGCGGCGATGTGCCCGCAGCGCACCGCTGCCGACAGCGACTTGGGGAAGCTGCCGATCCGGATCGTTCGGTCGAGCCCATCGAACGCCGCCAGGCGGGGCGATGCACCGCGGCTGCCTCGGCGAAAGCGGCGACATCGGGCCCCGTTGGCGTCATCTGCACGCCGATCACCTCGGCCCGGTGTGCCCGCAGCAGAGCGAGAAAGTTGAAGTAGCAGGGATCGTCGACCAGCACGGCGTCGCCCGGTTGCAACAGGAAGCGACAAACGAGATCGAGCGCATGGGTGCCGCCGTCGGTCAGCAGGATCTGGTCGGGACCAGCCTCGATCCCTTATCCGCCATCCGTCGCGCTAGCAGCACGCGAAGCGGCAGCGAGCCGCGTGGCGAGGCATAGCCGGCCAGCACCCCCGCGCCGCTCGCACGCGCGGCGCCGCGCATCGCCTTGCGCAGCGCGTCGCTCGCCAGCCAGTCATCCGGCAGCCAGTCATCCGGCAGCCAGCCGCATCCCGGCATCAGGTCAAACCGTTGCTCGCCCAGCGACTGTCGCAGCGTCCACAACGGATCGACCTCGCGTTTCTGCGTGGCGCCGAGCCGGTCGAGCGCCAGCGGCGCGAGCGGCGCGGCGACATGGAAGCCCGACCCAGGACGCGAGCGGATCACCCCCTCTGCAGCGAGCCGGTCATAGGCGTCGACCACCGTCGAACGCGCGACGTTGCTCGCCTCCGCCATTGCGCGGACCGACGGGAGCCGCGCCCCCGGCGTCAACGCCCGCGCCTCCATGCGGTCGCGGATCGTGCGCACCACCATTCCGATGCGGGTCTCGTCGGCTTGTATCCCCATCATGCTGCTATTTTCACCAATACAGTTCGGCACGATCGTACCGGTCCGTGCCTGTTCGCACCAGCCTCCGGAGGGTAGCACGCGTCACCATTCGCAGGAGAACCGAGACCGTGACCCGCCCCTTCCGCCTCGTCGTCGTGTTCGGCACCGATCCGCTGACCGGCAATCCGCTGGCGGTCATCGCCGACGCCGAGGGTCTATCGTCGCGGGAGATGCAGGCGATCGCAGGCTGGCTGAACTTTTCGGAGACGACCTTCCTGCTGCCGCCGACCGACCCGGCGGCCGACTATCGGGTCCGGATCTTCACCATGGCCCATGAACTGCCCTTCGCCGGCCACCCGACGCTGGGCAGCGCGCATGCGTGGTTGGAAGCCGGTGGTCAGCCCAGGCAGGAGGGCCTGATCGTGCAGGAGTGTGGCATCGGACTGGTGACGATCCGCCGCGATGGCGATCAGCTTGCCTTTGCCGCCCCACCGCTGCTGCGCGGCGGCACCCCGACCGAGGCCGAGATCGCCCAAGTCGCGGAGTTGCTGCGGATTGACCGCGCGGCGATCGTCGATGCTGCTTGGGCGGACAATGGCCCCGGCTGGATCGCGGTCCTGCTGGAATCGGCCGAGGCGGTGCTGGCGGTCGAACCGGCGCGGCATCACCCCGAGCATATCGACATCGGCATCGTCGGGCCGCACGCCGCCGGCGGCGACGTGCAGTTCGAACTGCGTGCCCTCTTCACCGACGCGCATGGCGGGCTGATCGAGGACCCCGTCACCGGCAGCCTCAACGCGTCGGTCGCTCAGTGGCTGTTCGCCAGCGGCCGCGCGAGCGGCAGCTACGTCGCCGCGCAAGGCACCCGGCTGGGGCGGAGCGGGCGCATCCACGTCTCGCAGGACGACACCAGACAGGTCTGGGTCGCCGGCGCGACGCGGACCCTGTTCAGCGGTTCGGTGCACGGCTGATGCAGGTCGCGGTCCTCACCTTCGATGGCTTCAACGAACTCGACTCCTTCGTCACCGCCGCGATCCTCAACCGGCTCCGGTCGCACGGCTGGACCGCACACATCACCGCGCCCACCGAGACGGTGACGTCGCTGAACGGCGTCATCGTCCACCGCCAACGGCCGCTCGAATTCGTCGAGGAGGCGGACGCTGTCCTGATCGGCAGCGGCTATCGCACACGCGAGATCGCTGCCGACCCCGCGACACTCGCGCAACTGCGCCTCTATCCGACGCGACAGCTGATCGCCGCGCAATGTTCGGGCACGCTGCTGCTGGCGAAACTCGGCTTGATCGGCGACTTGCCGGCCTGCACCGACCTCACCACCAAGCCATGGGTGGTGGAGGCCGGTGTCACCGTCATTGACGCACCGTTCGCCGCTCATGGCAATGTCGCGACGGCGGGCGGTTGTCTCGCGGCCCCATACCTCGCCGCCTGGATGATCGCGCGCGGCGGCTCGCCCGACCTTGCGCGCGAGGCGCTGCACTATGTCGCGCCGGTCGGCGAGAAGGACCGGTTCGTCGAGCACGCGCTATCCATGATTGGCGCCCAGCCTTAATCCCTAAAGCTGGCCTGAAAACTGGTCGGCATCAGTGACACATGCGCGTCCAGCGGCGGCCGCAACTCGAATCCGCGTGGATCTCGGGCGAAGTTCCAGAGCCGCACAAGGCACCAATCGTGGCGATGCTCTTCCGACACGGCCAGTTCGTTGCGGCTGATGTGAAAGGGCGTGCGCTCCCATCCATTGGTGGTCTTCACCTCGATAAGGCGAGGACGGCCATCGATCTCGAAGCTGGCGATATCGTAGCCTGCGCCGTCGCCATCCTGGTCCGAAACCCAGCGGACGCGATCGGCCAGATCGTCGCGCCCGGCGGCAATAAGCGACGATCGTTCGTGGAGGACGATGCGCTCCTCGCCAGCGCGGCCGAGCGCACGGTTGCGGGCATCGCGCTCCGCCACGTCGAAGCGCCGGGCGATATACTGCATCTGCTCGAGTTCCTCCGGCGGCGGGGCATTGCCGAGCGTCGGCGGCGGGCCGATCCACAGGGTCGGCGCTTCCCGCACATGCGACGGCGGCGACCCTCCCGCCAGTGACACGCGCGTGTAGGGCGAGAGCCACGTCGGATGCGCAGCCAGCCAGCGCGCCACGGCATCGACCAGCGAGCCCTGGAAGTTGAAGGCGGGCTTGTAGCCGGGGATCCAATCCTCACCGAGTCCCTTCAGGACGGCACTGATATTCTGATGCTTGTATTCGATCGACCCGCGCGGCCTTCCGATCGCCGCCTGCAACCGACGATTATGCTCGGCCTTGCTATAGGGGCGGCCTGCCTCATCGTCGGCCAGCATCGCGAAATAGTCGGCGACGATCACGTCGTTCTGCTGATCGGTCCAGTCGCCGGAAGCCATCGGCAAATGCTATGCGATGAAGGTAAGACTGTCACGTCGCGCTGCGGCCCGATCGACGTCGCGCTTCCACTCCCATGGCCGCGGAAACCTTCCCTGACGAGATCGAGTTCGGTCGCGCCGTTGGACAGGAGGCGTGGTGAAACCGGGGTATGTCCCGGATACCGGTGCCATCATCTGGCTTTATTTCGATCCGCAGGCGGGCCACGAACAGTCCGGGCATCGTCCGGCGCTGGTGCTGTCGCCGGCGCGCTGCAGCGGGCCGCGCGGTATGACGATCTGCTGCTCGATGACCTCCCGCATCAAGCGCTATCCGTTCGAAGCGATCGACGAGGACGATCCACCCAGCGTCGTGTTCGCCGATCAGGTCCAGAACGTCGACTGGCGCCCGGCGGGCTGAGAGAAAGGGTCGTGTCTCTTCTGTGACGCTGGCAGAGGTGCGGGCCAAGGTTCGCGCGCTGCTGGAGTCGTAACGGAACGAGGTCCCTGACTCACTGTTTTTATCGGTGGGCGCGGGCATCGCTCGGCAGGCGATGTGCCGCAACGCCGCTGCTGGCGATCATCCGGAACGGACGATCGCCCCGGTGCGAACACCCGATAGGCCGAGCCATGTCGCCATCCGCGCCAGTTCGACCTCCAGGCGTGGCAGCGTATCGTCGGGCGCCCCAGGCTCGAGCGTGATGCGATGCGCCAGCAGCATGCCCGCTCGCCGGTCCGCCTTGAGGTCGACCCGCGCGACCAGCGCCTCGTCCAGCAGGAAGGGCAGCACGTAATAGCCGTGGGTGCGCCGATCCTGCGGCACGTAGATCTCGATCCGGTAGCGAAAGCCGAACAGCCGATCGGTGCGGCCGCGTTCCCAGATCAGCGGATCGAACGGCGCCAGCAAGGCCGCCCCGCGCACCCGCCGGAGCGGCGAAGCGTCACGGTGCCGCCACGCCTTCTGGCTCCAGCCTTCGACACGGACGGGGACCAGCACGCCATCCTCCGCCAGATCGGCGATGGCGTGATCCGCCTCGTCGGGCTTCAGCCGGTAATAATCGCGCAGGTCGGCCGCGGTCGCGATGCCGAGCGCCCGCGCACTGCGGTCGATCAGCGCACGCTGCGCCTCGGCGACGGTCGGCGTCGGCATGACGAGAATGGCCGCGGGCAGCACCCGCTCGGGCAGGTCGTACACCCGCGCGAAGCTGCCCCGCCGCGTCGCCGTCGTGATCCGGCCTGACCAGAACAGCCATTCGAGCGCGTGCTTGACGTCGCTCCACTCCCGCCAGCCGCTGCGGCTTGTGCCGTTCTCGAAGTCGGCGGCGGTCAGCGGTCCCTCGGCCGCGATGCGGGCGAGCACGGCGTCCGCCTCGCGACGGCGCTCGGTGGCGAAGCGACGCAGCCCGCGATAGCCGATCTCGCCCCGTTCGGCGCGCGCCATCCGCCAACGCAGGAGCGGATGAAGGTCGAGCGGCAGCAACGATGCTTCATGTGCCCAATATTCGAAGAACCGGCGCTGCCGCTTCGGACCCCAGGCAGCGCCTTCGAGCAGCGAGCGATCATAGCTGCCGAGCCGGGAGAAGGCAGGCAGGTAATGGGCGCGAGCAAGGACGTTGACGCTGTCGATCTGGAACAGGCCGGTGCGATCGGCAACCTTGCGAAGGTGCCCCGCCGTGACTCCCGGGGGCGGGGCGCGGCCGAAGCCCTGCGCGGCGAGGGCCATGCGTCGGGCATCGGCCAGCGAGGTGGTCATGGGGCGCTGATGGTGGCGGTCCGGCGCGACCGTCAATCGTGGCGGTGGCATCGACCTTACATCTTCGACCGCAAGGTGAAGCGGGTCATCTCCGACGGCACGCCGAGGCGGAGCGCGAAGCCCGGCCACAGCCCCGTGCCGTTGCTGACATAGAGGGTCATGCCGCCGACCTGATAGCGACCCGCAACGAACCCGGCGTTGGCGCGGGCGACGAGCCGGTCCATTCCGACGATCATGCCGCCATGGGTGTGGCCGGACAATTGGAGCGCCACCCCCTTCGCAGCGGCGCCCAGCGCCCGCCGCGGCTGATGATCGAGGAGGACGATCGGTGCCCCGGCCGGCGCACCGCGCAGTGCCAGCCCGACATCCGGTGCCGCCTCGCCGACGCTCGGGGCGGACAGGTCGGTCACACCGGCCATGACCAGTTCCGCACCCCCGCGCCGGATGACATGATGCGCATTCGGCAGCATCCGGAAGCCGAGCGACGTCAGGTGCCGCATCCATGCGCCATAATCGAAGAAATACTCGTGGTTGCCGGGTATGGCCCAGACGCCATCGGGAGCGTCAAGCGCTTGAAGCGGCGCCACATCCTTGCGTCGCATGTCGACCGAGCCATCGATGAAATCGCCCGTGACGACGATCACGTCGCTGCCCGCCGCGTTGGCGCGCGCCGCGACCGCGCTGGCCCAGGCGGCCGGGAACAGCTTGCTGATATGAAGATCGGTGAGTTGGAGGATCCGGTAGCCCTCGAACTGAGGCGGCAGACCCGCAACCTCTACTTCGACGTCCTTGATCGGCGGAACCCGCACCGCATTGGCGACCGCGATCGCGCTGGCCATCGCCGCCAGGCCGAGCGCGCCGTAACGCGCGGCATCCGAAAGCCCGACACGCTGCCACCGGGCGACCGCCGTCGCCAGCAGGCCGAGATCGAGCACGATCTGGAGGAGCATGAGCAGCACCAGCGCGCCCAAGGCCCAGTTGAAGAGGATAACGACCGGACGCGGAAACTCGGGTGCGAAGACCGACCCCGACGATAGCCGGCTCCAGAGGTGATATTGCGATACGCCGAGCAGCAGCACCGTGACGATGACCTTGCTCCACAACGGCAGCGTCAGCGGCCAGAGGGTGCGGGACGCGACGTAGATCGCCGGGATCAGGAAGATGATCGGCATCCTTCAGCGAGCGTCGGCAAGCGGCTGCCGGTAATCGCAACACTTTAACGCCGCTAGGCGCCGGAGGCGACCAGCGATCGGTCGCCGGGCGTCAATGTTCGGTCAACTCGGCGACCTCGAAGTCGAAACTGCGCCAGCCGTAACGCTTCGCGGCCTGTTCGGTCAGCGCCTTCTTGCTCGCCGCCTCGCGGGCGGAGGTGGCGTGCCCCCAGAACACCTCGGTCTTTCCATCGCGCAGATGCGCGACGATCCGCCAGTAATGCGTGAACGGCGCGGCAGTGGGACCGATCGTCTTCACATAACCGTCGGCCATCGTCGCGGTCAGGTAGCGCTTCTTTCTCGCCATCTCCGGGCGATACCGCACTCCCGATCGACGCGGGAGAGGACCAGGCCTCAATCGTCGCCGGGAAGGCTGATCCTGTAGGGCCCCGATCGCTTCGCCAACCGCTCCCCCTTCCAACTCAGCCGCACCGCCCCGTCTCGGACCAGCCCGTCGATCGCTGTGTGCACGGACGGCATCGCACTGCGCCAGTCGTCCCCGGACAGCGCGCGCGCCACCTCGCTCGGGCAGATCGTCGCGCCGGCACCGCGGCGCGCGAGAAGGTCCAGTGTCGCCGCGCGCGGATCGGTCATCCGCTTCACCTCGGCCCCGCACGCCTGCGGGTCAAGCCACCGTCGCTCCCACAGTGTCAGCGTCCAGCCCGGGTCGACGGCATTGCTCGTTCAGGCGGTTGCGCCGACCGGGCCGGCTCGCCTATGGGGCGGTCATTCGCAAGGACCCGGTGAAATCCCGGGTGGCTATTCCGGCCGCCGATCCGCCGGACAACAACACGCACCCGATGAGATGCGCCGCCCGGCGCCCGGGCCCTGTTGTGGACATTCGATGACCTTCGACTTCGCTACCTATCGCCGCCAGTGGTTCACTGACGGCACCACCGCCCGCCGCGACATCCTGGCCGGTATTGTCGTCGCGCTCGCGCTGATCCCGGAGGCGATCGGCTTTTCGATCATCGCCGGCGTCGATCCGCGCGTCGGCCTCTACGCCTCGGTCGCGATCGCGATCACCATCGCGCTGATCGGCGGACGACCGGGCATGATCTCCGCCGCGACCGCTGCGGTCGCCGTTCTCGTCGGCCCGCTGGTGCGCGATCACGGCGTCGAATACCTCTTCGCCGCCACGATCCTGATGGGGCTGATCCAGATCGCCGCCGGGCTGCTGCGGCTCGACCTGCTGATGCAGTTCGTGTCGCGCTCGGTCATCACCGGCTTCGTCAACGCGCTGGCGATCCTGATCTTCATGGCACAGCTTCCGCAACTGACCGGCGTCGGCTGGCAGACCTATGCGATGGTCGCGGGCGGGCTGGCGATCATCTACGGCATGCCGCGGATCACCCGCGCCGTGCCGTCGCCGCTGGTGGCGATCCTTGTGCTCAGCGCGGTCAGCATCGGGCTGGGGCTGCCGGTGAACACGGTCGGCGATATGGGCCGACTGCCCGACGGCCTGCCCAGCCTCGCCTGGCCGCAGGTGCCGCTGACGGTCGACACGTTGCGAATCATCCTGCCCTATTCGCTGGCGATGGCCGCCGTCGGCCTGCTCGAATCGCTGCTGACTGCGCAGATCGTTGACGACATGACCGACACCGACAGCGACAAGCGTCGCGAATGTGCCGGACAGGGCGGTGCCAACATCCTCGCCGCGCTGTTCGGCGGCATGGGCGGCTGCGCGATGATCGGTCAGTCGGTCATCAACGTCACATCGGGCGGGAGCGGGCGACTGTCGACCTTCGTGGCGGGCGCGTTCCTCCTGTTCCTGTTGGCGGTTTTGGGGCCGTTCGTCGGGCGGGTGCCGATGCCGGCGCTGTTGGCCGTCATGGTCATGGTGTCGATCGGCACCTTTAGCTGGAACTCGATCGCGAACCTACGGCGGCATCCGCCCACATCGTCGGTCGTGATGCTGACGACGGTAGTGGTGGTCGTCGCCACGCGCGACCTGTCGCTGGGCGTGCTGGCGGGCGTGCTGTTGTCCGGCATCTTCTTCGCGGGCAAGGTCCAACGCATGTTCTCGGTCGAGCGATCGGTATCGCCGGACGGCGCCCAGACGACCTATCGCGTGGAGGGCGAAATCTTCTTCGCCTCGGTCGACCGGTTCACCCGCGCCTTCCAGATCGAAGACAACTCCACCCGCGTCGTCATCGACGTGACCGCGGCGCATTTCTGGGACATCTCGGGTGTCGGCGCGCTCGACAAGATTGTCGCCCGGTTACGCCGCGAAGGACGCGTCGTCGAGGTGGTCGGCTACAATCGGGCGAGCGCCGACCTGATCGACCGCTTCGCGCTCCACGACAAGACCGGCGTGGAGATGGGGCTGGCGCCGCACTGAGCGGTGGCAGCCGCGCTAAGCTCGTAGGCGCGCCTCTTCCTCCTTCCTCTTCCACTCCTCGATCCGCAGGACGACATATTCCCGAAGCAGTTGCACCCGGCGGGGGCGGAAACTGCTCCCGCCGCGCTCCAGCGCCTCGATCCGCGGCACCTCGAACGTCCGGTGCGCCTCGCGCAACAGGCACCATCCCACCAGCATCAGCGTCTTCGGGCTGTAGGACATGCCGAGCGGCAGGATCTCGCGCTCGGTCCGTCGCCCCTTCGCGTCCCGATAGGCGATCCGGACGCTGAACTCGTCCCAGCAGGCTTCGCGCAACAGATCGAGGTCGATCGTGATGGCAGCACGGGGCTCCGGTGGGCGCCACGATCGCATCGTCGCGTGTGCGGCTTGCCGCGCCTGCCGGTCGGGCAAGGTGGCGACGATCCGCGCCAGCGCATTGCGCCCTGCCGTCGCCAGTGCCTGGTCGCCGAAGTCGCCGAGGCTCGCGACCCCGAGCATCAGCGCCTCGATCTCCAGCCGAGAGAAGCTCTGCGGCGGCAAGGCCGGGTCCTCGGTCAGCGTGTAGCCGTAGCCCGCCGTCCCGTCGATCAGCACACCGCCGGCGCGTAGCGTGGCGATGTCGCGATAGAGCTGCCGCGTCGACACTTCCGTCTCCGCCGCGAGGCGGGTTGCCGTCACTGGCTTGGGTAGCCGCCGCAACGCGTCGAGCAACCGCATCAGCCGATCCGATCGTGCCATCCCTACTGCCCGAAACTGTCAGGACTCCTTGGGTAAATGGGCGGCGTCATCCAACGCAAGGAGCAATCGATGCGCACCCTTTATTACTCGCCCAATTCCCGGTCCGACACGGTCGTCGCACTCGTCCGGATGCTCGGCGCCGACATCGAGATGCGGGAGGTGACCATCGCACGGCAGGACGGGTCAGGCAGCGCCGATCCTGCCAATCCGCACCCGGAGGGCAAGGTGCCTTATCTGACCGATGGCGACGATGCGGTGCGCGAGCGCGGCGCGATCATGCTCTACCTCACCGACGCCTATCCCGATGCCGGGCTCGGACCGCTGCCCGGCGAGGCGCGGCGCGGCGCCTATCTGTCGTGGCTATCCTACTATCAGGGCGTCATCGAACCGCTGCTGATCCTGAAGTGGGCGAACGTCAGCCATCCCGCGATCACCGCGGGCCTGCGCGATTTCGACACGATGATCGAGCGGCTGGCCGAGCCGCTGCGCAAGGGGCCTTGGCTGCTCGGCGAGCGCTTCTCCGCCGCCGACATGCTGTGCAGTTCGCCCTTCTTCTGGTTCACCGACATGATGCCCGCCGATCCGGCGATCCGCGACTGGGTGGCGCGGTGTGCTGAACGGATGGGTGACGGGAGGTAAGACTACGTCGGCCCACTGTCCTGTGATGGTGCCGGGCAAGACTCACGACCGGGATTCACCGTCGATCGGCGGTTGAAAGATGCCGCCGGTCGGTCATCGGGCGCTTGCCATTCTGCGCACCTTTTTGTACCCATCGCTGTGCAACTCGCAGACAGACGAGTTGTTCGTTGACGTGGAATCAACGACTTAGCGGGTCGGGAAAAATTCGGAGGAATCCTGTCTCCCCGACCAGACAGGGCGGAAATCAGCCCTTCCACCGCAAGCAGCGACCGTCGCACCCGGGAAAGGCGACCATTCCGGAAGATCGACTCACGGAATAGTCCCGAGCCCGATCCGCGCTCCGTTGTCCGGTCGCGTCCCCCGCTGCCCCGGTGCGGCCTCGCCGCTCGACGATCGTTCCTCAGGCCGTGCAGGCGGCGTGCTGCGGCGAACGCCGGATCAGCAGCAGCATCACCAGCGCCGCCGCGGCCATCGCCGCGCCCGCCAGCGATACCGCGGGCAGCCCCAGTCCGGCGCCGATGACGCCCCCGCCCAGCGCCGCGCCAAAGGCGTTGCCGAGGTTGAACGCGCCGACGTTCATCGCCGAGGCGAGATTGGGGGCCTCGCTTGCCGCGTCCATCACCCGCATCTGCAACGGGGGCACGATGGCGAAGCTGGCGATGCCCCAGATCAGGATCGCGACCGCAGCGGCTGAGGGCCATTGCATCACGCCCGCGAACAGCACCAGCACCACGGCGAGCACCGCGAAACTGCCGATCAGCGTCCGCTCGATCGACCGGTCGGCAAGGCGGCCGCCCAGCGTGTTCCCGATGGTCAGCCCGACGCCGTAGAGTACCAGCATCGCCGTCACGAAGCCGGTCGATGCGTGCGTCACCTCGCGCAGGATCGGGACGATATAGGTGAAGACGGTGAACATGGCGCTCGCCCCCACCACGGTCAGCGCCAGCGCGGCCAGCACCGGCCGGCGCGTCAGCACCCGCAGTTCGGCGCGCATGTCGCCGCCCTCAGCCGCGGGCAGCGGCGGCAGGGCAAGGCGGAGCGACAGCATCGCGATCGCCCCCACGCCCGCGATCCCGGCAAAGGCGGTGCGCCACCCGATCGCCTCGCTGACCCAGGTCGTGAGCGGCACACCGCCGATCGTGGCGACGGTCAGCCCGGTGAACATCGCCGCGACCGCACCCGCGCGCCGGTCCGGCGGCACCAGACCGGCGGCCACCACCGATCCGACGCCGAAGAACGCGCCATGGTTGAACGAGGTGACGATCCGCGCCGCCATCAGCATCCCATATCCGTCCGCCATCGCCGACAGCGCATTGCCGAGCGTGAAGATGCCCGTCAGCGCGATCAGCAGCGTCCGCCGGTCGACCCGCCCGGTCGTGAGCGTCATCAGCGGCGCGCCGATCAGCACGCCCATCGCATAGGCGCTGACGAGCAGCCCGGCGGCGGGGATCGAGACGTGCAGGTCGGCGGCGATCACCGGCAACATGCCCATCGGCGCGAACTCGGTCACGCCGATGCCGAAGGCGCCGACCGCGAGTGCGATCAGCCCGGGGTTCAACTTCATGACGATCCTCCTTCAGACCAAGGGCGGCGCGAGGCGGGCGAAACCCGCCTGTTGCCGATAGGGGGTGTGCGGATAGGGCGGCAGCATGTCGCTCGCCGCGTCGAGCACCGCCACCTGTTCGGGCGTCAGCGCCCAGCCGATTGCGCCCAGATTGTCGCGCAGCTGCGCCTCGTCGCGCGCGCCGAGGATGACCGACGCCACGGTCGGTCGCCGCAACAGCCAGTTGATCGCGACCTGCGGCACGGTCTTGCCCGTCTCCGCCGCCACCGCCTCCAGCGCATCGACCACGCAGTAGAGATGCTCGTCCTCGACCGGCGGTGCGAACCGGGCGGTTTCGTGGAGGCGACTCCCCGCCGGAATGGGCCGTCCCCGCCCGATCCTGCCGGTCAGCCGCCCCCAGCCGAGCGGGCTCCAGACCAGGGCGCCGACGCCCTGGTCCGCGGCCAGTGGCATCAGGTCCCACTCATAGGCGCGACCGATCAGCGAGTAATGGACCTGATGCGCGACGAGGCGCGGCCAGCCATGACGATCCGCGATCGCCTGCGCCTTCATGACCTGCCAGCCGGGATAGTTGGAGACGCCCGCATAGCGGACCTTGCCGTCGGCGATCAGCCGGTCGAGCGTGCCCATCACCTCCTCGGTCGGCGTGGATGCGTCGAAGGCGTGGAGCTGGAGCAGATCGATCCGGTCGGTGCCCAGCCGCCGCAATGCCGCCTCGACCGCCCTGATGAGCCGCGCGCGGGATGCGCCCCAGTCCTGCGGGCCCTCGCCGATCGGCAGGCCGGTCTTGGTCGAGAGGAGGACGGCATCGCGTCGCCCCCTGATCGCCTCGCCGAGCACTTCCTCCGACGCGCCGTCCGAATAGACGTCGGCGGTGTCGAACAGCGTCACGCCCGCGTCGAGGCAGATGTCGACCAGCCGCCGCGCCTCGGCGGCGTCGCTGGTCCCCCATGCGCCGAACAGCGGCCCCTTGCCGCCGAAGGTGCCCGCGCCGAACGACAGCGCAGGCACGCGCAGGCCGGACGATCCCGATTGCCGATATTCCATGACACCTCCGTTGCGAATGTCATCGTCAGGCGCATAGATGGCCGGGGAAGCCGCAGGGCGGAACCGCCCGCCGGTGCAAAGGATCTATGCCGTGGACGCAAAGATAATCGGCCAGGACGACCGCGCCCGGTCGCTCGCGCTGTTCGCGAGCGTGGTGGACGAGGGGAGCTTCTCCGCCGCCGGGCGTACGCTCGGGCTGACCCCCTCGGCGGTGGCGCGGGCGATCGACCGGATCGAGGCGCGGCTGGGCGTACGGTTGCTGCTGCGTTCGACCCGCGCGCTGACGCTGACCGCCGAGGGACAGGCCTATCTGCTCGCCGCCCGCCGCATCCTCGCCGATCTCGACGATGCCGAACAGCAGATCGCCGATCAGGGCGCACCGCGCGGGCGGTTGCGGATCAGCGCGGCGCTGGCGCACGGTCGGCTGTGCGTGGTGCCGCTGCTCGGCGACTTCGCCCGCGCCTATCCGCATATCCTGATCGACGTGGCGCTGACCGACACGCTGGTCGATGTCGCAGGCGGCCAGGCCGATGTCGCGATCCGCTTCGGCCCGCTCGCCGACAGCGGGCTGACCGCGCGCAAGCTGGGGGAATCGGGCCGGGTGATCGTCGCCTCGCCCGGCTATCTGGCGCGGGCGGGCACGCCGCAGGTGCCGGAGGACCTGCACGCCCACAACTGCCTCAACTTCAACTTCCGCCGGGCCGAGCCGATCTGGCCCTTCCGCCGCGACGGCCGGGATTTCGCGCTGGCGGTGGAGGGGAACATCGTCGCCAACAACGGCGAGACGCTCGGCCAACTCGCCGCCGCCGGGGTCGGCGTGACGCGCGTGGGCCGCTTCAGCGTGACCACCGAGATCGCCGACGGAACGCTGGTGCCGCTGCTGGAGGACTATAATCCGGGTGACGTCGAGCTGATCCACGCCGTCTTCGTCGGCGGTGCGACGACGCCGGCGCGGGTGCGGGCGTTCGTCGACTTTCTGGTGCAGCGGCTAGGACACCCGGGCGGATGACCGCCGGGCCAGATGCGCCGCCAGAAAGGCGTACAGCCGGTCCCCCTCGCTCATCGCGACGTTGAAGCGCAGGTGATCGCGCCATCCGCCGCTGGTGCTGAACACCGGTCCGGGTGCGAGCACGATCCCTTCGGCGATGGCCTGCCGGGCGAGCTCCACCGCATCGATGCCGTCCGGCAATCGCGCCCACAGGAAGATGCCCGCCGCCGGATCTGTCCACGGTTCGATACCGATAGCCCGCAGGCGTTTCGCCACCTGCGCCATCGCCCGCGCCAGCCGGGTGCGGACGCCGTCGACATGCCGCCGATAGCTGCCGTCGGTCAGCACCGCGTGGAGCAGATGCGCGGCGAGCGGACTGCCCGCCATCGACGTCGCGATCCGCAGGTCGGCCAGCGCCCCGATCCAGTCGGAGCGCGCCGCGATATGGCCGCAGCGCACCGCCGCCGACAGCGACTTGGAGAAGCTGCCGATACGGATCGTCCGGTCGAGCCCGTCGAACGCCGCCAGCCGTGGCGACGGTGCGTGCTCGAAGTCGGCGAAGATGTCGTCCTCGACGACGACCATGGCATGCGCCTCGGCGATCTTGAGCAGCCGGTGGGCGGTGGCGGCGGCGAGCGACGCGCCGGTCGGGTTATGGACGCCCGAATTGGTGAGGTAGAAGCGCGGACGATGCGCCGCCGCGAGCCGGGCGAAGGCGGCGACGTCCGGCCCGAGGGGCGTCATCGGCACGCCGACCACGGTCGCCCGGTGCGCCCGGAGCAGCGCGAGGAAATTGAAGTAGCACGGATCGTCGACCAGCACGGTATCGCCCGGCTGGAGCAGGAAGCGGCACACCAGATCGAGCGCGTGGGTGCCGCTGTCGGTCAGCAGGATCTGGTCGGAGCCTGCCTCGATCCCCTGCCCCGCCATCCGCCGCGCGAGCAACGCCCGCAGCGGGGGCGACCCCAGCGGCGACGCATAGCCCGCCAGCGTCGCGGCATCGTCCGTGCGTGCCGCCGCGCGCATCGCCTTGCGCAGCGCGCCGCCCGCCAGCCAGTCGTCGGGCAGCCAGCCGCATCCCGGCATTGACCCGTGGCGCCGCTCCCCCAGCGACTGGCGCAACATCCACAGCGGATCGACCTCGCGTTCCTGCACGGCGGTCAGCCGGTCCAGCGCCAGCGGGGCCAAGGGCGCGGCGACATAGAAGCCCGATCCCGGTCGCGAGCGGATGACGCCCTCCGCTGCAAGGCGATCATAGGCCTCCACCACGGTCGAGCGCGCGACACCGCTCATGTCGGCCATGGCACGGATCGAGGGCAGCCGGGCACCCGGCGTCAGCATGCGGGCATCGATCCGGTCGCGGATCGTGCGCACCACCCGGCCGGTGCGGGATTCATCGGGAGCATGCGCCATCGTACTGCCGTTTCCACCCATACAGTTCGGCGCGATCGTACCGATGCGTATCTGTCGACGCCAGTCGCCCCGCGATAGGACGCGCCATCAGCAACAGGAGATGCCCGTGACCCGCCCATTCCGACTCGTCGACGTATTCGGCACCGATCCGCTGACCGGCAATCCGCTGGCCGTCATCGCCGATGCCGACGGCCTGACGACCGCGGAGATGCAGGCGATCGCGAGCTGGCTGAACTTTTCCGAGACGAGCTTCCTGCTGCCGCCGACCGATCCGGCCGCCGACTATCGCGTGCGCATCTTCACCATGGCGCACGAACTGCCCTTTGCCGGGCATCCGACGCTGGGCAGCGCGCATGCCTGGCTCGAGGCGGGCGGGCAGTCGAAGCGGGACGGCGTGATCGTGCAGGAATGCGGCGTGGGGCTGGTCACGATCCGGCAGGACGGCGACCGGCTCGCCTTTGCCGCGCCGCCGCTGCTGCGCGGGGGCACGCCGACCGAGGCGGAGATCGCGCAGGTCGCCGAACTGCTGCGGATCGACCGGGCGGCGATCGTCGACGCGGCATGGGCGGACAACGGCCCCGGCTGGATCGCGGTCCTGCTCGAATCGGCGGAGGCGGTGCTGGCGGTCGAACCGGCGCGGCATCATCCCGAGCATATCGACATCGGCATCGTCGGCCCGCATGCCCCCGGCGGCGAGGTCGCCTTTGAACTGCGCGCGCTGTTCACCGATGCACATGGCGGGTTGATCGAGGACCCGGTGACGGGCAGCCTCAACGCCTCGGTCGGCCAGTGGCTGTTCGCCGGCGGCCGGGCGCGCGGCAGCTATGTCGCGGCGCAGGGTACGCGCCTCGGGCGGAGCGGGCGCATCCATGTCTCGCAGGATGCGACCGGGCAGGTCTGGGTCGCCGGTGCGACGCGGACGCTGTTCGCCGGGCGGACGCACGGGTGAACGGCGACCGCGCCTGACCCGCCTCAGGCGCGATAGCCGCCCTGGCGCTCCAGCATCCAGCCGGGATATTCGGCGGGCAGCTTCGTCACCGCGTCCAGCGCGGCGAGGTCGTCGGCGTCCAGCACCACCCGCGTCGCGGCGATATTGTCGGTCAGCTGCTCGGCCCGCTTGGCGCCGACGATCACGCTCGTCACCACCGGCTGGTGCAGCAGCCACGCCAGCGCGACCTGCGCGACGGAGCACCCCCTGTCTTTCGCGATGCGCCGCATCTCGGGCAGCACCGCCGCGCCGCGCGTCCGGTCCACCGGGGGAAAGTCGAACGTCGCGCGCCGCCCGTCCGCCGCCGCGCCGCCGCCGTCGTACTTGCCCGACAGATAGCCGCCCGCCAGCGGGCTCCATACCATCAGCCCGATCCGCTCGGACAGCAGCATCGGCACGATTTCGCGCTCGAGGTCGCGACCGACCAGCGTGTAATGGGCCTGCAGCGACAGGATCGGCGCCAGCCGCCGCGCATCGGCGATGCCGACCGCCTTCACCACCTGCCACGCGGCCCAGTTCGACAGGCCGAGATAGCGGACATGGCCTTGCACGACGAGGGTGTCGAGCGCCGCCAGCGTCTCCTCGACCGGCGTGGCGGGATCGAAGCCGTGGATCTGGTACAGGTCGATATGATCGAGCCCCAACCGCCGGAGGCTCGCCTTGCACTGGGCGAGGATATGCCCGCGCGACGCACCGCGCGCGTTCGGCCCCTCGCCCATCGGCCCCAGCACCTTGGTCGCGACGACCACGTCGTCGCGCGCGATGCCGAGGTTCCGGAGCGATTGCCCGAGGATGCGTTCGCTCTCGCCGCCCGCATAGACATTGGCGGTGTCGATGAAGTTGATCCCCGCATCGATCGCGGTACCGACCAGCGTGTCGGCATCCTCCTGGCGGAGTCGACCGATCTGGCCCCACAGCCCCTCGCTGCCGCCGAAGGTCATGGTGCCGTGGCAGAGTTCGGAGACGAACAGGCCGCTGTGGCCGAGTGGACGCATGCGCATGGGCGATTCTCCCGTCGAAGTGGATGCAAGCGGCGATAGGCGGCGCGCCTGCTCCCGCGCGACGCCGATCCGATCAATCCGTTGCCCGATCCTATCACCGCCATGCCGCCACCCGTGCATCGGCCCGCGGCGCGCGCTATGGCAGGCGCCATGACGAGCCTGTCCGACCTCGCACCGCTGATCGAGCGCCACTGGCACCGCCATGGCCGCGAGACGCCGATCGACGGGCTGCGCATCACCCGCGCCGATGCGCCCAGCGGGCTGATCCCGGCGCTGTACCGCCCGTCCTTCTGCCTCGTGGTGCAGGGGGGCAAGCTGTCGATGCTGGGCGACGCGGCCTATCGCTATGCCGCGGGGGAGTGCCTGCTCGCCTCGGTCGACCTGCCGGTGACGTCGCGGATCACCCATGCCAGCCCCGCCGCGCCCTATCTGGCGCTGTCGCTCGCGATCGATCCGGCGACGATCGCCGAACTGCTGGTCGAGCGTGGGAGCGTGGCTGCTCCCCCGCCCGCCTTCGCCGCGCTGACGACCGGCGCGCACGACCCGGCGCTGCGCGATCCGCTCAGGCGGCTGCTCGAACTGCTCGACAGCCCCCGCGACCAGCCGGTGCTGGTGCCGATGCTCCGGCGCGAGATCGTGTGGCGGTTGCTCGGCGGACCGCTGGGGCCGTCGCTGCGCCAGATCGGGCTGGCCGACACCCATGCCGCGCGCATCGCTCGGGCGACCGCCCATATCCGCGACCATTTCGCCCGGACGCTGCGCGTCGCCGATCTCGCCGCGCTGGCGGGGATGAGCGTTCCCGGCTTCCACCGCCATTTCAAGGCGGTGACGACGATGACGCCGGTGCAGTTCCAGAAGCAGGTGCGGTTGCAGGAGGCGCGCCGCCGCCTGATCGCCGCCGAGGAGGTCGCCCGCGTCGGCTTCGCGATCTGCTATGAAAGCCTGTCGCAGTTCAGCCGCGACTATCGCCGCCTGTTCGGTGCGCCGCCCGGCCGCGATGCGGCGGCGCTGCGCGCGCGGCTGGTGCCGGAACCGGCGCTGCCGTGATGGCCGACCGTGTCGCCCGATATCGTCCGGCTGCACCACCATGCAGGATCGCCACGGCATGACGGCAGACCTGACTCTCCGGCGCGCGAGCGAGGCGGACCTTCCCGCGCTGCGCACGCTGATGGCGCTGGCGATCGATCGCGGGCAGGCGGCGGTGCTGACGCCCGCACAGGTCGTCGCCAGCCGGGCGGTGATGGGCCTCGACACGCAACTGGTGCGCGACGGCACCTATTTCGTGGTCGAGGCGGCGGGGATGCCGGTCGGCTGCGGCGGGTGGAGCAGACGCGCGACGCTCTATGGCGGCGATCACAGCACCGGCCTGCGCGATCCGGCGCTGCTCGATCCGGCGACCGACGCCGCGCGCATCCGCGCCATGTATACCCACCCCGATCACGTCCGGCGTGGGATCGGGCGGATGATCCTCGACCGCTGCGAAGCGGCGGCACGGGCGGAAGGGTTCGCCGCCGTCGAACTGATGGGCACCGCCGGGGGCGTGCCGCTCTATGCGGCGTGCGGCTATGTGCCGGTCGAGCGGGTCGATCCGGTGGTGGACGGCGTGGTCGTGCCGCTCACCCGGATGCGGAAGCGGCTGGACGGCGCGGGCTGACGCGGTACCGGTGCGCTCACCCCGCCGCCGCCAGCACCTCGGCACAGCTGGCCGCCCGCACCCCCAGCCGGTCGAGCAGGTCCAGCACCGCGTCCCACCAGCGCCAGAAGGCGGCCAGCCCCGCCGCATCGCGCACATAGGGGGTGTGGCCGACGGCGACGCTCGGCGAATGGAAGCTGAGGTTGAGCAGCGCCAGCCCCTCGCCCACCGCGATGCGGATCGCCTCCAGCGCGGCGGCGGGCGGCATGTCCTCGGGCGTCAGTGCGACCCGCGCGAGCAGGCCGGTGCGCGCCAGCAGCCCGCGCCCGCGCGGCAGGCGCGCCGCCCATGCATCGATTGCCGCACCGCGACCGCGCAGCCGCCCGGTGAACAAGGTGGTCAGCGGCACCTCGACCAGCCCTTCGCTGGTATGGAAGGCGCCCGGCCCGATCGCGCGGTAATCCGGCCCGCCCTCGCCGCGATAGTCGTAGCGCGCGCGCATCGAGCTGTCGATCCGATAGCCCCGCGCGGCGAGCAGCCCGAGCGTGTTCGGCCCCAGCCCGTAGCGCCCGGCGCGATAGACGATCGGCGGCCTGCCCGTCAGTGCGGCGATCGCCGCGCCCAGCCGGTCGAGCTTGGCCGCCTCCAGCACAGGCGGCAGGTTGCCGGGAAAGCTCTCGCGCGGGGCCTCGTGCGCGGCGAAGGGCGGGTTGACCCATGGGTGGAGCTGCGCGCCGATCGTCGCATCGCCTGCCGCCACGATCGCGCGGATCGCATCGGCGGCGCGCGGGTCGGTCGCGATCGGATGGTCGACCAGATAGGTGACCGGCACCGCGCGTTCGGCGAAGCGGGCATGCGCGGCGGGCAGCACGGCGGTGGCACGCACGTCCCAGCGGTCGCGCGTCAGCGGCGCGCGCCAGTCGAACTCCTCCTCGGTATCGACGGTGACGATGAAGCGGGTGCCGAACCCCGCCTGCCACACCACCGGGCGCCCGTCGGCGCCCGGCCGCCAGCCATGCTTCACCGGTGCCGCGCCTGCCCGACCCCGGCGGCGGCGACACCCGGCAGGCGCAGCGTCAGCGTCGCCCCGCCCGGCTCCAGCGTGCCGCCCAGCTCGCGCGCGAGGTTGCGCGCCAGCCGCAGCGCGAAGCCGGTGCCGAGCAGGGCCGAATCGGCCTCGCCGTCGTCGATGTCGAACAGCGTCGCGCCGGGCCATGCCGCCAGCGCCACCGGCCGATCGACCACGATCGCCACCATGTCGTTCCCTTCCGCACCCGTGCGGACGAACAGCCCTTCGCCCGGCGATCCCGCCGATACCAGCGTCGCGAGCAGTCGGGCAAGCAGGCGTTCGACGGCGCGCCGGTCGCCGGTGACCGACAGGTCGCTCGGCTCGATCGCGAGGTCGGTGTCGCGCAGCGCACACAGCCCGGCCAGATCGGCGGCGATCCCCGCGAACAACGGCCCCAGCGCGACCGTGTCGTCGCGCAGGTCGAGCGCGTCGCCCTCGATCCGCGCCGCGAGATCGAGGTCGTCGATCACGCCCACCAGGTCGCGCGCATTGTCGAGGATCGCGGCGGCGCGTGCCCGGTACACGCCGGACACCGGCCCCAGCAGTTCGGCGTCGATCATCTCCGCGAACCCGGCGATCGCGCCCGCGGGCGTCCGCAGTTCGTGGACGAGCTGGCGCAGCTGCGCCACGCCGGACGCATGGCCGCCGCGCACCGGCCCGGCGCGTTCGTCGCGGCGCGGGCGGCGGGCGGTGCCGCGATGGCCGGTAAAGCGCCCGCTGGCCGGATCGAACACCGGGACCGCCGACACGCGCCATTCGCCCGCCGCGTCGCTGTCGCCGCCGATCGTCAGCCGCGCGTCGCGAAAGGCGGTGCGGCGGCGATGGCCGCCCGCCGCCACCCCGTCGAACCCCGACGCGGCGGGCAGGCCGCCCGAATCGAGCATCATCCCGATCAGCGCCTCGCGCCGCACCCCCTCGACCCAGCGGATCATGCCCATCGCATCGCTCTCGAAGCGGAAGCCCTCTTCGGCGGGGGGCGGCGGAGCGGCGGGGACAGCGGTGTCGTGGTTGCGCTCGAACGCCTCGATCCGGGCCATGACGTCAACGATGCTGAACGGGCCGGACGGCATCGGTTCGGGCTCGGGCTCGGCCACGTCGTCGCCGAAGAACAGCGGTTCGGTCGCAATCGGTTCCGGCGGCGCGACCGGCTCGGGCACATGCGCGTCGGGGAGCACCAGATCGACCGGCCCATAGCTGTCGAGCAGGCGGCGGACCTCCGGCGCGATGTCGCGCCGGTTGCGCACCACGCCGCGCGCCGCGGGCGACAGGCGCGGGATCAGGTCGCGCCATTCCTCGGCATGCAGATCGGCCCCGCGCAGCACCGGCAGCGCGACCTCGACCACATCGCCCGCCAGCAGCTCGACCAGCGCCAGCGGCGGCCGGGCATGTTCGAGGTCGCGCGCGCTCGCCATGCGGACGGCGCGCGGCACCCGGTCCTGCAGATCGGCCAGCAGCGCGATGGCGCGGCGGTCGGCGGGGGCCCGCCGCCGCCCGATCAGGTCGACCAGCTGCCGCCACGCCGACGCCCGCGCGCCTTCCCCCGAAAGATCGGAGGCCAACACCGTGTCGAGGCTGTCGTCGAAGCGCAAATCCACACCGCCCTGTTCGCCGCGACATGGGGAATCGTGGCATGCGAAGTGCTTAGCGCCATCGACCGCAAAGCGGAACATGCCAATTCGGTACGTCGCAATGTGGGACAATTGCGCTTTGACGTAATTTTATAATGCGGTAGGCAGGGGTTTCTGTTCGATCCCACCCACGGAAACCCATCTCATGGCATTCGACCGCATCGACCGGCAGATTCTTGCGCTGTTGCAGGAAGACGGACGGATGACCAACGTGGAGCTGGCCGAGCGCGTCGGGCTGACCGCGCCGCCCTGCCTGCGCCGGGTCCGCGCGCTGGAGGAGGCGGGGGCGATTCGCGGCTATCACGCGACGCTCGACCCGCGGCTGCTGGGCTTCACCATCACCGTATTCGCGCTGGTCAGCCTGAAGAGCCAGGCGGGGAGCGACCTTGCGGCGTTCGAGGCGCATGTCGCGACCATTCCCGAGGTCCGCGAATGCCATATGCTGAACGGCGAGATCGACTTCATCCTGAAGATCGTCGCCGCCGATCTGGAAAGCTTCCAGTCGATGCTGACGACGCAACTCATCACCGCGCCCAATGTGGCGAGCGTGAAGACGTCGCCGACGGTGCGCACGTCGAAGGCGCTGCCGGGGATTCCGGTGTCGCCCGAGGGATGAGGCAACCGGCGGCAATGCTGTTGCTCGCGTGCCTCGCCGGATGTGAGCCGCACGAAAAGGCAGCGAACACGCCGGACGAAGCACTGGTTGACAGGATCGAGGACAAGCTGGTCGCGACAGAATGCGTGGGATCGCTGAACCGCTGGTACCGCAGCTACTGGTTTGCGCGTGATCGGTCGGGATCGATCGACCGCAACACCGTCGCGATCGATCTTCGGCAGGCCGGCTTCGACGAGTTCGGGCACGGACGACATCGGCTCGACGCGCGGCCGACGCGCGAGTTCGACGTCGACGACCGGGACTATTGGATCGCGTCCGGCAGCTTTGACGTCGCCAACGGACGCCTGACCTTGCGCTTCTGCGGGCCGAACATGGGTTGACGGCTAACGGGTTGCGTCGCGCTCCCGTTCCTCGGCACGCACTTCTCCACGTCCATTTGCACCCGGCCCCCGGCACCGGTATCGGCAGACGCATGGCGAGCAAGACCGCGGGCGATGCCCCCGCCCCGACCCCGATGATGGCGCAGTATCTGGCGTTGAAGGCGGAGGCCGACGACTGCCTGCTCTTCTATCGCATGGGCGATTTCTTCGAGCTGTTCCATGACGATGCGAAGATCGCCGCCGCGTGCCTCGACATCGCGCTGACCGCGCGCGGCGAGCATGAGGGGCAGAAGATCCCGATGTGCGGCGTGCCGGTGCACAGTGCCGAGGGCTATCTGGCGCGGCTCATCAAGGCCGGGCATCGCGTCGCCATCGCCGAACAGACCGAATCGCCCGACGAGGCGCGCAAGGCGCGCGGGTCGAAGGCGCTGGTGAACCGCGCGATCGTGCGCGTCGTCACCGCAGGCACGCTGACCGAGGAGGCGCTGCTCGATGCGCGCGCCGCCAACTGGTGCGTCGCGGTGGGCGAGGCGGCGGGCGGGGTCGCGATCGCCGCCGCCGACGTCTCCACCGGGCGGTTCGAGGTGATCGAGACCGATGCCGCGGGCCTCACTGCCGCGCTCGCCCGGTTGCAGGCGGTCGAGGTGGTCGCCGCCGAAACCTCCGCCTTCGCCGAGGTCGCGACCGTGCTGCGCGGCAAGGCCGATTTCGACAGCGCGCGCGGCGAGGCGCGGCTGCGGCAACTCCACGGCGTCGCGACGCTCGACGGTTTCGGCCAGTTCAGCCGCGCGGCGCTGGCGGCGGCGGGCGGGCTGATCGCGTACCTCGACCATACCGCGCGCGGGCAGTTGCCGTTCCTGCGCCCGCCGGTCTGCGCCAGCGACGCGCAGTGCATGGCGATCGACGCCGCGACGCGCGAGAGCCTCGAACTCACCCGCACCGCCGCCGGAGCACGGGCGGGCAGCCTGCTGGCGGAGGTGGATCGCACCGTCACCGGCGCGGGCGCGCGGCTGCTCGCCGCCGATATCGCCGCGCCGCTGATGGAGCGCGGCGCGATCGAGGCGCGGCTGGCGGCAGTCGCCTGGGCGCATGACGATTCCGGCCTGCGCGACGAACTGCGCACCACGCTCCGCGCGCTGCCCGATGTGGGCCGGGCGCTCGGGCGGATCGCGGCGGGGCGTGGTTCCCCGCGCGATCTGGGGCAGTTGCGCGACGGGCTGGCGGGGGCATGGACGCTGGGGCAGCGGCTGGAGCGGCTCGACGCGGTGCCGCCGCTGATCGCCGGACTCGCGCCGTCGCTGCGCGGGCATGGCGCGCTGATCGACCTGCTGACGCGCGGGCTGGTACCGATGCCGCCGATCGATGCGGCGGCGGGCGGCTATATCGCGGAGGGCTATGACCCCGCGCTCGATTCGCTGCGCGATGCTGGTGCGGGCGGCAGACGGGCGATCGCCGCGCTGGAGGCGCAATATCGCACATCGACCGGCATCGCCGCGCTGAAAATCCGCCACAACGGCGTGCTCGGCTATCATGTCGAGGTGCCCGCGCGCGCGGCGGACCGGCTGATGGCGGCGGACAGCGGCTTCACCCATCGCCAGACGCTGGCGGGCGTGGTGCGCTTCAACGCGCCCGACCTGCACGAAGCGGCGCTGAAGGTGACGCAGGCCGGGGCGCACGCGCTGGCGGCGGAGGCCGCGCATCTGGAGGCGTTCACCGAGGCGGCGCTGGACGCGCGGGAGGCGATCGCCGCGACCGCCGACGCGCTCGCCCGGATCGACGTGACGACGGCGCTGGCCGAACGTGCGGGCGAAGGCGGCTGGGCACGGCCACAGCTGGTCGATCACCCCTGCCTCGAAATCACCGGCGGGCGGCATCCGGTGGTCGAGAGCGCGGTTGCGAAGGCGGGCGGACGGTTCGTCGCCAACGACTGCCGCCTGTCGCCCGATTCGCGGCTGTGGCTGGTGACGGGGCCGAACATGGGCGGCAAGTCCACCTTCCTGCGGCAGAACGCGCTGATCGTGGTGCTGGCGCAGGCGGGGAGCTTCGTGCCCGCGACCTCGGCGACGCTGGGGCTGGTCGACCGGCTGTTCAGCCGGGTCGGCGCGTCGGACAATCTGGCGCGCGGGCGATCGACCTTCATGGTCGAGATGGTCGAGACGGCGGCGATCCTCGCGCAGGCGACCGAACGATCGTTCGTGATCCTCGACGAGGTGGGGCGCGGCACCAGCACCTATGACGGGCTTGCCATCGCGTGGGCGGTGGTGGAGGCGATCCATGAGGACAATCGCTGCCGCTGCCTGTTCGCGACGCATTATCACGAACTCACCCGGCTGGCCGAGCGGTGCAGGGCGCTGTCGCTGCACCATGTCCGCGCGCGCGAGTGGAAGGGCGACCTCGTGCTGCTGCACGAACTGGCCGAGGGACCGGCGGATCGCAGCTACGGCATCGCGGTGGCGCGCCTCGCGGGCCTGCCGCCGGCGACGCTGGCGCGTGCGAAGGCGGTGCTGGCGAGGCTGGAGGCGGGCAAGGCGAAGACCGGCGGCATCGCGGCGGGACTGGACGACCTGCCGCTGTTCGCCGCCGTCGCGCAGGCGGAGGAGGCGCCGGTCGATGGCTTGCGCGAGGCGCTGTCGGCGATCGACGTGGACGCGCTGTCGCCGCGCGAGGCGCTGGACGCGCTGTACCGGTTGAAGGGGCTGGCGTGAGCTGAGCGGGTGTAGCCCGTCCGTCGAAGCACGAACGCAACTGCGCCCCTCCCTGGAAGGGAGGGGAGAAGCGTCTCCGTCACGCAATATCCCGTCCGCCCTACCGCGCGACCCCTTCGCCCGACAGGATCAGCGCGACGCCGATCGGGTGGCGCGCGGCGGGCGGCAGGTCGATTTCCAGCGCCGCCCCCGTCCGGCGGAACGGGAGCGGCGTCGGGTCGCCGGGCAGCGTCACCCGGCGCACCTCGCCCGGCAGCGTCGGATCGTCGCGGCCCAAGAGCGTCAGCCGCGCGACATGATCGTCGGGCCAGCCGAGCAGCAGCGCATGGAGATCGTCGCCGCGCGTCACATAGCGCACGTCGCGCGCGCCATAGGGGGAGACCGGACCGCCTTCGGAGAACAGCCCCGACCTGCCCTGCGTCGGCCCCTCGCCGAAGCGCCGCCACGGGCGGGTGGCATAGATCGCCGCGCCGAAGCGGCCCATCCAGTCGGCGATCTCCCCGAGGATGCGTTCCTCCTTCGCATCGATCGTCCCGTCGCCGCGCATCGGCACCGACAGCATCAGATTGCCGTTCTTCGACACCACGTCGCACAGCGTATGCAGCACGGTCGCCGCCGACTTGTACCCGTCGCGCGCCGCCAGATCGGCGTCGTAATGCCAGTTGCCGAGGCAGGTGTCGGTCTGCCACGGGAAGCGCTCGATATAGGGTTTGCCGCCGCGCTCGACATCGTCGACCAGCCCCATGCGCCGCTGCGGCGGGGTCGTCTTGGCGGTGACGACCGCCTCGATCCGCCCGCCGTTGCGCTGCATCGAGCGGTTGTAGTACCATGCGGTGAAATCGAGCCCGTGCTGTTCGAGCGGCAGGTCGAAATTGTCGAAATAGATCATGTCCGGGTCGTGCTGCTCGATCAGGTCGCGGCAGCGCGCCAGCCAGTTGGCGGCGAAATCGCCCTCGGGCACGCCTTCGGTCCACAGCCGGTCGGTCGCCTCGTGCCACGCATTCGCTTCCTCGACCGTGCGGATGCCGTCGGGCAGCGCCATGCGGCGCCCGGTGTAGAGCCGCTGCGGATCGAGCCCCTGCCACCATTTGCCCGCCCCTTGCGCGGCGGTCAGCGTGTAGGCGTCGTAGCGCTCGCCCGCCCGCGGCCCGCCCGGGTCATAGCCATAGGCGGGCTGGTTCCAGTGCCACGCATGCGCCGAATGGTTGGAGACGGCGAAGCGCAGCCCGCGTTCGCGCGCCAGTTTGGCCCAGGTGCCGACGATGTCGCGGCGCGGGCCGACGCGGGTGGTGTTCCAGGGATGATGGCGCGATGCATAGGTGTCGAGATTGTCGTGATGGTTGGCCAGCGCCATGAAATAGCGCGCGCCCGCTTTCTGGTAGAGATCGAGCAGGCGCGCGGGATCCCAGCGATCCGCCGTCCACAGATTCTGGATTTCCATGAAGCCGCGATCGGCGGGATGGCCATAGGTCTTGAGGTGATGCTTATAGGCGCGGGTGCCCGGCAGATACATGTCGCGCGCATACCAGTCGCCCGCCTCGGGCACGCATTGCGCGGTCCAGTGCGCCCACATGCCGAACTTCGCGTCGCGGAACCAGTCGGGCACGCTGTACCCGGCGGTGAGCGACGCCCAGTCGGGGGTGAAGCGCGCCGGGGGCGGCACCTTCAGCGCGCGGCCCGCCCCGTTCGGGGTCGGCAGCGTCGCCACCGCCCTTGCCGCCGCCGGGGCCAGTGCCGCCGCCGCCATGCCGCCCCCGATCACCTCGCGCCGGTTCGTCCGCATCGCCCGCTCCCATGTTTTCTCGGACAAGAGCCTAGCGGGATGCCACATGGATGCAAGCCGCCGCCATCGGTGAAAATCGGGCATGGGGTCGGCGTGCTCCGGGGCAACGGTCGTTCCCCCTCGCCCGTGCCGGAGCGCCGCGCTACACCCCGCCGATGGACCTCTCCGCGATCGTTGCCGATATCGCCGCCGAAATGGCCGACGCGCCCGATCGCGGCACGCCCGCCGACTATATCCCGCCGCTTGCCCGCGTGGACCCGCGCCGGTTCGGGATCGCGGTGATCGCGGCGGACGGTGCCTGCCATCTGGCGGGCGATGCCGAGGAGGCGTTTTCGATCCAGTCGGTGTCAAAGGTGTTCGCGCTCACCCTCGCGCTCGGCGCGGTCGGCGACCAGCTGTGGCAGCGGGTGGGGCGCGAACCGTCGGGCAGCGCGTTCAACTCGATCGTGCAGCTGGAGAGCGAGCACGGCATCCCGCGCAACCCGTTCATCAACGCGGGCGCGATCGTCGTCGCCGACGTGCTGCTGGGCCGCCACCAGCCGCGCGAGGCGCTGGGGGAGCTGCTGCGCTTCGTGCGGGCGTGTACGGGCGAGGACGGCATCTTCATCGACGAGGCGGTGGCGCGGGCCGAGCAGGACAGCGGCTTCCGCAACTTGGCGCTCGCCAGCTACATGCGCGCGTTCGGCAACCTGCACCATGATCCGCAGGTGACGCTGGGCGTCTATTTCCACCAGTGCGCGCTGGCGATGAGCTGTCGGCAACTGGCGCTGGCCGGGCGCTATCTGATGGCGGGCGGGGTCAATCCCTCGACCGGGCGGCATGTCGTATCGGCGCAGCGGGCGCGGCGGATCAACGCGCTGATGCTGACCTGCGGCCATTACGACGGATCGGGCGAGTTCGCGTTCCGCGTGGGCCTGCCGGGCAAGAGCGGGGTCGGCGGCGGCATCCTCGCGATCGTGCCGGGCGTCGCGTCGATCGCGGTCTGGTCGCCGGGGCTGAACGAGCGCGGCAATTCGCAGCTCGGCACGCTGGCGCTCGAACGGCTGGTGCAGCGGACGGGGTGGTCGGTGTTCGAGCCGCGATAGGGTGGATCGACGATCCGCGGGGGGTGATCGGCGCCTCTTCCTGACAGAGAAGCCTCTGCCAAAGTCCAGGGCCAACGCTTGATCCTGCCGTACCCCCGCGCAGGCGGGGGTCCAGAGCCAAGTAAAACAACGGCTTGCGTCCGTGGCTCCTGGCCCCCCGCCTGCGCGGGGGTACGGAAAAGGACCTTCGCAGAGGAATCCTGACAGGGAGGGGCGAAGCGGATCGGATCGTGCGATACCGATCCGACCCCGCTCGAACCGATCAGCGCTGCGGCGCGGGCTGCGGCGTGAAGCTCGTCACATTGGCCATGCCGTTCGCGCCGAAGGTGATGATGTGGCGCGATCCTTCCTGACAGGTCGCGATCCAGCTGCCGGGCGTTTCGCCGCGTTCGGAGGCGGTCACGCCCTGGCACGGCAGCCCCGCGTCGCGGATCGCGCGGATGAACACGCCGTCGCGCTGGCCCGGTGCCAGTGCCTCGACCTTCTTCGCCGCTTCGGAGGCCTCCTGCTGGTTGGCGACCGCCTGTGCATTGGCCGCCGCCTGCTCCTGCGCGCTCGGCCCGCATGCCGACAGCAGCAGCGCGCCCGACATCGTCAGCATCAACCCACGCATATCCAACTCCCGTTGCTGGTACCGTCCGGACAATCGCCGATCGGGCGCCGGGTTCCCCGCCGCGCGTTCCGTTCGTCCCGAGCGCCGCCTTAGGGACGTGCCGCGCGCGATTCGCACGGTGTCTCGACTGCGCTCGACACGAACGGTTCGGTCGCGATTTCCCTAGCGCTGATACGCCTTGGGCAGCCCCTGTTCGGTCGGCACCAGATAGCGGTCGCGCAGCCGGGTCTGGCGGTTGACCAGCGACTGTTCGACGCCGTCGATGAAGACCTGCGTCGGCATCGATCCGATCTCCAGCGGATCGCCGTCCCAGATCACCACGTCGCCGCGCCGCCCCGCCGCCAGCGAGCCGATCTCGCCGCCCATGCCGATCGCCTGTGCGGGCAGCGAGCTGATCGTGGCGAACGCCGCGCCCCAGTCCAGCCCGGCGGCACCCGGAATCTTCGACAGCGCGACGAGGTTGCCCGCATATTGCTTCACCAGCCGCGCTTGCCGTGCCTCGTCGTCGCCGATCGTGCCGATCGCGACGGTCACGCCCGCCGCCTTCATCCGCCCGATGTTCGATTGCGTCGCTGCGAGCTGCTCGAAGCTGGCGGGCAGGTCGGCCAGCGGGCTGGCGATCACCGGCACGCCCGCCGCCGCGATCTGCTGCGCCACGGTCCAGCCCTCGGTCGCGCCGACCAGCACCGGGCGCAGCGACGCGAACTCGCGCTTCAGCGCCAGGACGCCGAGGATGTCCGACGCACGCTCGACATGGATCAGCAGCGGCACCTGTCCCGACAGCACGCCCTGCAACGCCTGCGCATCGGCGCGGGTCAGCAGCGCTTCCTTGCCGCGATCGGTGAAGCTGGCGGGGTTGCGGGCATAGGCCTGCGCCTCGAACAGCGCGTTGCGGAACATCGCGAGTGCGGCGGGGCGGCTGCCCCCTGCCGCGCGCGCGCCGCTTTCGCCCCATTCCATGAACTGGAAGGCGCGCGGGCGCGTCACCGCGTCCATGTCGGTGCCGAGGTCGATGACCGCGCCCTGCCCCGCGAAGATCGAATCGGCATTGTCGGGGGCGACGATCGCGCGGGTGATCCCCTCCGCGCGGTTGATCGCGATCGGCGTGGCGCGCGGGTTGAGCCCACCGGTCACGTCGAGCGCGGCGTTGAACGGGGTGCTGCGCGCCGCCGCATCGTTGGTCGCCGACACCCCGTCCACCTCGACGATGCCGAGGCGCGTGAAGCCCGCGACGATGCCGGGGGTAACGAAGCGCCCGCCCGCATCGATCGTGCGCATGCTGGCCGGGGGCACCAGCCGCCCGGCGGCGACGACGCGCCCGCCGCGCACGATCACCGTGCCGTTCTCGATCGGGGCGGAACCGTCACCGATCACCAGCTTCGCATTGGTGACGACGACATCCTGCGCGGCGGCGGGCATGGCGACCCCGGCCGCAAGCGCGGCGGCAAGCATCAGGCGCTTCACTTCACATCCCCTTCGCCGGGCTGGCCGAGCTCGAAATCGGACACCGGCCGCAGCCGGGGGTTGGTCGCGTCATACAGCAGCGCGCCGTCGACCCAGACCTTTTCGGGCCGGGTATAGACGCTGAACGGATCGCCGTTCCACAGCACGACATCGGCCATCTTGCCCGCCTTCAGCGACCCCGTGACCTGATCGATGCCCAGCGCCCTGGCCGGATTGATGCCGAGCCATGTCCACGCATGTTCGGGCGTCACCGGCATCCCCGCACGCCGTGCCGAGGCCATGACCTTGGCCACTTCCTGGTTCAGCCGCTGGATGCCGTTGGCGTCGTCGGAATGGATCATCGCGCAGGCGCCCTGCCTGTCGAGGATCGCCAGATTCTCGCTGATCGCGTCGTAGCTTTCCATCTTGAAGCCGTACCAGTCGGCCCATACCGCCGAGCACGCCCCGCGCGCCTTCAACAGATCGGCGATCTTGTAGCTTTCGACCGCGTGGTGGAAGGCGGTGACCTTGTACCCCATCTCCTGCGCCATATCCATGACGATGGCCATTTCGTCGGCGCGGTAGCAGTGGTTGTGGACGAGGATCTCGCCGTCGAGCACGCCGCGCAGCGTGTCCATCGCGAGGTCGCGCGTCGGCGGTTCGTCGCCGCCGTCCTTTTCATACCTGTCCCATTTGCGGTCGTAGTCGCGCGCGCGCAGCCAGGTCGCGCGATCGACGGCGAGGTTGCCCATGCGGGTGGAAGGCATCCGCCCCTTCGACCCATAGACGCGCTTCGGATTCTCGCCGCACGCCATCTTCAGGCCATAGGGCGCGCCGGGGAACTTCATCCCCTGCATCGTGCGGGCATAGACGTTCTTGAGCGTCACCGAGCGCCCGCCCATCAGATTGGCCGATCCGGGCAGGATCTGGAGCGTGGTGACGCCGCCGTTGGTCAGCGCGCGCGAGAAGCCGGGGTCCTGCGGCCAGACGCTGTGTTCGGCCCAGACTTCCGCCGTGACCGGGCCGGTCATCTCGTTGCCGTCGCTGTGCGCCTCGACGCCGGGGCTGGGATAGTCGCCCAGATGGCTGTGCACGTCGATGATGCCCGGCGTGACCCACTTGCCCTGCCCGTCGATCACGGTGACGCCTGCGGGCGCGGCGATGCTCTGGCCGATCTCGACGATCTTGCCGTCGCGGAACAGCACCGAGCCGCGGTCGATCCGCCCGCCCTCGCCGTCATAGATGGTGACGTTCGTCACCAGCGTCGGCTGCCCCGGATAGGCGCGGTAGGTGGAGGGGTACGGGTCATGATCGTATCCCTTGCCCGCGCCCGGCCCGCGGCGCGGCGCATCGGCCCCGGCGGACTGCGCGCGCCCGCCCCCGGTATCGGCACAGGCGGCAAGGCCCGCCGCCAGTGCCAGCATCGTCCATGTCCGCTTCACGCCAGTCCCCTTGTATCGTGTCGTTGTCATGCGAAGACGTCGGACAGATCGCGTCCGCCCGCGCCTTCCTTGGCGGTGACCGCCTCGTGATAGACCGCCGCGATGCCCGCGGGCACCAGCATGCCGCCGACGGTCGCGCCGACGAGCGTGGCGGCATGCGTCATCCAGCTGTCGGGCAGCGTCGCCTGCAACACGCCGCCGACCATCGCCGCGAAGAACCACAGCACCAGCGCGATCACCAGCAGCAGCAGCAGGCGCCAGCGCATGCCGCGCAGCAGTTCGGTACTGCGCCCGAAGGCCTCGAACACGCCGCGCCGTTCGACGAACAGCACCGGCAGCGCCACGAACCAGTTGAGGAACAGCACGAGGCCGGGGAGGATGAACAGGAAGAAGCCGATGGTGATGCCGATCCAGTTCAGCAGCGTGAGGCCGATCGCGAAGATCCATACCCGCAACGCCGTGCCCGCAGCGCGGCGCAGATCGGGCACGCGACCCGCCAGCGCCTCGACCGCCAGCAGCATCAGCAACCCTTGCGTGAACGGCCACACCAGCAGCCGCAGCAGGAATATCCCGCCATAGGTCGTGCCGACCTGCGACATGCTGGCCGCGACCAGTTCCGGGCTGCGCGTGATCTGCGCGGTGGTCATGCCCACCATCAGCGAGGGCAGGCCGTTGAGCAGCAGCGCCACGCCGACGAACACCAGCGGCGCGCCGCCGATCGCGGCGAAGCTGTTGGAGATCACCCGCCCCACGCTGAAGGCATAGGGCGACGACCGCCCCTCGCGCCACGCCGCCGCCAGCACCGCCGCCACCACGAGCACCGGCAGCAGCAGTATGACGATCCCGAACGCGACCACCCCGGTCATGCCTGCTCCCCCTGCCCGCCAGCCCCCTGTGCGGTCGGGCGCGAAACTAGGGGCGAAAAGCGTTGCATGTAAATCGCCGATTTGCTCCAACGGCCTGCGCGCCGCCCGGTGGCGCGGCGGGGGCATGGGTTGAACAGCGGAGCGATCGTCGAACGCACGGCCGAAGCCGCAGCGGCCCCGCCGCCGCCGGTCGATTCCCCGCGCGTCGCCGAAGCGTGGAGCCGCATCCGCGCCGATCCTGCGATCCAGTTCGACCTGCCCGAAAAGACCGTGCCGCCGCCCGATCCGCCGCCCGCATGGCTCGAGGCGCTGCTGCGCGGCATCGGGCGGTTCGTCGCCTGGGTCGGCGGCGGCTGGAACGTGCTGCTGTGGGTGCTGGTCGCGCTGGTCGTCGTCGTGCTGCTGTTCGCGCTGGTGCCGGGCCTGCGCGAATGGCTGACCGAGCGCTTCCGCAAGCAACCCGCCGAGGAGACCGGCTGGGTGCCGACCGAGACGGCGGCGCGTGCGCTGCTGGAGGATGCCGATGCGCTGGCGGCGGCGGGCCGCTATGGCGAGGCGGTGCACCTGCTGCTGTTCCGCAGCATCGACGATATCGTCGCGTGGCGCGGCGACGTGGTGCAGGTGTCCGACACCAGCCGCGACATCGCCCGTGCCGAGGCGCTGCCGCCGCACGCGCGCACCGTGTTCACAGGAATCGTCGCGGCGGTCGAGCGCAGCCTGTTCGGCGGGGCGGCGCTGGGCGAGGCGGACTGGACCCGCGCCCGCGCCGACTATGCCGGTTTCGCGCTGGGGCGGGCCGCGCGGTGAACGACGCCTCGCCCTTTTCCGTCCGCGCGGTGCTGGTGCTGGTGGTCGGCGGTGCGCTGCTGCTGCTCGGTGCGATCCTGATGTCGGGGTTCGGCGACGACATGGCGCGCGCGGTCGGCGATGCGCCTGCCGCCGATCGCAGGGACGGCGCGGGCTTCCACGCCTTCCAGCGGCTGGTCGCGGCGGTGCAGGGCGACACCGCCGAGGCGAACGCGATCGACACCCCCGCCATCCTGATCCTGACCCCGACCGAGACGACCCGGCCCGAAGCGGTCAAGGCGATCGTCGACCGGCGCGTCGCGCTGGCGGAATCGATGGCGGGGGGCGACGACGACGAATGGGAGGCGGCGGACGGCACGCCGCTGCGCTACCCGACGCTCATCATCCTGCCCAAATGGCAGGTGGAGCCGATCCCGCTGGGCGGCGGGCGGGTGCGGCGCACTGGGGTAGCCAATGTGCTCCGCATCCTGCCGCTGGTCCCGGCCAGCGTCGCGTGGCACGGCGAGCAGATCGGCGATACCGGCCCGGTGCGCGGCGCGGCCTATCCGCCGCTGCGACCCTTCGCGATGCCCGACCGCGGGGTCAATGCGATCAAGGGCGACGGCGTGTTCCCGCTGATCGGCGCGCGCGACGGGGCGGCGGTGCTGGGCCGGATCGGGACGGGCGACACCTTCGTGCTCGCCGATCCCGATACGGTGAACAACCGGGCGATGGCCGACATCCGCAACGCCCGCGCCGGGCTGGCGATGCTGCGCGCGATCGATCCCGAACATGACGGGCGCGCGGTGTTCGACCGGACGCTGCATTACACGGCGGGCGACCGCAATCTGGTGAAGCTGCTGTTCCTGCCGCCGTTCCTGGGCGTCACGCTGGCGCTGATCGCCGCCGCGGTGCTGGCCGGGATCGCCGCCGCCTGCCGCTTCGGCCCGCCACGGCGCGAGGCGGCGGTGCTGCCGCCGGGCAAGCGCGCGCTGATCGACAATATCGTCGCGCTCACAAGGCTGGCGGGCCGCACCCGCCGCGCCGGACCCGCCTATGCCGACACGATGCTGGAAGCGATCGGCCGGTCGCTCAGCATCGGCAAGGCCGGGCCCGAGCGGCTCGACCGGGTGCACCCCGGCTACAGCGACATCGACCGCCGCCTGCGCACCGCCACGACCGAGGGCGAGGCGCTGGCGGCGGCACAGGCACTGCACGCATGGAAGAAGGAAACGGGCGCATGACGCTGGACGACGTACGCGCGCTGGGATCGGCGATCGAGGCCGAGATCGCCAGGGCGGTGGTGGGACAGGGCGCGGCGGTGCGGCTGCTCACCATCGCGCTGTTCTCGAGCGGCCATGTGTTATTGGAGGGGCCGCCGGGCACCGCCAAGACGCTGCTGGCGCAGAGCTTCGCGCGCACGCTGGGCCTCGACTTCGGGCGCATCCAGTTCACGCCGGACCTGATGCCCGGCGACATCATCGGCTCCAACCTGTTCAACTTCCAGACCTCGCAGTTCGCGCTGACGCGGGGGCCGGTGTTCTGCGAACTCCTGCTGGCCGACGAGATCAACCGCACGCCGCCCAAGACGCAGGCCGCGCTGCTGGAAGCCATGCAGGAACGGCGCATCACCATCGACGGGCGGACCGAGCATCTCTCCGACCGCTTCACCGTGGTCGCGACGCAGAACCCGATCGAACAGCAGGGCGTCTACCCGCTGCCCGAGGCGCAGCTCGACCGGTTCCTGTTCAAGATCGCCATCGGCTGGCCCACCGCCGAGGCCGAACGCGCGATCGTCGCGCAATATGGCACGCGCACCGGCACCCCCGCGCCGCAGGATTCGGGCGTGGCACAAGTGGCCGACGCCGCCGCCATCGCCGGGGCGATCGATGCTGTCGCGGGCGTGCGGCTGGTGGACGAGGTGATCGACTATATCGTGCGGCTGGTGCGCGCGACCCGCGAGCATGGCGACCTGTCGTCGGGCGCCTCCCCGCGCGCGGCATCGGCGCTGGCGGCGGCGGCGCGGGCGGCGGCGGCGCTCGACGGGCGCGACTATGTGCTGCCCGACGATGTGAAGGCGCTCAGCCCCCACTTGCTGCGCCACCGGCTGATCCTGTCGCCCGCCGCCGAGATCGACGGACGGCGCGTCGATGATGTGGTGGCGGCGCTGATCGCGTCGGTGGACGCGCCGCGGTGATCTATCCCACGCCCCGCGCGATCCAGCTGACCGCGCTCGCCGCGCCGGTCGCGCTGGCGCTGGGCGTGCTCCGGCCCGCCGCATGGGTGGTGGCGCCGCTGTGGATCGGCGCGATGCTGCTGCTGATCCTCGCCGATGCGCTGCTGGCGCGGGCGCCCGCCGATGCCGCCCTCCCCCTGCCCGCGACGCTGAACGTGGGCGAGGCGGTGACGCTGCACGGTGCCGATCGGGCGGTCGCGATCGACGGTCCGCTCGAGCGCGTCGCGCCGGGCCGCTACCGCGCGGTACGGCGCGGGCGCGCGCATCTGCGGCGCATCTGGGCACGCGCCAGCGGTCCGCTCGGCCTCGCATGGCGGCAACGCAGCGCGAGGACGACGGACAGCATCGCGATCCTGCCCGACATCCGCCCGGTGCGCGATCAGGGGATGCGCCAGTTCCTCAACAGCCAGAGCGCCGGGCAGCGCCTGCGCCGCGACCATGGCGACGGGCAGGATTTCCAGGTGCTGACCGAGTTCCAGCCGGGGATGGAGCGCCGCGCGATCGACTGGAAGGCATCCGCCCGCCACGCCGCGCTGCTGGCGCGCGAATTCCATAGCGAACGCGACAACATGATCGTGTTCGCGGTCGATGCGGGACGCGCGATGACCGATCCGGTCGGCGACATGCCCCGCATCGACAAGGCGGTATCGGCGGCGCTGCTCGCCGCGTTCGTCGCGCTGAAATCGGGCGACCGGGTGCGGCTGTTCTCGTTCGGCGCGCGCCCGCAGGTGGACAGCGGCAGCATCACCGGCACGCGCGGCTTCGCCCGGCTGCACCATGCCGCCGCCGACATCGACTATGGCACCGACGAGAGCAACTATACGCTCGGCCTCGTCACGCTCGACACACGGCTCGACCGGCGCGCGCTGATCGTGCTGTTCACCGAATTCACCGATCCCACCAGCGCCGAGCTGATGCTGGCGGCGGCGCAGCGGATGCTGAAGCGCCACCGGCTGCTGTTCGTGCTGTTCCGCGATACCGAACTGGAAGCGATGCGCGACGCCGTGCCCACCCATGCCGACGACCTCGTCCGCGCCAACGTCGCGCACATGCTGCTGCGCGACCGGGCGATCGTGGTCGAACGCCTGCGCCGCATGGGCGCGGAAGTGATCGAGAGCGCCGCCGAAGCAATGCCGCTGGCGCTGGTCGAGCGCTATGTCGCGCACCGGGAGCGCGGGCGATGAGCGTGTTCTTCGCCGCCCGCCATTTCCGTGCCGAGCGCGAGGGCGACTGGGCGCGGCTGGAGGAACTGCTCGACCGGGTGGAAAAGGCATCGCCGCGCACGCTGACCGACGCGGACCTGACCGACCTGCCGCGCCTGTACCGCGCGACGCTCTCGGCGCTGTCGGTCGCGCGGGCGACCTCGCTCGACGCGGGGCTGGTCGCGTATCTGGAGGCGCTGTCGACGCGGGCCTATTTCGTCCTCTACGGCTGTCGCGAGCCATGGGGGCGGCAGGTGATCGCCTTCTTCACCCACCACTGGCCGCGCGCGGTGCGCGCCGTCGCGCCCGAACTGTTCCTCGCCCTCGCGCTGCTGCTGCTCAGCGCATTCGCGGGCTATCATCTGGTGCGCAGCGAGCCCGCATGGTTCGCGGCGATGATCCCGCCCGAGATGGCGCAGGGCCGCGACATGGCCGCCAGCGCGGCGACGCTGCGCGCCTCGCTCTACGACCCGCCCGAGAGCGGCGGGCTGGAGGTGTTCGCGACCGCGCTGTTCACCCATAATTCGCAGGTGTCGATCCTCGCCTTCGCGCTGGGGTTCGCGTTCGGCATACCGACGATGATCCTCGCGGTGCAGAACGGCGCGTCGGCGGGCGCGCTGTTCGCCGCCTTCGTGCCGCATGGCCTTGGCTGGGGGCTGTTCTGCTGGCTGATGATCCACGGCACGACCGAAATCCTCGCGATCGCGCTGGCGAGTGCGGCGGGCATCCATATCGGCCGCGCCGTCGCCTTCCCGGGCGAGCGCACCCGCATGGCCGCGGCGGCGGCGGCGGGGCGGCGCGGCGCGCTGGTGATGATCGGGGTGGTCGTGATGCTGCTGTTCGCCGGGCTGCTGGAGGGGTTCGGGCGGCAGCTGGTGCGCGACGACGGCGCCCGCCTCGCGATCGGGGCGGGGATGTTGCTGCTGTGGACGCTGTACTTCACGCTGGGCGGTCGTCGTGGCGCGGCGTGAGCGGCGGCCCCGCATGCCGCGCACCCTCGTCCGGCAGTTGCTGACGCCCGAGGGGGTGCCGCTGAAGGTGCGGCTGGGATCGGCGGGCGCGCGGGCGGGCGCGTTCGTGATCGACGCGCTCATCATGCTCGGCGTGCTGATCGGGGCGACGTTGCTGATCCTCGCGGCGGTGCCGTACGGCGGCGCGGCGGCGAAATCGCTGTATCAGATCGTCTGGCTGCTCGGCTTCTTCACCCTGCGCAACTTCTATTTCGTGCTGCACGAATCGGGGCGGCGCGCGGCGACGCCGGGCAAGCGGCTGATGAAGCTGCGCGTCGTGTCGCGCGACGGGGCGCGGCTGACCGGATCGGCGGTGCTGGCGCGCAACCTGATGCGCGAGGTCGAGGTGTTCCTGCCGCTGCTGTTCCTCGGCTTCGCCTTTGCGGAGGGGATGGCGGACAAATGGACCGCGATCCTCGGGCTGTGCTGGACGCTGCTGTTCCTGTTCTTTCCGCTGTTCAACCGCGAACGGGTGCGCGCGGGCGACCTGATCGCGGGCACCTGCGTCGTCGAGCGCGATGTGGCGAAGCTGGGCGAGGACCTGCTGGTCGAAACCGCCCATGCCAGCGAACGTGCGCGCATCGCGCCGTTCACCACCGCCGAGTTGGATGCGTACGGCACGTTCGAGCTGCAACGGCTGGAGGAGGTGCTCCGCCGCAACGACCGCGCCGACCTGTACGAGGTGGCGAGCGCGATCCGCCGCAAGATCGGCCGCGCCGACGACCGGGCCGACCTTGCCTTTCTCGAAGCCTATTATGCCGCGCTGCGCGGCCATCTCGAACGCAAGCTGTTGTTCGGCAAGCGCAAACGCGACAAGTTCGATGCGGAGAACGGCTGACGTCGCGCCTTTCGCCCGGTGCGCGGGCAGGATAGCATGACCGGCTTTGGACCAGGGGGAACGCCCGCATGCGCGACGGATGGTATCGGGACCCGCGGATCGCGCTGATCCCCGCGACGCTCACCGCGCTGGCGGAGGCGGTGGCGGTCGCGGCGGCGGGCGAGCCGGTGTGGCGGGTGCTGCTGCTGGCGGCGGCGGCGTTCGCGCTGGTGGCGTGGGGCTGGTTCGCGATCCAGGGGCTGGGCTGGCTGTGGCAGCGCCCCGACCGGCGCGAGGTGCTGCGCGCGCTGTCGCTGCAACGCAGCCAGCACGGCTTCAACCAGGCGGCATGGACGCGGTTCGATCGGGACGCGGCGATGCTGCGGATGGTGATGGCCGAACGCGCGCTGACCCCGATCGAGGCCGAACTGGTCCGCCACGCCGCCGAGGTCGAGAAGTTCGACGCGGTGGCGCAGGCGCTGCCCGGCTTCTCGCAGGCGGCGGCGCACTGGTACGACATCGCGTCGCAGGGGCATGCGGGCCTGCCGGGCGCCACCCCGGTCCCCACGCCCGCCGCGCTGGAGGAAGCCGCGACGCACCTGCCCCCGCGCGACTGGCGCGAGGAGGACCGGCGGGCGGCGCTCCATTACCTCGCGGTGCGCAAGCGGCTGATGGCGGACCGCGCCACCATCGAGCGCGAGCGCGCCGCCGCGCTGCGCAAGCTCACCGCGCCGCCGCCCTCGGTGCCTGCTTGATACCGACCGGCGAAACTGCTCCCCTCCCTGGAAGGGAGGGGAAAAGTCACGACGCCATAGGTAGCGCACGTCCCTCGACTTCGCTCGGGACGAACGGGGGTTAGCGCATGGAATGCCCGCTACGGATGCGCCTCCGGAAAGCCGTGGCGGACGTGCAGTGCGTGGAGCAGCCGCCGGAAATCGCCGACGAAGAACGTCTCGCCCCGCCGCCCGTCGGCCAGCCCCGGCGCGGGATCGCTGCCCAGCACCAGCACCGGCAGATTCTGCTGCGCCTCGCCGAGGATCGCCACCACCTCGGCGCGGGGCCGGGGATAGGGGATGCGGATCACCTCCAGCCCCGCCGCGCATTCGGGAAACAGCGCGAGCAGCCCGTCGACCGTCACGCAGTCGCGGCAATAGAAGCGCCGCCCCGGCAGCGCGGGATCGGCGAACACGGGGTCGAGCAGGTACAGGCGGTCGCGCATCATCGGCTCCGGTAGCACGGCGTCCCCGTCGGCGGCGACGGGGGCGAGCGGGTCATGGGGATCGGGCACCAGCCGCCCGGCGATCAGCGCGGCGGCCAGCGCAAGGTCGCGCGTGCTGACCTCGCCCGAGGGCGGCGGGGAGCCATTGGGCAGTGGCTGCATGTCGGCGGCGGCGCCCCGCGCCTCGACCTCCGCCGTCACCCGCTCGACCGCGGCGAGGAACACCGCCATCGCCGTTCCGGGGGGCAGCGCCGCCACCGCCTGCGTGACCGTCGCCAGCATCGTCGGCGCGGGGGCGGGCGCGGGCGCTGCGGTCGGCACGGCGGGCTTCGGCGGCAGCGTCGGCAGGCGCAGGTCGACCGCGCCGATCGCCCCGGTCCCGCGGATCGGCAGGTCGCTCATGCGGCGGGCGTCGGCTGGCTCATGCCGCGCCAGCCTAGCGCGCCTGCCCCGGCTATCGCAACGCCCGCACCTGCGGCGTGTCGAGACAGGCGAGCACCGCCGCCCGGTCGAACCCCGTGGGCGCGACCGCGCGCATCGGCGGGATATCCACGGGCCGCCCGATTGCCGCCGTCCCGAACCGGCTGCCCGCCGCCTCCGGCGCACAGGCGCGTGCCGCGCGCAGCAGGCGGGGCGGCGTATCCCACCCCTCGTACGACAGGCGGAACGTGCCCCAGTGGATCGCCATGCCCCGCGCCGCGCCGAGGCCGTGGAAGACGCCCAGCGCATCGACCGGGCCGATATGCGCGCCGCTCGCCATCTGTCCGGGCTGGAAGCGGAACGCGCCGATCGGCAGCAGCGCGAGGCGATAGGGGCCGAGCGCCGCCGCCTCGCGCACCCAGCCGCCGTCGCCAAGCCCGGTGTCGCCCGCGAAGAACAGGTTGCCGCCGGGCAGGTCGACCGCGAACGCCGACCATAGCGCACGGTTGCGATCGGCGAACCAGCGGCTGCCCCAGTGATGGTTGCGCACGACATGCACGGTCGCCCCGCCGACCCGCGCCGCCTGTCGCCAGTCGAGCGCGGTGGCATCCATCCCCGCGCCGCGCAGGATCGCGTCGTTGCCGAGGCTCGTCACGATCGCCGGGCGGTCCCGCGCCCAGATCGCCCTGAGCGTCGCGAGGTCGAGATGGTCGTAGTGATTGTGGCTGATGAGGATCAGGTCGATCTTCGGCAGGTCGGCCAGCGCGATGCCGGGTGCCGCCACCCGGCGGGGGCCGAAGCCGAACGGCCCGGCGCGGTCGCTCCAGACGGGATCGGTCAGGATGTTGAGGCCGGGCACCTGCACCAGCACGCTGGCATGGCCGATCCACGTCACCCGCATCGGGGTCGCCGCCGGATCGCGCGCAGGGAGCGTGGTCGTGCCCGGCAGTTCCGCCGGTCGGGCGGGCCGCACCGCCACCGTTTCGGGCCAGGCCGGTCGCCCGTCGCCGCCGGTCGCCTGCCGCCACAGGAACCCGGCGCGCCCGCCCCGCCCCGGCGGGCCGGCGGTATCCTCGCCGTCGGGGTTGAAGAAGCGCGCGCCGTCGAAATGATCGGTCGCGACGCCGCGATAATAGATGCGGTCGAGGAAGCGCGGCGCGATCACGGCGGCAAGGGCGGCGATCGCCACCAGCCAGACCAGCCCCCAAGCGATGCCGCGCGCGATCCCCTTCATCCCGCCCCAACGCGCCGTCGGGGCGAGGGATGCACGGAAACTACCGCCCCGGAAACGACGCGCCGAACAGCAGCACCGGCGAATCGGTCGGCGATACCTGAAGGTCGCCGTCACCCTGCTCCACCAGTTCGCGCGCGAGGCAGGCGGCGGCGGCGCGCGGGGTCATCATCGCCGCATCGCCCAGCAGTGCGCCGCGCAGCTCGGGGTCGAGCACGATCCGCTCGCCATCGGCGCGCACCACGATCTCGATGCCCGTCGCGGTCGCCTCCGCGCCGACGTCGAGCTGCCCGCCGCGCACCAGCGCGTCGCCCGCGATCAGCGCGAGGTTGAGCAGCACCTTGACCGCAGGCTTGGGCAGCGACGGGGCATCGACCATCCAGCCGAGCTTCACCCGGTGGTTGTCGCCGAACAGCCCCTCGATCGCCGCCTTCGCCTCGCGCGTGTCGATCGAATCGCCGAACCCGCCCGCCGCGCCGAACGCCAGGCGGAAGAATTTGAGCTTGTTGGCCGATGCCCGCGCACTGTCGGCCAGCAGTTCGAGGCAGCGGGCGCGCATGTCGGGGTCATGCTCGTCGGCGAGCAGTTCCAGCCCGTTGTTGAGCGCGCCGACCGGGCTGAGCAAGTCGTGGCACAGCCGCGAACACAGCAGGCTGGCGAAATCGGCTGGACTGAGGCTCAACGCGGCGGTTCCCGTTCTGGCGCGGACAGCAACTTTTGCCCGGCCACGTCCATGTGCACCGTGAGCCATTTTTTTTCAACGTTTCCGACGTCCGCGATCCCGAAGCGCACCGGATCGAAGCGTCCGTGCACCGCACCCGCCGCCACCGCGCGCCACAACCGCGCCTGGGCATGGCCGAGGATCAGCCACAACATGCCGTCGGGCGCGGCCTGTGCCGCATCGGTCGCGGACGGCATCGGATCGCCGGACGGGTGCGAATGATAGCAGCCGACGACCGCCGCCCCGCCTGGGCGCCGGGCGTCGCGGTGCGCGGCGAACAGCGCGGCGGGATCGATCTCGAAGGTCCGCGCCGGATCGGCGGCGACATTGGCGGCGGGGTCGGCCGCGACGATCCGCCGCCCCTCCCCGCGCAACAGCCCGCACAGTTCGATGCGGCTGTCGGCGGCGGCGCGCAGCAGCGCCAGCAGCAGGTCGCTTGAAAACAGCGGCGTCATTCCCATCTCGTAACGGATGGACCGGGGGGTTTCCACGATTACCGCACGCATCCCCGAAGGGCTGCACGGGCAACGGATCGACAAGGCGCTGGCCGATGTCGTCGCCGACCTCTCGCGCGAACGGATCAAGGCGCTGATGGCGGCGGGCCATGTCCGCGGCAGCGACGGTCCGGTCGGCGACGGCGCGCGCAAGGTGGCGGCGGGGCAGACCTTCACCATCGCCGTGCCCAAGGCGGTCCCGCTCGACAACGTCGCACAGGATATCCCGCTGGCGGTCGCGTACGAGGACGAACATCTGATCGTCGTCGACAAGCCCGCCGGGCTGGTCGTGCATCCCGCCGCCGGGAACCTCGACGGGACGCTGGTCAACGCGCTGCTCCACCACTGCGCGGGCAAGCTGTCGGGGATCGGCGGCGTCGCGCGGCCCGGCATCGTCCACCGCATCGACAAGGATACCTCGGGGCTGCTGGTCGTCGCCAAGAACGACGTGGCGCACGAGGGGCTGGCCGCGCAGTTCAAGGACCACAGCATCGACCGGCGCTATCTCGCGATCGTCGCCGGGCGGGTGTCGGCCCCGGCGGGTACGGTCGACGCGCCGCTCGCCCGGTCGCCCAACGATCGCAAGAAGATGGCGATCGTCCGCAGCCCTGCCGCCAAGCATGCGGTGACGCATTGGCGCAGGCTTCGCCAACTTGGCGACGCGACGCTGATCGAATGCCGGCTGGAGACGGGGCGGACGCATCAGGTGCGGGTGCACATGGCCTCGCTCGGCCATCCGCTGCTCGGCGATCCGGTCTATGCCGGGCGGCGTCCGGCGCTCAAGCCGCTGCTCGAAACCCTGGGTTTCCGGCGACAGGCGTTGCATGCCGCACATCTGGGGTTCATCCATCCGGTGACAAAAAACGCTTTGGCGTTCGATAGCGACCTTCCGGCAGACATGCAGGAACTGTTGGGGCAGCTTCACGTATAAAGGTACGGCATCGCTGCGATGCGGCGTGCACATGAAGAGGGAGTTTGAGACGATGGCAACCGGCAGCAACGTCCCGGCGACGATCCCGGCGCTCGGCGGCGAGGCGAGCCTCAACCGCTATCTGTCGGAAATCCGCAAGTTTCCGATCCTGGCGCCCGAGCAGGAATATATGCTCGCCAAGCGGTTCCAGGAACATGGCGATCCGGAGGCGGCGGCGCAGCTGGTCACGTCGCACCTGCGACTCGTGGCGAAGATCGCAATGGGCTATCGCGGCTACGGCCTGCCGGTCAGCGAGCTGATCTCCGAGGGCAACATCGGCCTGATGCAGGGCGTGAAGAAGTTCGAGCCGGATCGGGGCTTCCGCCTCGCCACCTATGCGATGTGGTGGATCCGCGCCTCGATCCAGGAATTCATCCTGCGGTCTTGGAGCCTCGTGAAGATGGGCACCACCGCCGCGCAGAAGAAGCTGTTCTTCAACCTGCGCCGGATGAAGTCGAAGCTCGATGCGTTCGAGGACGGCGACCTTTCCCCCGAACATCTTCACAAGATCGCGACCGACCTCGGCGTCACCGAGGAGGAAGTGACCTCGATGAACCGGCGCATGGCGATGGGTGGCGACACGTCGCTCAACGTGCCGATGCGCGAGGACGGCGAGAGCCAGTGGCAGGACTGGCTGGCCGACGACAGCCCGTTGCAGGATTCGGTGGTGGCCGAGGCGCAGGAGGCCGACGTGCGCCACGGCATGCTGGTCGAGGCGATGGACGACCTGAACGACCGCGAGAAGCACATCCTGACCGAACGCCGCCTGACCGACGATCCCAAGACGCTGGAGGAGCTGAGCCAGGTCTATGGCGTCAGCCGCGAGCGCGTCCGCCAGATCGAGGTACGCGCGTTCGAGAAGCTGCAAAAGGCGATGATGCGGCTGGCGGGCGATCGCCGGATGCTGGCGGCGGTGTGACGACGGTCTCCCCTCCCTGGATAAGGGAGGGGCCGGGGGTCGGTCGGCCCGCGAGGGAACGTGTCGCGCGCCTCAGACCAACCCACCCCTACCCCTCCCTTGTCACGGAGGGGAGAAGCGAAGGGCCACGCTTCCCGAACATCAACCCGAGCCTTGCCCTCCCCCGCCCGCAGCGGGTAGCCAACGGGCATGGCCGCCCGCACCGCCTCCCGCTCCCGCACCGCCGCACCCCAGCGCGGCTGGCTTCGCCGCATCCTCGTCTGGGCGATCCGGCTCGTCCTCGGTTTCGTGCTGCTGTCGGTGCTGTGGGTGGCGATCCTGCGCTTCGTCCCGCCGCCGATTACCATCACCATGCTGGGCGACGTGCCGACCGGGCACGGGGTCACCAAGTCGTGGCGCCCGCTGTCGGCGATCGATCCCGACATGCCCCGCGCGGTGATCGCGGGCGAGGACAGCCGGTTCTGCGCGCACAACGGCTTCGACTATGCCGCGATCGTCAATGCCGCGCGCCGCAACCTGTCGGGCGGTCGCATCCGCGGCGGATCGACCATCAGCCAGCAGACCGCGAAGAACGTGTTCCTGTGGCAGAACGGCGGATACTTCCGCAAAGGGCTGGAGGCATGGTTCACGATGCTGATCGAGGCGCTGTGGGGCAAGCGCCGGATCATGGAAGTCTATCTGAACGTCGCGGAAACCGGCATCGGCACCTACGGCGTGGAGGCCGGGGCGCAGCGCTACTTCAAGCATGGCGCGGGCCGCCTGTCCCCGCGCGAGGCGGCGCAGATCGCCGCCGTCCTGCCGCTGCCCAAGAAGCGCGCCGGGATCGCGCCGACCGGCTTCACCCGCCGCTATGCCCGCACGATCGAGGCGCGGATCGGCGTGGTTAGGCGCGACGGGCTGGACGGGTGTTTGCGGTAGGGTCGTCCGCGACCAGCCCGGCTCCCACCAGTCAGGCCGCCAATCCCGCCCGTTCGTGTCGAGCGTAGTCGAGACACCGCGCGCGACGCTTGGGGCACGTCCCTCGACTACGCTCGGGACGAACGGGTTGGATGGCGGATCTGCTGCTTATCGCGGCATTCCGTCACCCCGGCTTCCGCCGGGATGACGCCAACGACTTACTTCGTCGCCCGCTCCACCGCGTCGCCCGCCTTGTCGGCGGCGTCACCCACGCTCTTCGCGGCAGAGGTCACGGCCCCGGTGGGGGCATTGTCGTTATTGGCCTGGTTCAGCATGAAATAGGCCGCGACGATCACCGCCACCAGCACCGCCAGCCCGATCAGCAGCCCGCCGCCCGATCCGCGACGCTCGATGATCGTGGTGTGCGGCGCGGCGCCGTGGGTGGTTTCGATCCGATCCTCTGCCATGTCGAACGCTCCCTGATTGCAATGATGCAGCAACAAATGCCTTGCCCGGCACCTTGTTCCAGCGGCGTATCGACCGGTTTGCAGGCCAAAGCTCGTTTGGAAACTCGCGGGAACGCGAGTTTCTAAGCGGCACCGGCCCGCACCCGCACCCGGCCACCCATCAGGATACTTGCGTGGGTGGCCGGGTGCGGGTGCGGGCCGGTGCCGCAAAACGTGCGATCAGCATGTTTTCAAACGCTCGCTCAGAACGGCAGCTTGAACCCCGGCGGCAGCGGCAGGCCGCTGGTCAGCTTCGACATCTCGGTCGAGCTGGCGGCATCCGCCTTGGTCCGCGCGTCGTTGAACGCGGCGACGATCAGGTCTTCCAGCATCTGCTTCTCGGACGGCTGGAGCAGCGAATCGTCGATATCGACGCCGAGGATGCGGCCCTTGGCCGAGGCGCGGACCTTTACCAGCCCGCCGCCCGACTGGCCGTCGACCTCGATCGTGTCGAGGTTCGCCTGCGCCTTGGTCAGCTCGTTCTGGACGTTCTGCGCCATCGCCATGATTTCGTCGAGATTCTTCATCGTTCCACTTTCTTCCATTCGACCAGTTCGGCGTCGGGAAACGCCTGGAATGCCGCCGCCACCAGCGGGGAGGCGAGGATCGCGGCGCGCTCGTCCTCGGCGCGCGCCGTTTCCTGTTCGCGCAGGGTCGGCGCACCCGCCCCCTCGCCGATCAGAACGCGCCAATGGCTGCCGGTGATCCCCTTGAGCGCCTGCTCCAGATCGCGCGCGAAATCGGCGGGGAGCGGACGGCTGCCGCTCAGCTCCAGCAATTGCGGCTCCAGCCGAAGCATCCGCGCGCAATTGCGGAACTGCGCCTCCAGCGAATGGCGGCCATGCTTGGACAGCAGCGCGGCGATCGCCTCCATCGTCTCGGGCGCGGGCGGTGCTTCGGGTTCGGGCGCGGGTGCGGGCGGGGCGGCGACGGGCGCGGGCACCTGTCCCGCCGCCAGTTGCCGCGCCAGCGTCCCCGGATCGGGCAGCGAGGAGGCGTGGACGATGCGCAGCAGCGCCATCTCGCACGTCTCGATCGGCAGCGCGGCGCGCGACACCTCCTCATGCCCCTTCAGCAGCAACTGCCAGAGGCGATGGAGCATCGGGAAGGACAGCGCGCTCCACGCATCGAACGCGGCGCGCTCTTCCGCCGACTGGCCCGGCGCGGGATCGCCGCCGACCTTGACGATGGTGACGGCGTGCACCGTCTCCAGCAGGGTCCGCAGCACCGACGCCGGATCGACACCCAGGTCATATTGCCGCCGGAGTGCCTGCAACGCGCCCGGCCCGTCGCTCTTGAGCAACAGATCGAACAGCGTGCGGATCGCCCCGCGATCGGACAGGCCCAGCATCTGGCGCACCGCATCGGCGCGGACCCCCTCGCCCTCCAGCCCGCCGTGCGCGATCGCCTGGTCGAGGATCGACAGGCCGTCGCGCGCCGATCCCTCCGCCGCGCGGGCGATGAGTTGCAGCGCTTCCGGCTCGGCGGCGACGCCCTCCGCCTCCACCACATGCGCGAAATGCCCGGCCAGCAGGTCGGCGGGGATGCGGCGCAGGTCGAAGCGCTGGCAGCGCGACAGCACCGTCACCGGCACCTTGTGCACCTCGGTCGTCGCCAGCAGGAACTTGACGTGCGCGGGCGGTTCCTCGAGCGTTTTCAGCAGCGCGTTGAACGCCGGGGTCGACATCATGTGCACTTCGTCGATGATGTAGATCTTGAAGCGCGCGGAGACGGCGGCATAGCGCACCGCCTCGGTCATCTCGCGCACGCTGTCGACGCCGTTGTTCGACGCGGCGTCGATCTCGATCACGTCGATATGCCGCCCCTCGGCGATGGCGCGGCACGGTTCGCACACCCCGCACGGATCGATCGTCGGCCCGCCCTGCCCGTCCGGCCCGATGCAGTTCAGCGCCTTGGCGATCAGCCGCGCGGTCGAGGTCTTGCCGACCCCACGCACGCCGGTCAGCAGGAACGCATGCGCCAGCCGCCCGCGCGCGATCGCGTTGCCGAGCGTCGTGACCATCGCATCCTGCCCGATCAGCTGCGAAAAGGTCTGCGGACGGTATTTGCGCGCGAGCACGCGGTAGGGCTGCGCCGCTTCCGGCTGGGGGGGGATGTCGAGGGCGAGGAAGGAGTCGGACATTGGGGTTGTCTTAGCGGGTGGCGCGGGCGGTGTCGCCTATCGTGCGCCGCGCGGTTCGCGCATCGGGAGGCCGGTTCGTTCGGATACCGCGGACGGCGTTACGGGTGGAACGTCGGCATCGCGCCGGATCAGCCGGGGCTGCGAAGAACGCCTTTTATCTCGACATGGGGTTTGCCCTTCATGGAAGGATTGGCCGGCGACGGGCAAAGACGCCTAGCGTCGACGACGACGACGGCACCCCGTGCCGCCAACTTGCGCGACGCATCGTTCAGCGCGGCGAAAACGACGTTCCAATCCACGGGTCCGACGCCCGGCTGAAAGCACAGGATGAAAGCGGACAGCCTCGGCCCGCTCCATGATTCGGTTGCATTGGCGACCACGCCCGCATCGTTCAGCGATCCGCGATCGTCCACCCCGGCCAGATAGGGGCCGGGCACGGGATGGTACGCCGGTTCGGGAGGTACGGGCGTGGCGCGACCATCCTGGAGGACGACACGTCGGGCTTCGGCGAACGCAGGAAACGCGCAAAGCCAGACGGCGGCGATGAGAGCGATGCAGGGTCGTAGAGATGCCATCGACGAAGCGTAGCCGAGATCGGAAGCGCTTCCCATCCGCCTTCGCCGCCATTCGGTCACATCGGTTTCCGATCCGCGATTATACCAGTATCGACCGATCCCGTTCCCCTACGCCGCCAGTGCCTCCAGCGCCTCGTTCGCCTCCATCCACTTCGTCTCGGCCACCTCGATCTCGGTGTCGAGGCTCGCGCGGCGCTTCATCAGCTGCGCCATGGTCAGCTTCGCCAGCGCCGGGATCGGCTTCCCCGCCATCGCCGCGTCCAGCGCGTCGCGCTGCTCGGTCAGCCGCGCCAGATCGCGCTCGATCGCCTGCGCGCCCTTCCTGAGCACCTGCGCCTTTTCGCGCGCTTCGGCGGCGGCCTTGCGGTCGTTCTTCTTGTTGGCCTTGGCCGCCTTTTCCTTCGCCGAATTGCCGAGCACCAGCGCGATATAGTCGTCGATCGATCCGTCGAACTCGCGCGCGGTGCCCTCGTCGACCAGCACCAGCCGGTCGGCGGTCGCCTCCAGCATGTGGCGGTCGTGGCTGACCACCACGACGCAGCCGGTATAGGCATTGAGCGCCTGCACCAGCGCCTCGCGCGCATCGACGTCCAAGTGGTTGGTCGGTTCGTCGAGGATCAGCATGTGCGGCGCCTCGCGCGTGATGAGCGCCAGCGCGAGCCGCGCGCGCTCGCCGCCCGACAATTTGCCGACCAGCGTCGTCGCCTTGTCGCCCGAGAAGCCGAAGCGGCCGAGTTGCGCGCGGACGGCGGCAGGGGTCGCGCCCTTCATCTGGCGGGTCATGTGTTCGAGCGGCGTGTCGTCGGTATCGAGTTCCTCCACCTGATACTGGGTGAAATAGCCGACCTTCATCTTGCCCGCAGTGTTGATCCCGCCGTCCATCGGGGCCAGCTGCGCCGCCAGCAGCCGGGCGAGCGTCGTCTTGCCGTTGCCGTTGCGGCCCAACAGCGCGATGCGGTCCTCGGGATCGATGCGCAGGTTCAGCCGCTTGAGGATCGGCGTGTCGCCATAGCCGACGCTCGCCATGTCGAGCGTGACCAGCGGCGGGCGCAGTTCGTCCGGATCGGGGAAGTCGAACGACAGGCTGGGGTCTTCCGCCATCGCCGCGATCGGCTTCATCTTGGCGAGGATCTTCAGGCGCGACTGGGCCTGTTTCGCGGTCGAGGCGCGCGCCGAATTCTTCGCGACATATTCCTGCAGCTTGGCCCGCTGCGCCGCCTGGTTGGCGCGGGCCGCCTCCAGCTGCGCAAGGCGTTCGGCGCGCTGCTTCTCGAACGCGTCATAGCCGCCGGGGTACAGCGTGATCTTGCCCTGATGCAGGTGCAGGATGTGATCGACCACGTTGTTGAGGAAATCGCGCTCGTGGCTGACGACGACGATCGTCGCCTTGTAGCCCTTCAGGAAATCCTCGAGCCACATGACCGCTTCGAGGTCGAGGTGGTTCGACGGTTCGTCGAGCAGCAGCACGTCGGGCTGGCTGAACAGCAACGCCGCCAGCGCCACGCGCATCCGCCAGCCGCCCGAATAGCTCTCCAGCGCCCGGTTCTGCATCTCCTCGTCGAAGCCGAGGCCGACGAGGATGCGGGCGGCGCGCGCGGGCGCGCCATAGGCGTCGATCGCCAGCAGCCGTTCGTGGATATCGCCCAGCCGATCGGGATCGGTGACGGTTTCCGCCTCGTGCATCAGCCGCGCGCGTTCGGTATCCGCCTCCAGCACCGTCTCGAACGGGGTCGCCTGTCCGGCGGGCGCTTCCTGCGCGACATAGCCGAGGCGCGACCCGCGCGGCATCTCGGCGGTGCCGGTATCGGGTTCGAGCTGCCCGGCGATGACGCGTACCAGCGTCGACTTGCCCGCGCCGTTGCGGCCGATGAGCCCGACCCGGCTGCCCGGCGGCAGCGCCGCGCTGGCATTGTCGAGGATCGTCCGCCCGCCAAGGCGCACCGTGATACCGTTCAGATTGAGCATGGCGGTGCGCGTAGCAGTTTTCGCCGCATTTGCGAAGGGTGGCGACGATCGCGCATTTGCGCCACGCGCGGACCGGCGCTGTTCCGGGCGCTACGCGCCACGCCTCGGCCAGACGGAACAAGTCCCCCGTTCGTCCCGAGCGACGTCGAGGGACGTGCCGCGAACGTTGCGCATGGTGTCTCGACTAGACTCGACACGAACGGGGGGGCGTCAGGGCAGGTCGGCAATCCCCCGGGATGGTTGCGACATATCTCCTCTCCCTTGTCCAGGGAGGGGAGAAGGTGAACGCCGCGTTGCGTCCCGTTCCGCTCAATCCCCCGCGAAGGCGAACGGCGTCAGCCCGCCCTCGCGCTCCTCGATCCGCATCGCGCGGGCGAGCGGCGGGGCGGAGCGCTGCGGGCAGGCGACGCGGGTGCAGGCGCGGCAGCCCGGCCCCACCGGTACGCCCGGTGCCGAAAGGTCGTGCCCGCGCGCCGCCGCCAGCACGCCTGCCTGTTCCACCGCCACCCCCAGCATCACGACGAAGCGCGCCCGCACCTCTCCGGCAAGCGCGCCGGGCGGCGTCACCGTCCGCGCGATGGTGAACCAGCGCCCGCCCGCCTCCGGCTCGACCAGTTGCACGATCGTCTCGCCGCCGCGCGCAAAGGCGTCGAACGCGCCCAGCAGCGGGCACGGCGCGCCCTCGACCAGCGGCGACCGGCTGGCCCCGGCGAAGCGCTTCGACACCTGTCCCGCGCGGTCGAGCCGGAGCATGCAGAACGACAGCCCGCGCGCCCCGACGCGGTGGAGCGTGGTCAACCGGTGCGCGACATGCTCGAACCCCGCGCCGAAGCGGCGGCCGAGCAGCGCGATGTCGTATCCCGTCGCCTCGCACGCGCGCAGGAAGCGGGCATAGGGCATCATCACCGCCGCCGCGAAATAGCCGTGGAGGTGCCGCCGCAGCCATTGCTCGGCGGTCCGGTCGGCCAGTCCTGCGCCGCGCACCACCGCCTCCACCTCGGCCCGTGCCTCCATATGGCCGAGCGTGCGCGCGATCGCGAAGCTGCGCGAGGCGGGGTCGAGCCGTTCCGACAGCTGCAGCTGCCGCGCGTGCAGGTCGGTCCGGTGGAGATGGTCCGGCATCGCCTCCACCGGCAGCAGCCGGACGGAGAGGTGGTGGCGCACCCGCAGCCGGTCGGCCATCGCCGCCGCCGGATCGCCGCCCGACAGGCGCAGTTCGTCGGCCAGCGCCTCGGCCTGCGCATCCAGATCGGGGAAATGGTTGCGCCAATGCTCGATCGTGGCGCGCGCGTCGATCGCCGGGTCGGCGACGACCGGCCCCGCCGCGCCGCCACCCAGCCGGTCGAACACCCGTGCGAACGCCTCCGCCCCGCCGGGCGCGCTGGCCAGCCATTCGGCGATGTCGCCGCGGTCGAGGGCGAGGTCGGCGAACAGCGGGTCGGCCAGCCGCCGCCGCATCGGTTCCATGCCCCCGCCCGGCTCGCTCGCCGCCAGCGTGCGCGGATCGAAGCCGTAGCGTTCGGACAGCGCGACCAGCAGCGTCGCGGTCAGCGGGCGCTGGTTGCGCTCGACGAGGTTGAGATAGCTGGCGGAGATGCCCAGCGCCTCGGCCATCGCCGCCTGGGTCAGCGCCGCGCCCCGGCGCAGGCGGCGGATGGCGTGACCGGCGAACAGCTTGGCTTCCATGGCGACGGCCCTGCGTTTGTAACTTTCACACAACGCTACAGCCAGCACCCCCGATCCGGCAACCGTGATACGCGAATTTGCGGCGCGGACGGCTGTCGTTCGCCCGGCTGGCGCGTCATTCTCCTGTCAACGGACGAGGAAACACACAGCCCTTGCCGCACAAGCACCATGAAGGAGAGCCGACATGCCCGAACCGACCCGCAGCCGCGCCGTCTTCTCGACCGAGGATTTCCGCCTGCTGAAGGAAGCCCTGGCGACACACATCCGGACGATCGCCGACGACCCCCGCTCGACCAAGTTCGCGCACCTCTACCACCGGCTCGGCCGGATCTGACCTGCCGCTCCCCCAAGTGCCGCGGACTGGCATCGCGGCCGAGGCAGGATGCTTGTGCGGTGGTGGGCGGGACGATCGTGGTCGACGGCGATCTCGCCCATGCCGGCACGGGACCGGCATAACGCTACGGCGCGACCTCGCTGCCGTCCCATGCGAAGACCCGCCCGCTCTGTACCGGGGTCAGCGTGTCGAGCACCGCCAGCAACCGACCGGCGCTGTGTGCAGGGGTGAACAGCCTGCCTTCCGCCACGCCCTTCCGGAACGGCTTGCTGAGCGCCGTGTCGACCGTGCCGGGGTGGAGCGCGACGCACACCGCCTGCGGCCGGGTCCGCGCCAGTTCGATCGCGGCGGTGCGCACGATCTGGTTCAGCGCCGCCTTGGACGCGCGATAGCCGTACCACCCGCCCAGCCGATTGTCGGAAATGCTGCCGACCCGCGCGGACAGGCAGGCGATCACCGCCCGCTCGCCCTTCGCCAGCAGCGGTGCGAAATGGCGCAGCACCAGCGCCGGACCGATGGTGTTGACCGCGAAATAGTCGGCGAGCAGCGCGGGATCGAGATCGCGCAGCGACCGCTCGGGGCCGCCGTGCGCCGTCTGCAACGTGCCGGTCGCGACGATCACCTGATGCAGCGGGCCGCCGACGGCTGCGGCGGCGCGTTCGATCGATGCCGGATCGGCGATGTCGATCCGCGCCGTCGCCACGCCCGGCGGGAGCGCCGCCGGTTCGGTGCGCGCGGCGGCGACGATCCGGTCGTGACGCCCCGCGGCGGCGAGTGCGCGGACCAGCGCCGCGCCGATGCCGCCGTTGGCGCCGATGATGAGGGCAGTGGTCATGTCGGCTCCGATCGGCGGGTCAACGCCGATCCCCGGGCGAAGTGCCCTTCGTGGCCCGGTTTGCGCCCCGGCGGGGCCGTGGGTACAACGCCCCCTCACGACAAGGGTCTGATCTATCGATGTTTATCTACCGTTCTGCCGTGTCGGCGCTGATGCTCGCCGTTGCCGCCCCGGCGCTGGCCGCCGAAGCCGCCGACTATCCGCACATCCCCGAACCGATGGTGTTCGACATGGTGCGCCCGATGGGTGCCCGTCGCGGCGAACTGGAGGTCAACGCGCTCGCGCTGTCGCCGCTGTCGGGGCAGGAGCGCGCGCTCGAATGGGCGCCCGAGATCGAATATGCCGTCGCCGACAATTTCGCGCTGGAGTTCGAGCTGCCGTTCGAGGGCACCCGACTGGCCGAATGGAAGCTGGGGGCGCAGGCGACGATCGGCACCTTCGACGGCGGACGCGCCGTCCACGGCGTGCAGTATCTCGGCATCTACGAGCGCGAGAGCGGGCGGACGTCGCAGGCGCTGCTCTACATGCTCGGGCGGCGGCACGGCGAACGGTGGAGCACGATGTCGATGGTCGGCATCGGCGACGTGCGCCTCGGCCAGTCGGAGAGCGACGCCGGGCTGCTGGTCAACCATTCGACCTTCTACGACCTGCGCGGGGATCGCATCGCCGGGCTGGAGGTCAACTACAAGTCGGGCCATGACGGCGGGATCGCGATGATCCCGCAATTCCACGCGCCGCTGGCGTCCAGGGTCAATGTGCAGGTCGGCGCCGGGGTCGACCGGCAACGCGGCGAACGCGCAAGGCCGGTCGGCGGCCTGCGGCTCATCAAGGAATTCTGACGTCCCGGCGGGGGCGCGGCACGACCGCGCCCCCTGCCCTCAGCCGACCATGCCGCCCGCCGCCAGCACCGCCAGCGTCACCAGTTCGTTGGCGGTCGAGGTCATCGGCGCGATCTGCACCGGCTTCTCCATGCCGATCAGCATCGGCCCGATCACGTCGTCGCCGCCGATCTCGCGCATCAGCTTGGCCGAGATGTTGGCCGATTGCAGCCCCGGCATCACCAGCACGTTGGCCGGGCCGGACAGGCGGGCGAAGGGGAAGTTCGCCATCTGCCGCGGGTTGAGCGCCACGTCGGGGGCCATTTCGCCTTCATACTCGAAGCCGACCTGCCGCTTGTCGAGCGCCGCCACGCCGTCGCGGACGTTGTCGATCCATTGGCCCGACGGATTGCCGAAGGTCGAGTAGCTGAGGAACGCGACGCGCGGTTCATGGCCCATCTTGCGCGCGACCGCCGCCGTGCGCTCGGCGATGTCGGCCAGTTCCTCGCCGGTGGGACGTTCGTTGATCGTGGTGTCGGCCATGAACACGGTATGGCTCTGCCCGACCAGCAGGTGGATGCCGAACGGCACCTTGCCGCCGACCGGATCGATCACCCGGCGCACGTCGCGGAAGGTCTGCGCATAGGTACGGGTGATGCCGGTGATCATCGCATCGGCGACGCCCAGTTGCAGCAGCACCGCACCGAAGGTGTTGCGGTCCTGGTTGATGAGCCGCTCGGCATCGCGCTTCAGATAGCCGCGCCGCTGGAGCCGTTCGTACAGGAAGTCGACCATCTGCGGCACCATCTCGCTGGTGCGGCTGTTGTGGACCTCATATTCGTCCGGGTTGGCGACGCCCAGCGCGCGGAGCCGGTCGTGCACGTCGTCGCGACCGACCAGCACCGGAATGCCGTAGCCGCCTTCCTTGAACGCGATCGCCGCGCGCAGCACGACCTCTTCTTCGCCTTCCGCGAACAGCACCCGCTTGGGGTGCGCGCGCGCGCCCTCATAGGCCATGGTCAGGACCGAGGTCGTCGGATTGAGCCGCGCGCGCAGCTGCTGGCGATAGGCGTCCATGTCGAGGATCGGGCGCGTCGCCACGCCCGAGTCCATCGCCGCCTTGGCGACCGCGCTCGGCACCAGTTCCATCAGCCGCGGATCGAACGGCGCGGGGATGATATATTCGGGGCCGAAGCTGTGCTGCGTGCCATAGGCCAGCGCCACTTCCTCCGGCACGCGCTGGCGCGCCAGTTCGGCGATGGCGTTGGCGGCGGCGATCTTCATCGCATCGTTGATCCCGGTCGCGCGCACGTCGAGCGCACCGCGGAAGATGAACGGGAAGCCGATGACGTTGTTGACCTGGTTCGGATAGTCCGAGCGGCCCGTGGCAACGATCGCGTCGGGCCGCGCGGCCTTGGCCAGTTCCGGGCGGATTTCCGGCTCCGGATTGGCCATCGCGAAGATGATCGGCGACGGGGCCATGTCCTTGACCATCTCGGGCTTGAGCGCGCCTGCCGCCGACAGCCCCAGGAACACGTCCGCGCCGTGCAGCGCCTCGGTCAGGGTACGGCGGTCGGTGGCGGCGGCGTGCGCCGACTGCCACTGGTTCACGTCGTCGCGGCCCTGATAGATCACGCCGGTACGGTCGCACATGATGACGTTGTCATGGGCGACGCCCATCGCCTTCATCAGCTCGGTACAGGCGATCGCGGCGGCGCCCGCGCCGTTGACCACGACCTTCACCTCCGACAGCTTGCGGTCGGTCAGCAGGCAGGCGTTGATGAGCCCCGCCGCACAGATGATCGCGGTGCCGTGCTGGTCGTCATGGAACACCGGGATGTTCATGCGTTCGCGCAGCGTCTGCTCGATGATGAAGCACTCGGGCGCCTTGATGTCCTCGAGGTTGATGCCGCCGAAGGTCGGCTCCATCAGTTCGACCGCGTCGATGAAGCGGTCGACGTCCTCGGTCTTCAGCTCGATATCGATCGAATCGACGTCGGCGAAGCGCTTGAAGAGCACCGCCTTGCCCTCCATCACCGGCTTCGATGCCAGCGCGCCGAGATTGCCGAGGCCGAGGATCGCCGTGCCGTTGGAGATCACCGCGACCAGATTGCCCTTGGCGGTATAGTCATAGGCGGTGGCTGCGTCGTCGGCGATCGCCTGCACCGGCACCGCGACGCCCGGCGAATAGGCCAGCGCCAGATCGCGCTGCGTGGCCATCGGCTTGGAGGCGATGATCTCGATCTTGCCGGGCCGCCCTTCAGAATGGAACAGCAGCGCCTCGCGCTCGGAAAACTGGTCGGTGGCTTCGGACACTGGCACTTCTCCCGTTTGCCTGCGGCTTTACGCAGGGGATGCGGGATCGGGCAAGGCTCTTGTCCCGCCATGCGGGATTTGCGCGCGGAACGACAAAAGGGGCGGCCGCACCATCGTGCGACCGCCCCCCGTCGGATCGGCAAGGACGCCGGATCAGGCGGCTTCGTCGAAATCCTCGTCGTTCAGCACCGGACCCGAATCCTGGCCCTTGGCCGACACGTCGCGGTCGACGAATTCGATGATCGCCATCGGCGATGCGTCCGACGCGCGGATGCCCGCCTTGATGATGCGGGTGTAGCCGCCGTTGCGATCGGCATAGCGGGTCGCCAGCACGTCGAACAGCTTGGTCAGCTGCGCATCGTCGAGCAGGCGGGCGTGCGCCAGACGACGGTTCGACAGGCCACCCTTCTTGGCGAGGGTGATCAGCTTCTCGACATAGGGGCGCAGTTCCTTCGCCTTGGCGACGGTGGTGGTGATCTGCTCATGCTTGATGAGCGCGGCCGACATGTTGCGGAACAGGGCCGCACGATGGGCCGAGGTACGCTGCAGCTTACGGCCGCCGACGCGATGACGCATGGGTAGTTCCTTCGTTCGTTAAGGGGCCGTGTCACGGATACCCCAGAGCAGGTGGCTGTCGAGGCCGCCACCGTTGGCCTGTCTCTCGATCCTCCCCGGCACGGGGAGGGGGATGTAGCGGCGACCAGCAACTTGCCGGGGGCAAGTTGCTGCCGCGAAATCGGCTCGCGAAGCGAGCCAGGGCGAAGCTGGTGGAGGGGGATCGCCGCAGGCGATGTCCTCTCCACCGGAAACCCGACATGGGCAAAGCCCATGTCGTCGGTCGGGCCAGAGGCCCGCCGGCCGGGCTTTCGCCGCCTCCGGGATAGCGATGCTATCCCGGTGCGGCTTGGCCTCAGCCCATGATCTCCTGTTCGAGCTTCTTGGCCATTTCCTCGATGTTCTCGGGCGGCCATCCGGGGATGTCCATGCCGAGGCGCAGGCCCATCGACGACAGCACTTCCTTGATCTCGTTCAGCGACTTGCGACCGAAGTTCGGGGTGCGCAGCATCTCGGCCTCGGTCTTCTGGACCAGATCGCCGATATAGATGATGTTGTCGTTCTTGAGGCAGTTGGCGCTGCGGACCGACAGTTCGAGCTCGTCGACCTTCTTGAGCAGATAGCGGTTGATCTGGGCGGTGTCGCCCTGACCTTCGCTGGTCTGCGCCGGGGCCGCGGTGCCGACCACCGCCGCGCGCGGCAGCGACGAATCGTCGAAGTGGACGAACAGCGCCAGCTGGTCCTGCAGGATGCGCGCAGCATAGGCGAGCGCGTCCTCCGGGGTCACGGTGCCGTCGGTCTCGATCGTCAGCGTCAGCTTGTCGTAATCGAGTTCCTGCCCGACGCGGGTGTTCTCGACCTTGTAGCTGACCTGGCGCACCGGCGAATAGAGCGCGTCGACCGGGATCAGGCCGATCGGCGCGTCGGCCGGACGGTTGCCCGAGGCGGGGACATAGCCCTTGCCCACATCGGCGGTCAGTTCCATGTTCAGCGTCGCGCCGTCGTCGAGATGGCACAGCACCAGTTCGGGGTTCATCACCTCGATGTCGCCGGTGACGGCGATGTCGCCCGCCTTCACCTCGGCCGGGCCGGTGACGGAGAGCTGGAGGCGCTTCGGCCCCTCGCCCTGCATCTTGAGCGCGACCTGCTTCACGTTGAGCACGATGTCGGTCACGTCCTCACGGACACCGGCAAGGCTCGAGAATTCGTGCAGGACGTTCTCGATCTTGATCGAGGTCACGGCGGCACCCTGCAGCGACGAGAGCAGCACGCGGCGCAGCGCGTTGCCGAGCGTCAGGCCGAAGCCGCGCTCCAGCGGTTCCGCGACGAAGGTCGAACGACGCTTGGGATCGCCACCCGGCTTCTTTTCGAGGCCGTTCGGCTTCTTGAGTTCCTGCCAGTTCTTAGCGTTGACGGACACGGGCTTCCCCTAGCTTGGCGGCGCGGAAGGGACGGTTCCGCGCCAGAATAGAACATCCCCGCCGGACGGACCCGGCGGGGCGGCAGGCACGGATCAGACGCGACGACGCTTGGAAGGACGCACGCCGTTGTGCGGGATCGAGGTCACGTCGCGGATCGACGTGATCTGGAAGCCGACGGCCTGGAGCGCGCGGAGCGCCGATTCGCGACCCGAACCCGGGCCCTTCACCTCGACCTCGAGCGTGCGCACGCCGTGGTCGGCGGCCTTGCGGCCCGCGTCCTCGGCGGCGACCTGCGCGGCGTACGGGGTCGACTTGCGCGAGCCCTTGAAGCCCATCATGCCCGCCGACGACCACGAGATCGCGTTGCCCTGCGCGTCGGTGATGGTGATCATGGTATTGTTGAAGCTGGCGTTCACATGCGCGACGCCCGCGGTGATGTTCTTGCGCTCGCGACGGCGAAGGCGCTGCGGTTCACGTGCCATTGTTGGAAATCCTGACCTGTATAGCTTGGTACGGAGGCCGGGAGGCGTTCAGCCCCGCGCCAGCCTCCGGCGGAGAAGAAGTTACAATCGATCCCCCGGATCGATTTTTACTTCTTCTTCCCCGCGATCGGCTTCGCCTTGCCCTTGCGGGTGCGCGCGTTGGTGTGCGTGCGCTGGCCGCGGACCGGCAGGCCCTTGCGGTGGCGCAGGCCGCGATAGCAGGCGAGGTCCATCAGGCGCTTGATGTTCATCGCGGTCTGGCGACGCAGATCGCCTTCCACGGTGTGGTTCGCGTCGATCGCCTCGCGGATCTGGAGCACTTCCTGATCCGACAGGTCCTGCACGCGGCGCTCGGGCGTGATGCCGAGCTGCGTGGTCAGTTCCTTGGCCTTGGCCGGGCCGATGCCGTGGATATACTGCAGCGCGATGACGACGCGCTTGTTGGTCGGGATATTAACACCCGCGATACGTGCCATGAAATAGGTTCTCCCAGCTCCACGGGGCACTGCATGGCAGCGGCACCCCATCTCGTAGCGTTGCTTCGTCCGATACGCGCGTTAGCGGCGCGCGCAAAACAGCGCCGCCGCAGATCGTGCGTGTTGGAGTGGAGCGCTGATAAAGACCGGTTCCGCCGCTGTCAACCGGTGAGCGGAACCAATTTCGGGGTGAGGCGTGAAGGGCGAACACCGCCCCCTCCCCTCCCTGACAAGGGAGGGGAAGCGCCGGGCCTTAGGCCTCGAGGATCGCCGCGATCTGCGTCGTCACGTCGTCCATCGGCGCCATGCCGTCGACACGGCGCACCAGTCCGCGCGACTCGTAGAGCGGGAGGATCGGCGCGGTCTTCGCGCGATACTCGACCATGCGCGTACGTACGGTTTCTTCATTGTCGTCGGGGCGGCGCTTGAACTCGGTCGCGCCGCATGCGTCGCACACGCCGGCGACCACCGGCTGCTTGAACGAGTCGTGATAGCCCGCGCCGCAATTGGCGCAGGTGAAGCGCCCGACGATCCGCTCGACCAGCGCATCCTCGTCCACCACCAGCTCGATCACATGGGTCAGCGCGCGACCGCGATGTTCGAGCAGCAGGTCGAGCGCGTCGGCCTGTGCGGCGGTGCGCGGATAGCCGTCGAAGATCGCGCCCTTGTCGCCCAGCTGGTCGAGTCGCTCGCCGATCAGCGCCGAGACGATCGCGTCCGACACCAGTTCGCCCGCATCCATCACCGCCTTGGCCTGCAACCCCACCGGACTGCCCGCCTTGACCGCGGCGCGCAGCATGTCGCCGGTCGAGAGCTGCACCATGCCCCGCGCCTCGAGCCGTGCCGCCTGCGTGCCCTTGCCCGCGCCCGGCGGTCCGAGAAGGATGATGTCCATGCTGTGCCCCCTATGCCTGACGCGCGATCAACCGCGGATGCGGTTGCCGCCCTTCAGCTTCGCCTTCTTGATGAGATCGCCGTACTGGTGCGCCAGCAGGTGCGACTGGATCTGCGTCACCGTGTCCATCGTGACGTTCACGACGATGAGCAGGCTGGTGCCGCCGAGGTAGAAGGGAATCGACAGCGCCGACACCAGATATTCGGGCAACAGGCAGATGATGACCAGATAGCCCGCACCGATCACCGTCAGCCGCGTCAGCACGTAATCGAAATAATTCTCGGTGTTCTTGCCCGGACGGATGCCGGGGATGAACCCGCCGTAGCGCTTGAGGTTGTCCGCCGTCTCTTCCGGATTGAACACGATCGCGGTGTAGAAGAACGAGAAGAACACGATGCCGAGGCCGTACAGCGCCATGTACACCGGCGAGCCGTGCGTCAGATACTGGTTGAGCGTGATGATGAAGTCGCCCCAGCGGCTCTCGCCCGCGGTCGCCTGGCCCGCGAACTGGGTGATCGTCACCGGCATCAGCAGCAACGACGAGGCGAAGATCGGCGGGATGACGCCCGCGGTATTGATCTTGAGCGGCAGGTGGCTGCGATCCGCCTGCACCCCGCGCGCGGTCTGGCGCTTGGGATACTGGATCAGGATGCGGCGCTGCGCGCGCTCCATGAAGCAGATGAACAGGACGAGGCCCGCGACGGCGGCGATGATGCCGATCAGCGTGATCGGGTTCATCGTGCCCGAACGGCTGCCCTCGAACAGTTGCAGCAGCGTGGTCGGCAGATGGGCGACGATGCCCGCCATGATGATGAGGCTGATGCCGTTGCCGATCCCGCGGCTGGTGATCTGCTCGCCCAGCCACATCAGGAACATGGTGCCGCCGATCAGCGAGATCACCGCGGCGATGCGGAACATCACGCCCGGCTCGATCACCGCCTGCAACCCTTCGGCCGCGCCGAACGCCTCGAGGCCCGCGGCGATGGTATAGCCCTGGATCGCGGTCAGCGCGACCGTGCCGTAGCGGGTGTACTGGTTCAGCTTCTTGCGGCCCGACTCGCCTTCCTTCTTGATGGCGGCGAGCTGCGGGCTGAGCGAGGTCGCGAGCTGCACGACGATCGAGGCGGTGATATAGGGCATGACCCCCAGCGCCACGACCGACATGCGCGTCAGCGCGCCGCCCGAGAAGGTGTTGAAGAAATCGAGCACGCCGCCCTGCGTCTGGTTGGCGAGCAGGCCGAGCTGCGTGGGATCGATCCCCGGCAGCGGCACATAGCTCAGCAGGCGGAACACGATCAGCGCGCCGAGCGTGAACCACAGGCGCTTCTTCAGCTCGGTCGCCTGACCGAACTTCGACAGATTGAGATTGGTCGCAAGACCGTCGGCGGCCGATGCCATGGATGTATCCCGAATGATGCTGGCGGGCCTTGTCCGGGCCCGCTCCCCCGGCGACCATATAGGGGTAATAGCCGGGATGTCTAAGGGGGAGCGCGCTCACCCGTAGTAATCCGCTTGGTTCGAGCAACTTCGAGCGTAGTCGAGAAGTGTAGGTCGAGAACGGGTCGCCATGCGGAACCCCGTTCTCGATAGGCGCTCTCGACAGGCTCGATCGCTGCTCGAACCGAACGGAATCGGGCTTTACGCCTGCGCCGCCTTCTTGGCAGCGAGGGTCTTGCCCTTCTTCGCCGCCGCCTTCTCGTGCGCCGGGACGACCTCGATCACCGACACCGAACCGCCGGCCTTCTCGACCGCCTCGATCGCCGACTTCGACGCGCCCGCGACGGTGAAGCTGAGCTTCGCGGTCAGTTCGCCCTTGCCGAGCAGCCGCACGCCGTCCTTGCCGCCGCGCGCGAGGTTCGCCGCCTTCAGCGCGGCATGGTCGAGCGTGGCGCCCGCCTCGATCTTGCCCGCGTCGACCGCCTTCTGGATCGCGCCCAGGTTCACCTCGGCATAGTCCTTGGCGAAGATGTTGTTGAAGCCGCGCTTCGGGATGCGCATGTGGAGCGGCATTTGGCCGCCCTCGAACCCGGCGATCGAGACGCCTTCGCGGCTCTTCTGGCCCTTCTGGCCGCGACCGGCGGTCTTGCCCTTGCCCGAGCCGATGCCGCGTCCGACGCGCATCTTGCTCTTGCGGGCACCTTCGTTGTCGCGGATTTCGTTCAGTTTCATGTGTTGCACTCGCTTTCGCTGTGTTCGCGCTGGTTGGGAAGCGGCGGCCTTTAGCGGATCGCGCCGAAAAAGCAACCGCTCAGCCCCCCTTGCGCGCGAGACGGCGGCCATAGTCGATCAGCGGCCGCTCGATCAGCCGGTGCAGCGCCCATGCCGCCACGATGCAGATCGCATAGGCCGCGACGAACACGATCAGCGGATGGAGCGGCAGGCCGACGCGCGCGATCCCCCGCTCGGCGACGAGGATCGCGAGCGACTGGACCAGATAGATCGCATAGGTCAGCGTGCCGAGCCACGCCAGCCAGCGCTGCCCGAGCAGCCGGTTCACCGCCTGCCCCGGCCGCATCCAGCCGCTGGCGATGGCGAGCCCGGCGGCGGCGGCGACGCCCACGTTCCACGCCCAGGGATGCGGCAGGGTGATAAGCCCGACATAGCAGAGCGCCACCACGGCATAGCCGATGGCGGAGCACGGCGTCCGCGCCGCCCATGCGGCCACCGCCGGGCGATGGCGCACCAGCAGCGCCAGTGTGCTGCCGATCCCCAGCCCCGCATAGCCGCGGATGATATAGCCGGTCGTCCCGAACGCCACGAACAGCAGCGCGACGAGCAGCACCGCCGCCGGTCCCGCGCGATGCCCCCGCGCCCGTGCGACGACCAGCAGCAGCGGCCAGACGAGGTAGAATTTCTCCTCGATCCCCAGCGTCCATGCCTGCTGGAACATCGGGCCGATCGATTCGGGGCGATATTCGATCGTGAAGCCGAGCATATAGGGCAGCGACCGCCAATATTCGGTCGCGCGCGCGCCGCCGTCGGCGACGGTCGCGATTGCCCCATAGGCGGCGATCATCACCAGATAGAGCGGCACGATGCGGAAGATGCGCCGGATGTAGAAGCCGCGCAGGTCGATGCCGCCGGTCCGCTCGCGCTCGCCGAGCAGCAACCAGGTGATGAGCCATCCGCTGAGCGCGAAGAAGATGTCGACGCCGATCGATCCGTTGACCCACCAAGGCATGGTGTCGACATGCGCGGCGATGGTAAACAGGATGCAGCAGGCGCGCAGGCCGTCGAGATAGGGGCGATACGCCTCCCGTTCCGCAGCGATAGGCGCGCCCGTCATGCGATACCCCCTGTCCGTCCCCGGTGCTTTTATAGAGGCGGATCGATTGACGTGGAAGCGGTGGCGGTCGGGGCGTGGCGTGTCCTCGATACGCTTCGAGTGATTGCCGCCGTGCCGTGCCATGCCGTACCGAGCGGGGGTAGGCTGGATCGATACTCGATCACGGGTCGGACTGCTCCCCTCCCCTGACGAGGATTTCTCTGCGAAAATCCTTTTCCGTACCCCCGCGCAGGCGGGGGTCCAAGAGCCGCGGACACAAGTCGTTGTTCTACCTGGCTCTGGACCCCCGCCTGCGCGGGGGTACGGCAGGATCAAACGCTGGCCTTGGACTTCCGCAGAGAAATTCTGACAAGGGAGCGGCCGCGAGGATGGGCTGGCCCGAGGCGAGGTTGCCCTTCCTCGCGGGCCCACTCATCCCCACCCCCTCCTGTCCAGGATTCCGCCGCGAAAGCCGCGCGCTTGGCCAGAACCTGCCCGTACCCCGGCGAAGGCAGGGGTCCAGTTGCGATGGTTTTCCATATCGTACCAGCGTCCCCCAACTGGCCCCCGGCCTTCGCCGGGGTACGAAAGGGAGGTTTTCCCGTGGAATGCTGACAAGGGAGGGGCCGGAGGCGAGTGTTGCCCTTCCTCGCGGGCCGCCCCCACCCCTCTCTTCAAGGGAGGGAGGGAAGCAGCGCTGCGGGCGTCCAGCGGAATGTCGAGCCATCATGGCGCGGCAGGAGTCCGCTTCCGAAGCACCAAGGTTCACGCCGAACGGATCGACCGCCCACCTTGTCACCAGCCCCGCAACGAAAACGGGGGCGGACCCGATAGCCCACCCCCGTTCGTTCGCTACACCGGTTCGGCTAAAGGGTTCAGCCCTCGACCGACACCATGTGCTGCACCTTGCGGATCATGCCGCGCACCTCGGGGGTGTCGGTCAGTTCCACGGTCTTGTGCATCTTGTTGAGGCCGAGCCCGATCAGCGTCGCGCGCTGGTCCTTGGTCCGGCGGATCGGCGATCCGGTCTGGGTGATCTTGACGGTTGCCATGGTCGTTACTCCACGATCGCCGCGGCGTCAGCCTCGGCGGTCTGCGATCCGCCGCGACCCAGCAGGTCGGCGATCTTCTTGCCGCGACGCTGCGCCACCGACTTCGGCGACGACTGGTCGTTCAGCGCCTCGAAGGTCGCGCGGATCATGTTGTACGGGTTCGACGTGCCGACCGACTTGGTCACGACGTCGGCCACGCCCAGCGATTCGAAGATCGCGCGCATCGGGCCACCCGCGATGATGCCGGTACCGGCCGGGGCCGAACGCACCGTCACGCGACCGGCACCGAAGTGGCCGTTGCCGTCGTGATGCAGCGTGCGGCTGTCCTTCAGCGGCACGCGGACCATCGCCTTCTTGGCAGCGGCGGTCGCCTTCGAGATGGCTTCGGGCACTTCGCGCGCCTTGCCATGGCCGAAGCCGACGCGACCCTTGCCGTCGCCCACGACGACCAGCGCCGCGAAGCCGAAGCGCTTGCCGCCCTTCACCGTCTTGGACACGCGGTTGATGTGGACGAGCTTTTCGATCAGCTCCTCGCCACCGTCGTCCTGGTTGCCGCGACGGTCGTCGCGACGACCGCCACGGTTGCCGTCGCGACCGCCGCGACCGCCGCCCTGGCCGCCGGGGCCGCCACGACCACGGCCGCCGCGCGGACCACGGCCCTGCGGCTGCTCGGCACCCGTCGCCTCGACGGCGGGGGTTTCGGCCTGATTGTTTTCGTCAGCCATGTCTTAGAACTCCAATCCGGCTTCGCGGGCGGCCTCGGCCAGCGCCTTGACGCGGCCGTGGAACAGGAAGCCGCCACGGTCGAACACGACCTGCGTCACGCCCGCGGCCTTCGCCGCTTCCGCCACGCGGGTGCCGACGCCCTTGGCGGCATCGATGTTCGCGCCCGAGGTGCCACGCACGTCCTTTTCCAGCGTCGACGCCGAAGCGACGGTACGACCCGCCGCATCGTCGATGACCTGGGCATAGATGTGCTTGCCCGAACGATGGATCGACAGCCGCGCACGGCCGCCCGAACGCGCCTTCAGCGCGGTGCGATTGCGCCGACGGCGCTTCTCGAAGAGGGAGAGACCCTTGGTCATTACTTCTTCTTCCCTTCCTTGCGGAAGATGAACTCGCCGTCGTACTTGATGCCCTTGCCCTTGTACGGCTCGGGCTTACGCCAACGACGGATCTCGGCAGCGATCTGACCGACCTTCTGCTTGTCGATCCCGCTGATCTCGATCGTGGTCTGGTCCGGCGTCTTGATCTCGATGCCTTCCGGCACGTCGATGTTGACGTCGTGGCTGTAGCCGAGCTGCAGCTTCAGGTTCTTGCCCTGCGCCGCGGCACGATAGCCGACACCGGTGATGAGCAGCTTCTTGGTGAAGCCGGTCGTGACGCCGGTGACCAGGTTCTGCACGAGCGTGCGCTGCATGCCCCAGAACGCGCGGGCGCGCTTGGTTTCGTTGGCCGGCTGCACCGAGATGCCACCATCGGTGACCTCATAGGTGATGTCGTCGGCCAGCGGCAGCGTCAGCGTGCCCTTCGGGCCCTTCACGCTCAGCTCGCGCCCTGCGATGTTCGCCGTCACACCCGCCGGAACGGGGACGGCCTTCTTGCCGATGCGGCTCATCAGAAGACCTCCGCGAGGACTTCGCCGCCCACGTTCTGCTCGCGCGCTTCCGCGTCCGAGAGAACGCCGCGCGGCGTCGAGACGATGGTGATGCCGAGGCCGTTGCGCACCTTCGGCAGTTCCTGCGAACCCGAGTAGACGCGGCGACCGGGCTTCGAGACGCGCGCGACATGCTTGATCGCAGGCTGGCCCTCGAAATACTTCAGTTCGATGCGGATGCCGGCCGCGGGGCCCATCTGCTCTTCGCTGTAGCCACGGATATAGCCCTCGCGCTGGAGCACGTCGAGGACGCGGGCGCGCAACTTGCTGGCGGGCGTCAGGACGCTGTCCTTGCGCGCGCGCTGGCCGTTGCGGATGCGGGTGAGCATGTCACCCAGGGGATCGGTCAATGCCATGCTGTTTGTTCCTTACCAGCTCGACTTGGTCACGCCGGGGATCAGGCCCTTGTTGGCCAGTTCACGCAGCATGACGCGGGCGAGACGGAACTTGCGATAATAGCCGCGGGGACGCCCGGTCAGCTCGCAACGGTTGCGGATGCGGGTCGGATTCCCGTTGCGGGGGATCTCGGCCATCTTCAGCCGGGCGATCAGACGCTCGGTCTCGTCGAGCGACTGGTCGGCGGCGATCGCCTTCAGCTTCGCATACTTCGGCGCGTACTTCTTGACGAGCGCGCGCCGACGCTCGTTCTTGTTCACGGAACTCAGTTTCGCCATGGACTTAAGCTCTCTTTCGGTAAAGCAACTGCCGCCCCCCGGCGAAGGGGGGCGGTCCGGTTATGCCGCCTTCTTTTCCTCGGCGTCCGCTTCCTGGGGGAAGGGGAAGCCGAAGAGACGCAGAAGCTCGCGGGCCTCGTCGTCGGTCTTGGCGGTGGTGGTCACGATCACATCCATGCCGCGCACCTTGTCGATGCGGTCATAGTTGATTTCGGGGAACACGATCTGTTCCTTGATGCCGCAGGCATAGTTGCCGCGGCCGTCGAACGACTTCGGGTTCAGGCCACGGAAGTCGCGCACGCGGGGCAGCGCGATGGTGATGAAGCGGTCGAGGAACTCGTACATCCGCTCGCGACGCAGCGTCACCTTGCAACCGATCGCCATGCCCTCGCGCAGCTTGAACTGCGCGATCGACTTCTTGGCGCGGGTCACGACGGGCTTCTGGCCGGCGATCAGCTCCATTTCGGAAGCGGCCTGCTCGACCTTCTTCTTGTCCTGCGTCGCCTCGCCCACGCCCATGTTCAGGACGATCTTCTCGATCCGGGGCACTTCGAGCGCGTTCTTGTAACCGAACTTCTCGGTCATCGCCTTCACGATGCGATCGTCATAGATCGACTTCATGCGCGGCGTGTACTTATCAGCCATTGATGACCTCCCCGCCCTTCACGGCGACCCGGACCTTCTTGCCGTCGCGCACTTCAAAGCGCACGCGGGTCGGCTTGCCGTCGACGACATGCGCCACCTTGCTGACGTGCAGCGGCGCTTCCGACCGGACGAGACCGCCCTGCGGCTCGGCCTGCGTCGGCTTCTTGTGGCGCACGGCGATGTTCACGCCGGACACGACGACCTTGCCGTCCTTCGGCAGCGACTGGACGACCTGGCCGGTCTTGCCCTTGTCCTTGCCGGACAGGACGATCACGGTGTCGCCCTTCTTGATCTTCGCAGCAGCCATTACAGCACCTCAGGGGCGAGCGAGATGATCTTCATGAAGCCCTTCGAGCGCAGCTCGCGGACCACCGGGCCGAAGATACGGGTGCCGATCGGCTCCTCGTTCTTGTTGACCAGCACCGCGGCGTTGCCGTCGAAGCGGATCACCGAACCGTCGGTGCGACGGATGTCCTTGGCCGTGCGGACGATGACGGCGCGGTGCACGTCACCCTTCTTCACGCGGCCGCGCGGAGCGGCTTCCTTGATGCTGACGACGATCACGTCGCCAACGCCTGCCGTGCGGCGCTTAGAGCCGCCCAGCACCTTGATGCACTGCACCCGCTTCGCGCCGCTGTTGTCCGCGACGTCGAGATTGGATTGCATCTGGATCATCGATGCGATTCCTTGTCCATGGGGCCGATGCCGACCGGACCCCGCCTGCTAAAAATGAACCCCCGGCAAGCGGAAGCGAATCCGCGCCGGGGGGAGCGGTCCGATAACCGCCCCATGGCGAAAAGGCAAGTGCCGCTTCGCCGATGTCCATGCGATCCGGGTCTGACCCCGGAAGTTCGTGGGATGGGGCGATCGAGGCGATCCGCTCTCCGTAGCATAGCCCCTCCCTGGAAGGGAGGGGTTGGGGCGGGTCGGTCCGCGAGGGAACGTGTCGTTCGACCTCGGGCCTACCCACCCCCGGCCCCTCCCTTGTCAGGGAGGGGAGCGGTTACGCTACGGCGAAGCGGCTCGCGACCACCCCACCCCGATCAGGCTTACGCCTCCGCCGCGACCTCGGCCGGGGTCGCGTGGGTGTTCACCCGCTCGATCACCTTCCAGGTCTTCAGCTTCGAGATCGGCGCGGTCTCTTCGATGCGCACGGTCTCGCCTTCGCGATACTCGTTGCCCTCGTCATGGGCATGGTACTTCTTGGAACGGCGGATGATCTTGCCGTAGAGCGGGTGCTTCACCTTCCGCTCCACCTTGACCACCACCGTCTTGTCGGTCTTGTCCGAGACGATCATCCCGGTCAGCACGCGCTTCGGCATGTTTCTCGTCCTTACTTGTCGGCCGAGCGCGAACGCTCGCCCTGCAGCGTCTTGATCCGCGCGATGTCGCGACGGACTTCCTTCACGCGGGTCGGCTTCTCCAGCTGGCTGGTCGCCGCCTGGAAGCGGAGGTTGAACGCCTCACGCTTCAGGCTGGTCAGTTCCTCGACCAGCTGGTCGTCGCTCTTGGCGCGAAGATCGGTTGCCTTCGTCATACTCAACCCTCCAGGTGCGAGGTGTCGCCCAGGCGGGCGACGACCTTGACCGCGATCGGCAGCTTCATCGCGGCGCGCTCGAACGCCTCCGCGGCGAGCGGGCCGGGAACGCCGTCCAGTTCAAACAGGATGCGACCCGGCTTGACGCGGGCGACCCAGAATTCGGGCGAGCCCTTGCCCGAGCCCATGCGGACTTCGGCGGGCTTGCTCGACACCGGCAGATCCGGGAAGATGCGGATCCACAGGCGCCCCTGGCGCTTGATGTGGCGGGTGATCGCGCGGCGGGCCGCCTCGATCTGACGGGCGGTGATCCGCTCGGGCTCCATCGCCTTCAGGCCGTACGACCCGAAGTTCAGCGACGTACCGCCCTTGGCATCGCCATGGATGCGGCCCTTGAAGGCCTTGCGGAACTTGGTGCGCTTTGGTTGCAGCATCGTCTAATTCCTTAGCGGCGGTGATCGTCGCGCGCGGGGCGCACGCCGGAGGTCTGGGCCTCCATCATCAGCCGGTCCTGCGCCATCGGGTCGTGGCCGAGGATCTCACCCTTGAAGATCCAGACCTTGACGCCGCAGACGCCGTACGCGGTGTGCGCTTCGGCCTCGGCATAGTCGAGGTTGGCGCGCAGCGTGTGCAGCGGCACGCGGCCCTCGCGATAGCCTTCCGAACGGGCGATTTCTGCCCCGCCCAGACGACCGCCGCACGCGACGCGGATGCCGTCGGCACCCAGGCGCATCGCCGACTGCACCGCACGCTTCATGGCGCGGCGGAAGGCGATACGACGCTCGAGCTGGTCGGCGATGCCCTGCGCGACGAGCTTGGCATCGATTTCCGGCTTGCGGATCTCGACGATGTTCAGCGACACGTCGGACGAGGTCATCGTGCCGAGCTTCTTGCGAAGCTTCTCGATGTCGGTGCCCTTCTTGCCGATGATGACGCCGGGACGCGCCGCGAAGATCGAGATGCGGCACAGCTTGGCCGGACGCTCGATCACCACCTTCGAGATCGCCGCCTGCGGCAGCGTCTTCAGGATGTACTGGCGGATCTTCAGATCCTCCAGCAGCAGACGGCCATAGTCGGCGCCTTCGGCGTACCAACGGCTGTCCCAGGTGCGGTTGATCTGCAGACGCAGACCGATGGGATTGCTCTTGTGACCCATTACGCTTCCTCCACCTCGGACACGACGATGCGCACGCGGCTGAACGGCTTCAGGATGCGCGTCGACTTGCCGCGACCACGGGTCGCGAAACGCTTCATCGTGATCGACTTGCCGACCGAGGCTTCCTTGACGACGAGCGCGTCGACGTCGAGGTTGTGGTTGTTTTCCGCATTCGCGATCGCCGAAGCGAGGCACTTGCGGACATCGACCGCCATCGCCTTCTTCGAGAAGGCGAGGATGTTCATCGCTTCGCCCGCGCTCTTGTTGCGGATCAGTGCGGCGACGAGGTTCAGCTTCTGGGCCGAGCCGCGGACCTGGGTCGCGACCGCCAGAGCTTCCTTGTCACCGACGCGGCGCGGTGCTGCCTGCTTGCTCATCAGCGCTTGCCCTTCTTGTCGGCGGCGTGGCCGGGGAAGAAGCGGGTCGGCGCGAACTCGCCGAGCTTCATGCCCACCATGTCCTCGTTGACCGAAACCGGCACGAACTTGCGGCCGTTGTAGACGTTGAACGTCAGGCCGACGAACTGCGGCAGGATCGTCGAACGACGCGACCAGGTCTTGATCGGACCGGCGCGGGTGCCCGCGTCCTGTGCCGCTTCGGCCTTCTTGATGAGGTTGAGGTCCACGAACGGACCCTTCCATACGGAACGAGCCATCGCTTAGCCCTTCTTCTTCGCGTGACGGCTACGGATGATCATCTTGTCCGTCGCCTTGTTGTGCCGCGTGCGCGCGCCCTTGGTCGGCTTGCCCCACGGGGTGACCGGGTGACGGCCGCCCGAGGTGCGGCCTTCACCACCGCCGTGCGGGTGGTCGACCGGGTTCTTGGCGACGCCGCGGGTGAGCGGACGATGGCCCTTCCAGCGGTTGCGCCCCGCCTTGCCGAGGTTCTGGTTCTGGTTGTCGGGGTTCGACACCGCACCGATCGTCGCCATGCAGGCGGCGTGGATGTAGCGCTGCTCGCCCGAGTTCAGGCGGACGATCACCATGCCCTTGTCGCGGCCGACGACCTGCACGTACGTGCCCGCCGACCGTGCGATCTGACCGCCCTTGCCCGGCTTCATCTCGACGTTGTGGACGATCGTGCCGACCGGCACCTGGCCCAGCTCCATCGCGTTGCCCGGCTTCACGTCGGTCTTCTTGCCCGCGATCACCTTGTCGCCGACGTTCAGACGCTGCGGCGCGATGATATAGGCGACGTTCGCCTTGCCATCGGTGTCGCCGTAGTTGACGAGCGCGATGAACGCGGTGCGGTTGGGATCATACTCGATCCGCTCGATCGTGCCCTCGACATCCCACAACCGACGCTTGAAGTCGATGATGCGATAGCGCTGCTTGTGGCCGCCCGCGATGCCGCGCGACGTGACGTGGCCCTTGTTGTTGCGGCCGCCGGTCTTGGTCTTGCCTTCGGTCAGCGCCTTGACCGGGCGCCCCTTGTACAGGGCCGAACGGTCGATCAGGACGAGCCCGCGGGTCGACGGCGTAACCGGATTATACTGCTTGAGTGCCATGTTACTTGGCCCCCTCGGTAATGTCGATCGACTGGCCTTCGGCCAGCGTCACGATCGCCTTCTTGAAGTCAGACCGGGTGTAGGGCGCGCCCTTCCACTTCTTGGTCTTGCCCTTGGTCACGATCGTGTTCACGCCGGTGACGGTGACGTTGAACAGCGCTTCGACCGCTGCCTTGATCTCCGGCTTCGACGCCTTGTTCGCGACCTTGAAGACGACCGCGTTATGCTCGGAGAGCATCGTCGCCTTCTCGGTGATGTGCGGGGCGAGGACGACATCGTAGTGACGGATGTCGATCGCCTTTTGCGGCTGCTTAGCCATGGAAGCGGGCCTCCAGCTTTTCGACGGCGGCGCGGGTCAGCACCAGCGTGTCGTGCTTCAGGATGTCATAGACGTTGGCGCCACCGGCGGGCAGGACGTTGACCTGACGCAGGTTGCGCGCGGCGAGCGCGAAGCTGTTCTCGACGGCGTCGCCGTCGATCACCAGCGAGGTCTTGCCGAAGCCGAGCTTGGCGAGGTTGCCGAGCAGGACCTGGGTCTTGCCGTTCTCGACGTTCAGGCCGTCGAGGACGACCAGCGAACCCGCCTTGGCATGGCTCGACAGCGCCATCCTGAGGCCCAGCGCGCGGATCTTCTTGTTCAGGCCCGGATTGAAATCGCGGACGCGGGCGCCGTGCGCCTTACCGCCGCCGATGAACACCGGAGCGCGGCGATCGCCGTGACGGGCGACGCCGCCGCCCTTCTGGCGGCCCAGCTTCTTGCCCGAACGGGCGACGTCGGCGCGCTCGCGGGTGCCGCGGGCGGTGCCGCGACGCTTCTCGAGCTGCCACGTCACGACCCGGTGCAGGATGTCCGCACGCGGATCGAGGCCGAACACCTCGTCGTTGAGCTCGATATCGCCGTTCTCGACGGCATCGAGGGTCTGTACCTTGACCTTCATGGATCAGCCCTCCTGGCCGTCGGTCGCCGCTGCCGGCGCTTCGTTGCTGTTCGCGGTCTTGAGACCGGCGGGATACGGCGCATCGGCATGGCGCGCGACCTTCACCGCGTCCTTGACCGTCAGCCACGTGCCCTTGTGGCCCGGAACCGAACCCTTGATGAAGATCAGACCGCGTTCCACGTCGGTCGACACGACTTCAAGGTTCTGCTGCGTGCGGTTGCGGTCGCCCATGTGGCCGGCCATCTTCTTGTTCTTGAAGACCTTGCCCGGATCCTGGCGCTGACCGGTCGAACCGTGCGAACGGTGCGACACCGACACGCCGTGCGTGGCGCGCAAGCCCCCGAAGCCCCAGCGCTTCATCGCGCCCGCAAAGCCCTTGCCCTGCGTGCGGCCCGAAACGTCGACCAGCTGACCGGCGACATAGTGATCGGCACCGATGGTGGCACCGACATCGAGCAGCGCGTCTTCCGCCACGCGGAACTCGACCACGCGCGCCTTCGGGGTCACTTCGGCCTTGCCGAAATGGCCGCGCTGCGGCTTGGCGACGTTCTTCGCCTTGGCAGTGCCCGCGCCGAGCTGCACCGCGACATAGCCGTCCCGGTCCAGTTCACGACGGGCGACGACCTGCACGTCCTCCAGCTGCAGGACGGTGACGGGCACATGGCGCCCATCGTCCTTGAACAGCCGGGTCATACCCATTTTCTTTGCGATCACACCAGTACGCATGACCCACTCCTTCAACAGAGGCTCGTCTTGACGACGAGCTTGCCAATCGAAAAAGGCCCCGGCGCGCGGTCACCCGCCCCCGAAGCCCCAGCCCTTGCGAAACCCTTGCCCCCGCCAGGGCCAGACATCGCGGACATTCCCCCTTGCGGGTTGCGTTCGCGATAGCGGGGACCAGGACAACGGCATTCGTCCCTTCGGACCACCTGCCGTTCGGTATCCCTTGTGCTGCTTTCCCGGCCTCGACCGCGTGCGGTTCGGAGCGAACCCGCGGGAAGCGAAAGCGCGACGCAGGGCGGAATCACCCTACGTCGCGGAAGCCGGCACTTACGCCAGCTTGATCTCCACGTCCACCCCTGCGGCGAGGTCGAGCTTCATCAGCGCATCGACCGTCTGCGGGGTCGGCTGCACGATGTCGAGCAGGCGCTTGTAGGTGCGGGTCTCGAACTGCTCGCGCGACTTCTTGTCGATGTGCGGGCCGCGGTTGACCGTGAACTTGTCGATGTGCGTGGGCAGCGGAATCGGTCCACGGATCAGGGCGCCGGTGCGACGCGCGGTGTCGGCGATGTCGCCTGCCGCCTGGTCGAGCACGCGATGGTCGAACGCCTTCAGGCGAATACGGATATTGTTGTCCATGGTCCTACCGATGCGAAAGAGCGGGCCGTTGGGACGGCTCTTGATTGACTACAGATGGCGTATCGGGTCGCTCAGCTTCAAGCGAGCAGCCCTCATTAAATAGCAAACGGCCGCCCCCGTCGCCGGGAGCGGCCGTCAGTCGAGTCGCTATATTACTTGTCGATGCCGCTGACAACCCCCGCGCCGACGGTACGACCGCCTTCACGGATGGTGAAGCGCTGGCCGACGTCCATCGCGATCGGCGCGATCAGCTTCACGCCCAGCGCGACTTCGTCGCCCGGCATGACCATCTCGGTGCCTTCCGGCAGCTCGATCGTGCCGGTCACGTCGGTGGTGCGGAAGTAGAACTGCGGACGATAGTTGGCGAAGAACGGCGTGTGACGGCCACCTTCGTCCTTCGACAGCACGTACACCGACGACTGGAAGTCGGTGTGCGGGGTGATCGAGCCGGGCTTCGCCAGCACCTGACCACGCTCCACCTCGTCACGGGCGACGCCGCGGATCAGCGCGCCGATGTTGTCGCCGGCCTGGCCCTGATCGAGCAGCTTGCGGAACATTTCGACGCCGGTCACGACGGTCTTGCGGACCGATTCGTGGATGCCGACGATCTCGACTTCCTCGCCGACCTTGACCACGCCGGTCTCGACGCGGCCGGTCACGACGGTGCCGCGACCCGAGATCGAGAACACGTCCTCGATCGGCATCATGAACGGCTTGTCGAGCGGACGCTCGGGCTGCGGGATCGACTCGTCGACCGCCTTCATCAGCTCGAGGATCGCGTCCTGGCCGAGCTTCTGGTCCGAACCCGACAGGGCACAGGTGGCCGAGCCGCGGATGATCGGAATGTTGTCGCCGTCGAACTCGCGCTTGCTGAGCTCTTCACGGATTTCCATTTCGACCAGTTCGAGGATTTCCTCGTCGTCGACCAGATCGACCTTGTTCAGGAAGACGACCATGGTCGGCACGCCGACCTGCTTGGCGAGCAGGATGTGCTCCTTGGTCTGCGGCATCGGGCCGTCGGTGGCCGACACGACCAGGATCGCGCCGTCCATCTGCGCCGCGCCGGTGATCATGTTCTTCACATAGTCGGCGTGGCCGGGGCAGTCGACGTGCGCATAGTGGCGGTTGGCGGTCTCATACTCGACGTGCGCGGTCGAGATGGTGATGCCGCGCTCGCGCTCTTCCGGCGCCTTGTCGATGTTGGCGAAGTCGACGGCGACGCCGCCCATCGTGTCGGCCAGCACCTTGGTGATCGCCGCGGTCAGCGAGGTCTTGCCATGGTCGACGTGACCGATGGTGCCGATGTTGAGATGCGGCTTGTTCCGCTCGAATTTTGCCTTTGCCATGTTCCTACCTTCTGATTCGATTTCGGTGCCGCATCAAGGGCAACGCGAAGGCGCGCCTTTAGCGGTTGTTTGGGGGGATTGCCAGCCCTTGTGCGGGGGACTCGACGCGGGAGTAAATCCCGCGTCGGTCGGGGCGGCTTTCACCGCCCCGCCGGCCGGCCTTCGGCGTCTCGGGGCTAAGCTTGCTCACCCCCGTGCGCCTCAGGCCATCTTCGCCTTCACCTCGTCCGCGACGTTCTGCGGCACTTCGTCATAGTGCGAGAACTGCATCGAGTATTGCGCGCGGCCCTGGGTGAACGAGCGCAGCTGGTTCACATAGCCGAACATGTTCGCCAGCGGGACCATCGCCTCGACCGTCTGCGCGTTGCCGCGGCTGTCGGTGCCCTGGATCTGGCCGCGACGGCTGTTCATGTCGCCGATGACGTCGCCGAGATAATCCTCGGGGGTGACGACCTCGACCTTCATGATCGGCTCGAGCAGCTTGATGCCCGCCTTCTGCGCCGCTTCGCGCATCGCGCCGCGGGCGCAGATCTCGAACGCCAGCGCCGACGAGTCGACGTCGTGGTACTTGCCGTCGATCAGGTGCACCTCGAAGTCGATGATCGGGAAGCCGATCAGCGAGCCCGACTGCGCCGTCTCGCGCATGCCCTTTTCCACCGACGGGATATATTCGCGCGGGATGTTGCCGCCCTTGATCTCGTCGAAGAACTGGTAGCCCGAGCCGCGCTCGCCCGGCACGACCTTCACCTTCACTTCGCCGAACTGGCCCGAACCACCCGACTGCTTCTTGTGGGTGTAGGTCAGCTCGACCGGCTTGGCGAGATATTCGCGATACGCCACCTGCGGCGCACCGACGTTCGCCTCGACCTTGAACTCGCGCTTCATGCGATCGACGAGGATTTCGAGGTGAAGCTCACCCATGCCCTTGATGATCGTCTGGCCCGATTCGTGATCGGTCGACACGCGGAACGAGGGGTCCTCGGCGGCGAGGCGATTGAGCGCGATGCCCATCTTTTCCTGGTCGGCCTTGGTCTTCGGCTCCACCGACAGCTCGATCACGGGTTCCGGGAACTCCATGCGCTCGAGGATGATCGGGTTCGACGGATCGCACAGCGTGTCGCCGGTCGTCGTTTCCTTCAGGCCCGCGATCGCCACGATGTCGCCCGCGCGCGCCTCGTCGATGTCCTCGCGCGAGTTCGCGTGCATGAGGAGCATACGGCCGATCTTCTCCTTCTTGTCCTTCACCGAGTTCAGGTACGAACCCTTGGTGAGGGTGCCCGAATAGATGCGGGCGAAGGTGAGCGAGCCGACGAACGGGTCGTTCATGATCTTGAACGCCAGCAGCGACAGCGGCGCGGTGTCCGACGCCGGACGCGAATCCGGGGTCTCGCCGTCGAGCTTCACGCCCTGCACGTCCGGAATGTCCAGCGGCGAGGGCAGATAGTCGACCACCGCGTCGAGCAGCGGCTGCACGCCCTTGTTCTTGAACGCCGAGCCGCACACGATCGGCACGAAGTTCATGGCCAGCGTGCCCTTGCGGATCAGCTTCTTGAGGTCGGCGACCGACGGTTCGTTGCCTTCGAGATAGGCTTCCATCAGGTCGTCGTCCTGCTCGACGGCCATCTCGATCAGGTCGCTGCGATACTTCGCGGCCTTTTCCTTCAGGTCGTCGGGGATGTCCTGATATTCGAACTTCGCGCCCAGCGACTCCTCGAGCCAGATGATCGCGCGGTTCTCGACCAGGTCGACGAGGCCCTTGAAGCCGCCCTCGATGCCGATCGGGAGATACAGCACGGCCGGACGCGCGCCCAGACGCTCGATGATCGAATCGACGCAGAAATAGAAGTCGGCGCCGGTGCGGTCGAGCTTGTTGACGAAGCACATGCGCGGCACGCCGTACTTGTCGGCCTGACGCCACACGGTTTCCGACTGCGGCTCCACGCCCGCCACGCCGTCGAAGCAGGCGACCGCGCCGTCGAGCACGCGCAGCGAACGCTCGACCTCGATCGTGAAGTCGACGTGGCCGGGGGTGTCGATGATGTTGATCAGGTGCTCTTCACCCTTGCCCTCCGCCGCGCGCCACTTGCAGGTGGTCGCCGCCGAGGTGATGGTGATGCCGCGTTCCTGCTCCTGCTCCATCCAGTCCATGGTGGCGGTGCCTTCGTGCACTTCGCCGATCTTGTAGGACTTGCCGGTGTAATAGAGGATACGCTCGGTCGTGGTCGTCTTGCCGGCATCGATGTGCGCCATGATGCCGATGTTACGATATCGTTCGAGCGGATGGCTGCGGGCCATGGTCGTTGCTTCCTTAGCAATGTGGGGAGCGAGGCATGACGCCCGCTCCCCACGATATAGGCGGTTATCTCAGCGGTGAAAAGCCACCGCCGGGGCTTACCAGCGGTAGTGCGAGAAGGCGCGGTTCGCTTCCGCCATGCGGTGCGTGTCTTCGCGCTTCTTGACCGCGTTGCCGCGGTTGTTGGCGGCATCCATCAGCTCGCCCGACAGGCGCGCCGACATGGTGTTCTCGCTGCGGTTGCGTGCGCTAGCGATCAGCCAGCGGATCGCCAGCGCCTGCGCGCGCTCGAAACGGACTTCGACCGGCACCTGGTAGGTCGCACCGCCGACGCGGCGCGAACGCACTTCGATGTTCGGCTTCACGTTGTTCAGCGCGTCATGGAACACGCCCAGCGGATCGCGCTTGGCGCGCGATTCGACGGTCTCAAACGCCGAATAGACGATGCCCTCGGCGACGGACTTCTTGCCGTCCAGCATCACCGAGTTCATGAACTTCGACAGGACCTCATCCCCGTACACGGGATCAGGCAGGATTTCCCGCTTTTCGGGACGACGACGACGAGCCATCAGATATTCCTTCAATCTTCAGCCGGTTCCCGAACCCGTCGGGGGCTTACTGGGGTAGAGTGGACCTCGGGCTGCGCAGGACATGCGCGGCGCGGGATCACTTCGGACGCTTGGCGCCGTACTTCGAACGCGACTGGCGGCGATCCTTGACGCCCTGCGTGTCGAGCACGCCGCGCAGGACGTGGTAGCGCACGCCGGGAAGGTCGCGCACACGGCCGCCGCGGATGAGCACCACCGAGTGCTCCTGCAGGTTGTGGCCTTCGCCCGGGATGTAGCTGATGACTTCGCGGCTGTTGGTCAGGCGGACCTTGGCCACCTTGCGCAGCGCCGAGTTCGGCTTCTTCGGGGTCGTCGTGTACACACGGGTGCAGACACCGCGCTTCTGCGGGTTCTGGTCCATCGCAGGGACCTTCGACTTGGCCTTCTGCGGTTCGCGGCCCTTGCGGACCAGCTGGTTGATCGTCGGCATGAAGCCCTTCACCTTATCTTGCGGTTACTTTGCCGGAGCCCTTCTTCATCAGAAATGCGCAAAGGCCGCGTGGACGATTCGCCACGAGGCCGATGTCTCCAGCAATGTTCAGCTCGACCCACATGCAGGCTGGCGGCGCGGATACGAAGCCGACCCAGCGGGACGGGCGGGCCTATACCGCCTGACCGCCCGACCGTCAATGCCGCCCCATGGCAACGCATTGGCAAGGATCGCGGGCGTACGACGCCGTCATGCGCGCCCTTCCGCCCCTGTCCGTCGCCGCCGCCTGCGCGCTTGCGCTTGCGATCGCGGCTTGGGCGACGCCGCTCGGCACCGTTCCGGCGTCGGGGCTGTGGTGGCTGGCCGGGCGATTCGGGGCGGGCGATGCGTTCGCCCATCTGCTGCCGGTACTGGCGGCGGGTGCGGGCGCCGCCGCGCTGACCCGGCCGCTGGCGCCTGGTCGCCGCGCACGCCCCTGGGCGGCGGGGATCGCCGCGGCGATGCTGTCGGTCGCCCTGCTGCTGCCGGTGCCGCTGCCGGTGCTGGCGGCCTGCCTGCCGTTCGCGGTGCTCGCCGGAGCGGGCCGATGGGTCGGACTGGCGCTGGCCGCGGCGGTCGTCGCCCCCCTCGTCGCGCCGGTCGCCATGGGGGTGGCGGCGTGGCTGCTGACCTGCGCGCTGTCGCTGCCGGGGGCCGCGAACGACAATCAGCCGGTTCCCGTCGCGATGCGCTGACCCGGCCCGTCGCCTATTCGACCGGTACCGGAGCCGATGCCGCCGGGGTCGTTCCCATCGCGCCGAGCAGCGCCCGCTCGAACCGTTCCGGCACCTCGATCTGCGGGACATGCCCCACCCCCGCCAGCCGGACCAGCGTCGCGTTGGGCAGCCGCGCGACGAGCTGCGCCGCCTGCTGCGGCCCCGCCTCCAGATATTTCGCCAGCGTCGGCGATGCCTGTTCGCGGCCGAAGGCGGTCCGGTCGAGCGTCCCGACGATCAGCGTCATCGGCAGCTTGATCCGGTTCAGCTCGTACGCGACCGGCTGGGTATAGATCATCTCGCTGGTCTTGGCCTGCGCCAGCGCCACCGTGTCGCGCCCCGGCCCGACGTACATCCCCGCCTGCATCCGCGCCCAGCGTTCGTACGCGGGGGCCCAGGTGCCGTGATAATAGGTGTCGCGCTGGTAGGCGCGGATGCTGGCCAGCGTCGTGGCGCGCTGATCCTGCAACAGCCGGTCAATCGGGGTATAGGGAATGCCCTCGTCGGCGCGGTTCTTCAGGCCGATGGGGTTGATGAGCACCAGCCGGTCGACCCGTTCGGGATAGGCCAGCGCGAGTCGCAGCGCCAGCGTGCCGCCCATCGAATGGCCGACGATCACCGCCTTCTGCACCCCGCGCTCGCTCATCAGCCGGGTGGTGAGGCGCGCCATCTGGTGCAGGCTGTACTGCGCGGTGCGCGGCTTGGACGATTTGCAGAAGCCGATCTGGTCGGGCACCAGCACCCGCCACCCCGCCGCCGCCAGCGCGCGCACGGTCCGCTCCCAGCTGTTGCCGCAGAAATTCTTGCCATGGAGCAGCACGGCGGTGCGCCCGTTGGCGGCGGCAGTCGGGCGGACATCCATATAGGCCATGCCCGCAGGCACGCCGCCGAAGCTCGTTTCCATCCGCCCTACCGGGAACGGGTATGTCACCGCTTCCAGATCGGCACCCGTGTCGGCGACCGGCGGATCGGCGGCGGATACCGGCGCGACCGCCAGCCCGATTGTCGCCGCCACCAAGATCGCACGCATCATGATCGATCGCCCCCTGCCGTTAACCACGTCGTCGCGCAGCATGGGCAGGAACGTCAATCGATTTTCGTCGCGGCGGGTGAAGTCGAGGCGGCGAAACGCCCTAGTTGGCGGTGTTGCCCATCGCCGCGTTCATGCCGTCGGGGGTGTTGCCCATCATCGCGTCACCGGCCGCCGTCACCGAATTCTCGCCGGTGTCCATCGGATTGATCGGGATCATCTCGTTGCCGACTTCGCCGTCGTTGCGGAAGGCGGCATTGGCATAGGCGTCGTTTGACACGACGTTGGCGTCGTTCGTCACCACCACCTCCTGCCCCCCACAGGCGGCGAGCAGCGCGAGCGCGGGGACGAGGGCGGCGGGGGCAAGGCGGCGGATCATCGGCGAATCTCCCTGAGGTCGACGGGGGAAACGTCACGCGGCGACGGCGCGTTCCCTGCCGCCTGCGTCATATCGATCGCGAAGCCGACCCACATCACCGCCAGCACCGCGTTCGACAGCAGGAACAGCGCGAGTCGCCAGCGCAGCCGGTGGCGAAGATGGGCGATGCTGTGCGCGGTGCGCAGCGCGACGAAGCCCCATGCCAGCGCCACCTGCACCACCCCCGCCTGTCCGGTCATCAGCAGCAGCGGGACCAGCGCGAAATACAGCACCGGCATCTCGAACAGGTTGGCGAGATTGGCGGCAGGCAGCGCGGCGGGGCGGAAATAGGCGGCCAGCGCCTCCGGGCCGGCGACATCGGCGCGCGTGGGCGGATGACGGCGCAGAAGCCCGACCCGGCGGTGCAGCAGCATGATCGCCACCGCGAAGAACAGCGTCACCATCGCGAAGGTCGGCCACAACAGCGCGCGCGTCATCATCTTCCCCGGCTCTCCCTGCCCCTTTCCCGCAAGCCTATCCGCTTGCTACAGCGCAGGCCATGCGTAACCTGCTCGCCGCCCTGTCGCTGGCCCTGCTCGCCCCCGCCCCTGCCCTTGCCCAGTCGGCGACACGCGCGACGCCGGGCTATGTCCGCGTCCGCTTCGATACCAGCGCGGGGCCGATCGTCGTCGCGCTGGACGCGAAGCGGGCGCCCGCGACCACGCGCAACTTCCTCGCCTATGTCGACGACGGGCGGTTCGACGGGACGGTGTTCTACCGATCGGCGCGGCGCAAGAGCGACCCGAAGCTCGGCTTCATCCAGGGCGGCATCCAGACCGACGCGCGGCGCATCCTGCCCCCCTTTCCGCACGAGCGCACCGACCGGACGGGCGTGAAACACGTCGACGGCGCGATCTCGATGGCCCGGCGGCCCGAGGCCAATTCGGCAGGCGGCAATTTCGTGCTGCTGGTCGGCGCGATGCCGAGCATGGATGCGAAGGGTCCGTTCGACGGCTATGCCGCCTTCGGCCGGGTGGTCGGCGGGATGGATACGGTCAAGCGGATCCTCGCGGTGCCGACCGGCGGCGGCATGGACGCGATGAAGGGACAGATGATCCTGAACCCCATCCGCATCCTGCGCGCCCGCCGCCTCGACGGCACGCCGCGCCCGACCGGCCAGCCCAAGGTATGGCTGATCGCGCCGGGCAAGCGGCGGTAGGTCGGGCGCATCCCGCACCGAACCCGAAGCCACGCGCGCCGGGGTCGCGGGTCGGGGAATGCCGTCTTCCCCGACGGGTCGATCCCTGCCCCGTCCGTTCGTGTCGAGCGCAGTCGAGACACGGTATGCGATGCTCGCGGCACGTCCCTCGACTTCGCTCGGGGCGAACAGGCCTGGTTCGATCGAACCAGGCCCGATGCGCTCACCCCGCCGCCTGCATCTCCGCCATCGCCGCATCGTCCAGCGCGCTCGCCCGGACGTGCGCCGGTCGGTCGGCCAGCCGCGCGACATAGGCCATGAACGCATCCAGCTTCGGCAGCGTACCGAACTGCGTGCCCCACATCAGATGCGACCCGACATAGACGTCGGCGGCGGTGAAGCGGTCGCCCGCGATATAGTCATGCGCCTTGACCGCGCCTTCGAGCGTCGCGACGGTGCGGTCATAGTCGCCATAGCCGACCATGCGCTGCTGGTCGCCGGTCGGCACGACGCCGAGCGAACGGTTGGACACCGCCTGCTCGACCGGCCCGGCGGCGAAGAACATCCAGCGGTAATAATCGGCGCGCTCGTCGGCGGTGGGGGCGAGGCCCGCGTCGGGAAACGCCTCCGCCAGATAGGCGCAGATCGCGGCGCATTCGGTCACGACCCGCCCGTCGTGGACGATCGCGGGTACCTTCGCCATCGGGTTGATCGCGCGATACGCCGCGTCCTCCATCGTGCCGCCATAGCCGAGCACCTCGACCGCATAGTCGGCGCCGACCTCCTCCAGCATCCAGCGGGCGATGCGCCCGCGCGACATGGGGTTGGTGTAGAGCGTCAGTCCGGTCATCGCGATTCCCCTCGGCTATCCGGAACGAAGGTGGAACATGATCCTATTTCACGTCAAGCTCGTTCCGCAGGAAGGCGATCGTCCGCTCCCATGCCAGCGTCGCCGCCGCCGCATCGTAGCGGGCCGCCGAGGTGTCGTTGTTGAAGGCGTGATCGACGTTCGGATAGACATGGGTCGTCGCCCGCCTGCCTGCGGCACGGAGCGCCTCCCCCCACGGAATCGCCGTCGTATTGACCCGCGTGTCCTTGCCCGCGAGTTGCAGCAGCAATGCAGCGCGCACCTTGCCCGCCTCCGCCGGATCGGGCGCCGGGCCGTAATAGCCGACCCCCGCGGTCAGCGCCGGATCGGCCACCGCCAGCCGGTTGACGAACGCCCCGCCCCAGCAGAAGCCGACCGCGCCGGTGCGGCCGTTGCCGCTGCGCTGGCCGCGCGCCTTGGCGAGGAAGGACTTCGCCTGTGCCAGCGCCAGGTCGTAATCGATCCGGCCGATCATCTCGCGTGCCTTGTCCTCGTCCGCCGGAGTGCCGCCCTGCGGCGCGAGGAAATCCGGGGCAATTACCCGAAATCCGGCGAGCGCCACGCGGCGCGCGACATCCTCGATATGGGCGTTCAGCCCGCGGTTCTCGTGGATGACGAGCACGGTCGGCAGCTTGCCCCGCGCCCCCTTTGGCTGTGCGAAATAGGCGGTGGCGGGAGCCCCCGCCTCGGTCCCGCTGCGCTTCGCCGCGTCCAGTCGGGCATCGTTCGGCTGCACCTGCTGCGCGGCGGCGGGGGATGCGGCGATGCTCGCCACCAGCGCCTCGGCGGCGGCGACCGATCCGGCCAGCGCCACCATCTCGGCCATGAAGGCGCGGCGGTCGCGATGCTCGTGGGTGAAGGCGTCGTACAGGGCGATGGCGCGGTCGCGCAGGTCGGTCATGGCGGCTCTCTCCCGGATCGGTGGGGGGAGCGTAGAGCGTCGTGGCGCGAAGCGGAACCATTGTCGTCGCGCCGGGCCGCATCGACGTTCGGCAGAGGCGTGGATTACCTTGCTCCCCTCCCTGGAAGGGAGGGGCCGGGGGTGGGTTGGCCGGTTGTGGAGCGCTTGCCTTTCCTCGCGGGCCGACCCACGCCCGTCCCCTCCCTTCAAGGATTTCCCCGCGAAAGTTTAAGGTCGACCCTTGATCCTGCCGTACCCCCGCGCTGGCGGGGGGACGGAAAGGGACTTTCGCAGAGGAATCCTTTCAAAGAGGGGGAGGAATATCGCCCCCCATACGCAAACGGCCCGGCCACCCATCGGGCAGCCGGGCCGTCAGCGGATCGCGGAAACGCCGCGTTACCGCTTGAACGGGTCGATGAAGCCGCCGATCGTCGGCTGTTCGCCGCTCGCCGCCAGTTCGGCGTCGCGCGCCGCCTGGGTGCGTTCGTTGCGCAGCTGTTCGATCAGCGCCTCGCGGTCGCCCTCCAGCCGGGTGTCGGTCGGGGCCTCGATGCCTGCCGCCTTCGCCGCCTTCCCGACCAGCGCGTCCAGCTCGCGCTGCGAGCACAGGCCGAGCGTCACCGGGTCCTTCGGCACGATGTTGGCGATGTTCCAGTGGGTGCGGTCGCGGATCGCGGCAATGGTGGTGCGAGTGGTGCCGATCAGCTTGCCGATCGCGCCGTCGCTGATCTCCGGATGGTTGCGGATGATCCACGCGATGCCGTCGGGCTTGTCCTGCCGCTTGCTGACCGGCGTGTAGCGCGGGCCCTTGGTGCGGCGGACCTGTTCCGGCCCCTTCATCATCACCAGGCGATAGTCGGGGTTCTTCTGCCCCTTCTCGATCTCGTCCATCGTCAGTTCATGCGCGCGCACCGGATCGCGCCCGGTCAGCTTGGTCGCGGCGGTATCGTCGGCGATCGCCTGCACCTCGAGGACGTGCAGGCCGCAGAAGTCGGCGATCTGCGAGAAGGACAAGGCGGTGTTATCGACCAGCCAGGAAGCGGTCGCGTGCGGCATCAGCGGCTGGGCCACGACGGGTCTCCGAAATAGAAAGGGCCGCCCAAACCGGGCGGCCGCGTTACCTTTCTACCTAGTCCGCCCTGCCCCCATAGGCAAGTAGCGCGTGCAAAACGCGCTATTCGAGCGTCAGCACGATCTTGCCGACATGATCGCCAGCCTCCATCCGGCGGTGCGCGTCCGCCGCCGCTTCCAGCGGGAAGGTCCTGTCGATCACGGGGCGCAGCCGTCCGTCCTGCACATGCGGCCAGACGGTGCGCGCCAGTTCGTCGGCGACCATTTCCTTGAACGCGGTGTCGCGCGGGCGCAGCGTCGATCCGGTCAGCGTCAGGCGGCGGCGCATGACGTCCCAGATCGGAATGGTGGCGCTCGCCCCGCCCTGCACCGCGATCGAGACGTGGCGACCGTCCTCGGCAAGGCATTTGAGGTTGCGCGGCACATAGTCGCCGCCGACCATGTCGAGCACCACCGCGACGCCCTTGCCGCCGGTGATCTCGGCGACGCGGGCGACGAAATCCTCGGTCCGGTAGTTGATCGCATGCGCCGCGCCGAGATCAAGCGCCGCCTGTGCCTTGGTCGCGCTGCCGACGGTTACGATGACCTGCAATCCGAACAGCCCACCCAGCAGGATCGCCATCGTGCCGATGCCGCTGGTGCCGCCATGGACCAGCACGCTGTCGCCCTCCGCCGCATAGCCGCGCTCGAACAGGTTGGTCCACACGGTGAACAGCGTCTCGGGCAGCGCCGCCGCCTCGACCAGCGACAGGCCGGACGGCACCGGCAGGCACTGGCCCGCCGCCACCGCGACATATTCGGCATAGCCGCCGCCCGCCAGCAGCGCGCAGACATTCTGCCCCAGCAGTTCCGGCGCGACCTCGCGTCCGATCCGCACCACCTGTCCCGCGACCTCCAGCCCCGGAATCGACGGCGCGCCCGGCGGGGGGGCATAGCCGCCGGTGCGTTGCAGCACGTCGGGCCGGTTGACCCCGGCGGCGGCGACGCGGATCAGCACCTCGTGATCGCCCGGCACCGGGACCGGGCGTTCCGCAACTTTCAGGACTTCGGGGCCGCCCGCCTCGATGGGATCGATTGCACGCATCGTCACTGGCAAGGTCATTGACACCGCTCCCCTGTCGGCCTGCGTTATTGACATCCCCGGACACAGGGTCAACGTTGCATTGCGATGGAGCCCGACGAATTTCCCGACCGCACGTCCGCCGCCGCGCTGGCCATGCTGGTGCGCGAGGATCTCGACCCGCTGTCGGTCGACGAGCTGACCGCGCGCATCGCGGTGCTGGAGGGCGAGATCGAACGATGCCGCGCCCGCATCGCCCGCGCGCGCGACCACCGGTCCAGCGCCGACGCGCTGTTCCGCTCGTGATCCCCGCCGCTTCCCCCCATGGCTTGATGCGGGGCGGCGGCATACCGACATGGGGGAAGACCCCGGGAAACCGGGACGAAGGGCCGGCGCGTCATCGCCGGTCGACCGGAGTGACCTGAATGCCATCCTTCGCTTCCGCACTGGAAACCACGCTGCACAAGGCGCTCGAGGCCGCATCCTCGCGCCGTCACGAATATGCGACGCTCGAACACCTCCTCTTCGCGCTGATCGACGACAAGGACGCCGCCAAGGTGATGGCGGGCTGCGGCGTCGACCTCGAGGAGTTGAAGGCGACCGTCGCGCACTACCTCGACACCGAGCTCGACACGTTCAAGCTGGACGCCGCGACCGATCCGTCGCCGACCAGCAGCTTCCAGCGCGTGGTGCAGCGCGCGATCCTGCACGTCCAGTCGTCGGGCCGCGACGAAGTGACCGGCGCGAACGTGCTGGTCGCGATGTTCAGCGAGCGCGAGACCTACGCCGTCTATTTCCTGCAGCAGCAGGACATGAGCCGCCTCGATGCGGTCAGCTTCATCAGCCACGGCGTCGGCAAGGGCGGCGGGGCGGTGGCGGAAACCCCCGCACCCAAGGGCGCCGAGGAAAAGGAAACCCCGAAAACGGCTGACAAGGGCAAGGGCGAAAGCGCGCTCAAGCAGTTCTGCGTCGATCTGAACGAGAAGGCGAAGACCGGCAAGGTCGATCCGCTGATCGGTCGCTCGGCGGAGGTCGATCGCACCGTGCAGATCCTGTGCCGCCGGTCGAAGAACAACCCGCTCTATGTCGGCGATCCCGGCGTCGGCAAGACCGCGATCGCGGAAGGGCTCGCGCGCAAGATCGTCGAGGGCGACGTGCCCGAGGTGCTGCTGCCCGCGGTGATCTATTCGCTCGACATGGGCGCGCTGCTCGCCGGAACCCGCTATCGCGGCGATTTCGAGGAGCGCTTGAAACAGGTCGTGACCGAGCTGGAGAAGCTGCCGCACGCGGTGCTGTTCATCGACGAGATCCACACCGTCATCGGCGCGGGCGCGACCAGCGGCGGGGCGATGGATGCCTCGAACCTCCTGAAGCCCGCGCTGTCGGGCGGGCAGATCCGCTGCATCGGCTCCACGACCTACAAGGAGTTCCGCAACCATTTCGAGAAGGACCGCGCGCTGCTGCGCCGGTTCCAGAAGATCGACGTGAACGAACCCTCGGTCGAGGATACGATCAAGATCCTGACCGGCCTGCGCTCCGCGTTCGAGGAGCATCACAAGGTCAAATACACCCCCGATTCGATCAAGTCGGCGGTGGAATTGTCCGCGCGCTACATCAACGACCGCAAGCTGCCCGACAAGGCGATCGACGTGATCGACGAGGTGGGCGCGATGCAGATGCTGGTGCCCGCGCCCAAGCGCAAGAAGACGATCACCGCGCGCGAGATCGAAGCGGTGATCGCGACGATGGCGCGCATCCCGCCCAAGACCGTCTCGACCGACGACACGCGCGTGCTCGCCAACCTCGAGATCGACCTCAAGCGCGTGGTGTTCGGGCAGGACGACGCGATCAAGGCGCTGTCGTCGGCGATCAAGCTGAGCCGCGCGGGGCTGCGCGATCCCGACAAGCCGATCGGCAACTACCTCTTCACCGGCCCGACCGGCGTCGGCAAGACCGAGGTCGCGCGCCAGCTGTCGGAGATCATGGGCATCCCGCTCCAGCGGTTCGACATGTCCGAATATATGGAGCGCCATTCGGTCAGCCGACTGATCGGTGCCCCGCCGGGCTATGTCGGCTACGACCAGGGGGGCCTGCTGACCGACGCGATCGACCAGCAGCCGCATTGCGTGTTGCTGCTCGACGAGATCGAGAAGGCGCATCCCGACCTGTTCAACATCCTGTTGCAGGTGATGGACAACGGCAAGCTGACCGACCACCACGGCAAGACCGTCGATTTCCGCAACGTCATCCTCATCATGACGACCAATGCGGGCGCGTCGGACATGGCCAAGGAATCGATCGGCTTCGGCCAGATCGACCGCGAGGACGTGCAGGAAGAGGCGGTGAAGAAGCTCTTCACCCCCGAATTCCGCAACCGCCTCGATGCGATCGTGCCGTTCGGCTATCTGCCGCCGGAAGTGGTCGCGCGGGTGGTGGACAAGTTCATCCTCCAGCTCGAACTCCAGCTGTCGGACCGCGGCGTCCACATCCATCTGGACGAAGAGGCGAAGGCGTGGCTGACCGAGCGCGGCTATGACAAGCTCTATGGTGCGCGCCCGATGGGCCGCCTGATCCAGGACAAGATCAAGCAGCCGCTGGCCGAGGAACTGCTGTTCGGCAAGCTGGTCCACGGCGGCGAGGTCAAGGTCCGGCTGAAGGACAATGCGCTCGCCTTCGAGATGACGCCCGCCGCGCCCAAGAAACCCCGCAAGCGCGGCAAGGCCAGCGCCGAGGCGTGATGCGATACCGCCCCGCCGGGAGGACCGGCGGGGCGGTTTTCGTTTGGGGGGTGGGCAGCCCTGCCCCACAGCCTGCCCGTTCACCCCCCGATATCGCCCGGAACGAACGGGTGCGGGCGGTTCGGTCACTCCCCTCCCTGGAAGGGAGGGGCTGGGGGTGGGTCGGTCCGCGAGGGACGGGTACGCCCGCCAACAGGCCCACCCACCCCCGACCCAGCTTCGGGTAAACAGTGCCCCGCATTGTTTAGAGCGTGATGACGTGATGTTGACCCGTCGTGACGGAGCGGAATGTCGTTCGTGGACAGGAGCGAGGAAGGAACGGGGCTTTGCCCCCGTGACGGACGAGCGACGACGCCACGGACGACAT